>JAICWX010000121.1 GCA_025934635.1 Streptosporangiaceae bacterium | reverse complement strand
TGCAGGCCGGTTTCGGTCCCGGCTGTTATTAGCTCCGCGGCTGCCGCCTCGATCGCCGTCTGGAGGTCAGTCACCGTTTTCTAGCACGTCGGCCAGGGCCTTGAGCTGGTCGGCGGTGCCGTTCTCGCGCCAGGCCGGCTCTTCCCGGCCGTCGAGGAAGGCGCCCTGCTCGGTGAGGACCAGCCTGGTGCCGCCGTCGGCCGCCTTGAACTCCACGGTGGTGAGGGAGATCGTGATGACGTCGGCATCGGCCGACATGGTGGAGGTGTAGACGATCCGCTCCTGTGGGACGATCTCCCGGTAGAACGTCTCGAACGTCATGACCGGGCCGCCCTCCGGGCCGCCGCTGTTCACCTCGCGGCCGCCCACCCGGAAGTCGAGCTGGTGTCCCTGGCGCGCCCCGCCCGCGAACCAGCGGCCCTTGACGGCCGGATCGGCCCAGGCGGCGAAGACGCGGGCGGGCGGCGCGGGGTAGGCGCGCTCCAGGGTGAACGAGGCGTGCGTGACGGAACGGTCCATGGTTCATCAGCTCCCTGCGATGTCGCGGTTCATGCCTGCCCCCGGATGGTTAGGCACTTGCTTGACTATAGGAACGGCGGCCAGAGATAGTCAAGCGAGTACTTAACTTTCTCGGGTCAGTGGGTCACGGCGACGGTCAGTGAGACCACGGCGATGGCGACGATGGTGGCGGTGACCAGCCGGAGCCGCCCCGGGAGGTGGTGGGCCAGGCGGCCGAGCTGCCAGATCGCGGGGACGGCGGCCAGGATGATCAGGCCCGGGAGGAGGTCTCTCCTCAGCACCACGACGCCGACGGCGGCGAAGGAGAGCGCCGTCCGGGTCCAGGCCAGCGAGGTCCGCGCCCGGGCCAGGCCGGGATCGGCGTCCTGGGGCTCTTTCACCGCAGCGCGGAGACTAGGACGACAACGGCGGCGAGGACCGCGATCACGGTGATGACCGCGGCCAGCAGCCGCGGCATGATCGACCGGGGCAGCGGCTGGCTGTGGCGCATGGCCCGCTGGCTCCTGACCCATTCGCCGTACGCGGCCACCGCCACGATCGCGCCGAACACGATCAGCGGGACACCCAGCACATGACGGCCCCAGGGCACGCCGGGGAACGGCGGCAGCAACTGGACGACGCCGAGGCCGGCCACCACGAGCGCCAGGGCCGTCCGGCTCCAGGCCAGGAAGGTGCGCTCGTTGGCGAAGGTGAACCGGGGATCGGGTTCGGCGCCATCACCGCCTGAACCTTCGGGGTTCGCGTCCGCCACAGGCACCTCCCGGAATCTCCCGGAGAAATCTTCCCAAAAAATGTTGGTGGCGGCGGGGTGCCGCACTCTTACTACCGGGAGCAAGTTGGGGGGGACGTCAGCAAGGGGAACGCCGGGCACCAGGCCACCAGACAACGAACCCGGCGTTCCCCTGGCACGGCGGCGGTGTGAGCCGCCGGCCCGCCCGCCGCACGGGCGGGCCGGCGGCTCGCGCGCACAGCTACCTGGCGGGCGGGCTAGGAAACCAGGGCGGCGCGGGGAGCTCGCGGAACGGAGCGAGCCCCGCGCCGCCTGCTCGCCTTACGAGGCCGTGACGGCAACGTTGATGACGTAGACGGTCGCCACGTCCTCGTTCACCTCGTACAGGATCCGGATGCCGGGCAGGCGCAGGCGGTAGATTCCGCTGCCTCCCCACGCCACCGCCTGGTCCGGATGCGGCTGTTCGGCCAGTGCAGCCAGCGTCCGCTTGATCGAGGCGAATGACTCCTTATCTTCTGCGCGGATCCGGGCCAGCGCCCGCAGCGCAGTCTCCTGCACGACGACGGTAAAGCTCATCGAGCGTCGTCAGCGTCGATCCCGTCCAGTGCCGCGTCCAGGTCAGCCAACGGGACGCCGTCGCGTCCGGCCAGCCTGTCGGCATAATGGGCGGCCAGCGCGGCCCGGTCTTCCAGGTCGGCGAGGTCGTCGATGTTGATGATGGCCACCGAAGGCTTGCCGTGCTCGGTGATCGCGACCGGACGATGTGAATACCGGGCCCGGGAGACTAGTTCACCCAGGTGAGTCCGGGCCGACGTCAGGCTGTAAGAATCGTCCATGACGTCAAAGTGTACACTCTGTACAGTAAAAGTGAGCATCTCGGCTGCTCATGTTGCGGTGGGCGTAGCGTCGCGTTCGGCAGATAGGTCTCCGGCGGCGGGGTCCCTGCGGAGCACGTGAAGGGCCAGGATGCTGTGCTGGTTCAGCAGGCGGCAGACGTCCTCGCGGTCGTCGTAGAAGGCCTGGATGCCCAGTTCTACGCATTTAGCCAGCTTGAGTTCTGGCGACTCCCGCGGGTGCCGGAATATGACCTCGTGCACACCAGAGTTCGGTATCCCGAGCTCCGCCACCTCGGCAGCGATGGGTGACTGCACACCTGCCAGTAGTCCAGGCCGATCTTCACATTAGGGCAATTTACGCTGTCTGGCGCTTCAGGTCGGCGAGGAGGCCATCAAGGGTGCCGAACAGCGGTATCTGGTACCGCCGGCACACCACTTCCACGTTGCCCCGGCGCCAGAATCCCTCGGGGCAGCACACCTTCAGCTTGCCCGAACGGGCGCAGAGGCCGAGCTCGAGGAGGCTGACCGGCGACCTGGTGCCGGGCGCGAGGTACATGACCACGATGTCGGCGGCATCAAGCATGTCCAGTTCCCAGTTCACCTGCTCGAAGAACTGCGGGTTATCCGCTCGCTGCTCCCAGCTGCCGTCCCAGCCATCACGGCGCGGGTTGAGGATGACGAGATCGCCGACGTCGGAGAGGGCATCCGCGATTCGCTCTTGCCACTGCTCGGCCTTCCCCATCTCGATGCTTCCGGCCAGGAAGATGCGCCGTTCAAAGCCCGGTCGCGACGGCGCCTTGACTTCTCGCATTGCTCTCCGCTCTCGCATTGCTCTCCGCTCTCGCAGTGCTCTCTCCGCTCTCGCAGTGCTCGCCGCAGCGCGATGGCGTCTTGAATCGTGAGCCCGCCGGCCAGACTGCCCTTGGCACTTATATCAAGCGTGGTTGTCCGAGCGCTGCTGAAATCGCCATGACCTGGCGACGGGCGCGACACGCCACACTCGGCAGCTTATTTCGTTGACTGACAGGCGGTCTTTCGGTATTATATTCGATAGATCAATTCTCCCGAACGAGGGAGGTGTCATGCCCTCTGGACCGGCTCACGCGGATCCCGCCTCAGAGCCCGGCGACCCCCTTCCCGCCCCTGACTGGATGTCGGCGGCGGAGTGGGAGGCGTGGTGCGATGCCACCGCGGCCGATGACGAGCCGCCTGCCTCCGGTGAGGACGAGGTGGAGCCTGACCCGGAGCCTGGGTCGTGGGCGGGTGCGGTGTCCGGGTTCGCGGCGGACGGGGTGCTGGATGCGCTGCCCGGGGGCATGTCGCTGGCGTTCTTCGCCTCGGGCGCGGCCGGGGACGACGACCGGTACGCCGGCGTCTCGGATAACGAGCTGGACGGGGTGATCGCGGCGTGGGGCCGGCAGGAGGCGTATGCCTGCGCCCGCAAGCACGCGGCGGTAGCGGAGTTCATCCGGCGGCGGGCCGAGCCGGGCTGCGCGGCCGACAGGCAGTCGGGGATGCCGGCGGTGTGGGATGAGTTCGCGGTGGATGAGCTGCGGCTGCTGTTCGCGGAAAACCGGGGCGCGGCGGAGGACCTGATGAGCCGGGCGCATGACCTGGCGGTCAAGCTGCCCGAGACGATGGCCCTGTTCCTGGCTGGCCGCCTGCCGGAGTCCCGGGTGAAGATCATCGTCTATGCGACGGCGCCGCTGGACCCGGCCGAGGCGCGGGCGGCGGAAGCGCTGGTGCTGGGCCGGGCCGGACGGCTGACCCCGGGCGGGCTGCGTCGTGCGATCGCCCGGGCCGTCATGGACGTGGCGCCGGAGAAGGCCCGCGGCCGGAGGGAGGCCGCGGCGAAGGACACCCGGGTGCAGCGGTGGGCGGAGGACAGCGGGAACGCGGCGTTGATGGGCCGGGAACTCCCGCCCGCCGAGGTCCTGGCCGCCGATCAGCGGATCACCGCATGGGCGCATGAACTCCGCAACGCGGGGCTCGAGGGCAGCATGGACGAACTGCGCGCCCGGGCCTACCTGGACCTGCTGCTGGGCCAGGACTCCCGGCCCCGGACCGAGGACGGAACCGCGCAAGGCGGGGTGGTCCCGGCCGGGTTCGCGGTCCGGGGGACCTTGACGGTCCCGCTGGTGACGCTGACCGGGCTGGCGGGCCGGCCCGGGGAGCTGGGCGGGATCGGGCCCATCGACCCCTGGCTCGCCCGCGACCTGGCTCGGGCGGCCGCTCGGAACCCGAAGACGACGTGGTGCGTGACGGTGACCGACGGGCAGGGACACGCCGTGGCGCACGGATGCGGTCGGGCCGCACCCAAGGGACACGGGAAACACAGGAAACCGGGGATACCGGGTGGGACCAGGGACGGGCCGGGCGGGTTCAGCTTCACCCCCGAAAGGCGGGACGGGCCGCCGGGCGGATACGGGACCTGGCGGCTTCGCACCCAAGGGGACGGGCCGGACCTGATCATCGAGCTCTATTCGCTCGGGACCGAGCACTGTGATCACCAGTTCGAGGCCAAGGGGCACGATCCGGGGGTCCGGCTCCGGCACCTGGCCCAGGTCCGGCACGCCACCTGTACCAGTCCGGTCTGCCGCCGACCCGCCGCGGCCTGCGACTTCGAGCACAACACCCCGTACGAAGCGGGCGGGCGGACGTGCCTGTGCAACGCCGGCCCCAAATGCCGGCATGACCACCGGCTCAAGCAGCACCCGAAATGGACAGTGGACCAGCTCCCCGGCGGGACGTTCCGGTGGACCACGCCCTCCGGGAGGAGCTATACCACCGAGCCCACCCGCTACCCGATCTGAGCCGGGTGCGGGACACCAGCCAGCGCAGAGGCGGGTATGAACAGAGGCGGGTATGAAGAGTGGCCGCACTGGACCGGCGGGCGCCATGTCACGATGAGCCATGCCTGTTCAGCGGTTTGATGTCCGGATCGCGGCCGGTCCCCGCGGCCACGCGCTGATCGTGGTGCCCTTCGACCCGGATGCTGAGTGGGGTGTGAAGGCTATGCATCACGTGAGCGGCACCGTCAACGGCTGCCGGGTGCGGGTGACGCTCGAGCCGGGCGACAGCGGGTGGGCGTTCACGCTGAACCCGGCCAGAATGCAGCATGCCGGTATCGCGGTCGGCTCGCAGGTGCCGGTGGAACTGTCACCCGAGGGGCCGCAGCGCGGTGAGCTGGCGGAGGACATCGCGGCCGCGCTGGAGGCCAACCCGGCGGCCGGTGCGTTCTTCGACACGCTCGCGCAGTTCTACCGCAAGGGCTACCTGCGGTACATCGACGCCACGAAGCGGCGGCCGGACCTGCGCGCGGCGCGGATCGCCGAGGTGACGGGCTTGCTCGCCAGCGGGATCAAGGAACGGCCGCGTTCCTGACGGGACTTCCCGGCGGCGGCGGTCACATCCCCGTCACTTCTGTGCCGCGGGCTCACGCCCCGGTCGCTTCGCGGAGCTCACGGAAGGCGGCGGTGATGCGGGGCAGGGTCCAGGAGGCGTTGAGGCCGCTGGGGTTGGGGAGGACCCAGATGGGGGTGGTGCCCAGGGGATCGGGCTGAGGGCCGGCGGCGGCGCGGGGGCGGGCGAAGGCGGTGCGGTAGGCGGTGACGCCGGCGATGGCCAGGACGCGGGGGTGGTACGCGGAGACCAGGGCCTGGATGCCGCAGAACAGGACCAGAAGTTGTTCGCCTGGGGGTGGCAGGACGTCGGGGATGGTGCGGTTCTTGGCCGCCTGGAGGTCAGCGGGGCTGGGAGGCACGGGCGAAGGCGTCCCCGAGGGCCTGGCGGGCATGGACGAAGACTAGGTGGCGGAGGTACTCGGCGGAGGCCTCGCCGTCGGATAGCGGGGTGCAGCCGGCGGCGGCTTGCTCGGCGCAGGCTTCGGCGCGGGCACCGAAATCCGCGGCCGCGGCGCCGGCCAGGATCGCCGTGTCGGCGGCGAACGGGACGCTGCCGACCGAGCCGACGATCAAGCTGGCCTGGGCGACCTCATTTGCGCCGAGGGTGAGCATGACGGTGACGGTGACGGCGGGTCGTTCGGTCAATTTCATGCGGAGGTGGGATAGGGCGGTGCGGTGCGGGCGGGCCGGAAGCTCGACGGCGGTGAGCAGCTCGCCGGGGGCCAGCGCGGTCTCGTACGGGCCGGTCAGGAAGGCGGCGGCGGGGAGCCGGCGGGTGGCCTCGCCGTGCTGGCAGATCATCGTGGCGCCCGCCGCCAGCAGGAACGAGGCCGGGTCGGAGTGCGGGTCGGCGAAGCACAGGTTCCCGCCCAGGGTGCCGACCGAACGCACTCGCACGTTCGCCACCTGCGAGATCATCGCGCACAGCTCGGGGTAGGGGGCGCGCAGGGTGGCGGAGGTCTCGATCTCGCGGTGGGTGGCCGCCGCGCCGATCCGGACACCGCCGGATTGCAGGCCAGTGATGCCGCGCAGGGCGCTGATCCGCTTCAGGTCGACCAGGTGCTCGTAGCTGGCGAGGCCGAGCTTCATGGCCAGCAGCAGCTCGGTGCCGCCGCAGTAGGCGGCCCCCTCATCACCCAGGTCGGCGAGCAGGCGCGAGGCCTGCCCGACCGACTCGGGGCGATGCAGGGCGAACGGCGGGAGTTTCACGGTGCTGGCCTTAACCTCAATGACGGGTGTGGCCGCCGTCGGCGGTCAGCATCTGGCCGGTGATCCAGTGCGCCTCCTCCGACCTTCATCGTGGGCTTCATGGCTGCCTCACAGAGCCGAGAGGGTCTTGCGGACCGCGATCAGGCCCTGGGCGATCTCGGCCCGGCGTTCGGCGACCTGTTCGGCCGTGTAAGGGTAGATGCCGCCGAGGGTCTTCATGCCGAGCTGCCCGGCGTCTGCTTTTTCCCTGATCATCGCGGGTACCTCGGTGGCGGCGGACAGGTCGGGGTTGAGGTAGGAGGCGACGCTGGAGTAGATGTCCAGGCCGGCCAGGTCGAGCAGCCGCATCGGGCCGATCACGGCGAGCTTGTACCCGATCCCCCACTTGACGCAGGTGTCCATGTCGGCCTCGGAGACGATGCCCTGCTCCACCAGCGACAGGCACTCGCGCAGGATGGCGTAGAGGATCCGGTTCTCGACGAAGCCGGGTACCTCCTTCTCGGTGACCGCCTCGTAGCCGAACGCCGCGATGATCGCGATGATCGCGGCCGTGGTCGCGGCCGCGGTCTGCTCCCCCGGCACCACCTCGATCATCGGGATCAGGTGGGGCGGGTTCGACCAGTGCATGCCGACCAGGCGGCCCGGGTGCTTCAGCGCGGTGGCGATCTGGGTGATCGGGATGCCCGAGGTGTTCGAGGCGATGATCGCGTCGTCCGTGAGGTGGTCCTCGAAGGCGGCGATGACGTCGCGCTTGAGGTCCAGCTTCTCGGGGACGGCCTCGAGGACCAGCTCGGCGCCGGCCAGCGCCTGGCCGAGGTCTGATTCGAAGACGACCGAGCCGCCCGGCGCGGACGCCGCCTCCACCCGGTCCAGCGCGCCGGCCGCGAGCTGGCAGCCGGCCCGGGCCCGCTCGAGCACCTCGGCGCTGATGTCGTACAACCGTACCGCGGAACCGGCGCGGGCGAGTACCGCCGCCATGCCGGGGCCCATCGTCCCGGCGCCGATCACCGCTGCCACCTTCGGAACGCTCATTGCCTTACCTCCGGGCTTCAGCTGATCTTCAGTTCTCGTATCCGCCGCCACACCCGTTCGGGCGTGAGCGGCAGCGTGTTCATCGGCACGCCGGCGTCGGCCAGCGCGTTCACGATCGCGGCCGGGACGGCGGCCAGCGCCCCCTCGCCGCAGCCCTTGGCCCCGAACGGGCCGGGGCCATCGCCATTCTCAACGATGGAGCACGTCATGATGGCCGGCAGGTCACGGAAAGCGGGGATTCGGTAGCCGAGCAGCGTGTCGTTCAGCAGCAGGCCGTCCGGGGCGAAAACCATCTCCTCGAACATGGCGTTGCCGAGGCCCTGCAGGGTGGCGCCCTCGTCCTGCCGCGTGACCAGCTGCGGGTTGATGGCCTGGCCGACGTCGGCCACGGTGGAGGTGCGCAGCACGGTGACGACGCCGGTCTCGAGGTCCACCTCCACCTCGGCCCCGGCCACGCACACCTCCCAGAAGACCGGGCCCTCGGCGTAGGAGCCGGTGCCGCCCTCGGGCTGGACCCGGCCGTGGCCGAGAAGCTCGCCGCCGTCGAAGCCGAACCGGGCCCGGACCAGCTCGGCGTGGGTCATGGTGCGGCCGCCCTGGTCTTTTATGCCACCCTCGACTGGTTCCAGCAGCGGGGGCGGCGCCTCGAGCTCGGCGGCGGCGGTCTCGAGCAGGGAGCCGAGCACGTCCTGGGCGGCCCGCTGCACGGCCAGGCCGGCCACCGTGGTGGACCGGCTGGCCCCGGTGGACCGGTCGTAGGGCGTGTACCGGGTGTCGGTGCCGCGCATCACCACCTGGTCCACGGGGGCGTGCAGGACGCCGGCCGCGATCTGCGCCATCACCGTGCGGGCGCCCTGGCCCATCTCGGTGGTGCCGACCAGGACGGTGACCGACCCGTCGGGGCCCATCCGCACGGTCGCGGTCGACACCGGGTGGGCCCCGGCCGCGAGCAGGCCGACCGAGACGCCGCGGCCCCGTCTTTTCCTGGCGGCCGAACGGATGGGCGGCTCGTGCCAGCCGACGTTGGCAGCTGCCTTTTCTACGTCGCCGATGAGGTCGGCGTCGAGGGGCTTGCCGCCGGGGCGGACTTCCTCGCCGGGGCGCAGCAGGTTCCGGCGGCGGATGTCCAGGCGGTCGATGCCGAGGCGGCGGGCTACCTCGTCCAGCTGCGATTCGGCGATCCACTGCAGGTGGGCGGCACCGAAGGCGCGGTAGGAGCCGGACGGGCTGGTGTTGGTGTAGACGCAGTGGGCCTGCACGTCCAGGGCCTGCCAGCGGTAGGGGCCGGGGGCGGCGTCGCCGGCCGTGGCGGTGACCCGGGGGCCGTTGTCCGCGTAGGCGCCGGTGTCCATCCAGGCCTGGCATTCACGGCCGAGCAGGGTGCCGTCGGCCGCGGCCGCGGTGCGCATCCGCGCGGTCATGTTGTGCCGCCGGGTGGTGATCATCGACTCGTGCACCGCGTTGAGGACCCGCACCGGGCGGCCGGCCTTGCGGGCGATGGCCGCGGTCAGCGGTTCCATCTTGGTGTAGGACTTGCCGCCGAAGCCGCCGCCGAGGAACGGCACGATGATCCGCACCCGGTCCAGCGGCAGCCCGAACAGCACGGCGATCTCCTGCCGGACCAGGAACGGGTGCTGGCACGAGGACCACAGGGTCAGCTCGCCGCCCTGCCAGTGCGCGATCGTGGTGTGCGTCTCCATCGAGTACTGGTAGACGGCGGGGAAGGTGTACTCGCCCTCGATCACCACCGCGGCGTCCGCGAAGGCCCGGCTGACCTCGCCGCGGCGGAACGAGTAGCTGTAGCAGATGTTGCCGTCGGCGTCGGGCAGGTCACCGAGGCCGTGCGCGGCGCCGGGGCGGGCGCGTTTCTCGTGGACGAGCGGGGCGTTCCCGGCCAGGGCGGCGCTGACGCTGGCGGCGATAGGCAGCTCTTCGTAGTCCACATTGATCAAGCCAATGGCGGCCTCGGCGGCGGCCTGGGTCTCGGCCGCGACCACGGCGACCGGCTCGCCGGTGAAGCGGACCTTGCCGAGGGCCACAACCGGGCGGTCGCGTAGCGCGTGACCGTAGTACGGGTCGAGGTCCGCCAGGTCGTCGCTGGTCAAGACGGCGACCACGCCGTCGGCCTGCTCCGCCACCGAGGTGTCTACCGAGATGATCCGGGCGTGCGCCAGGGGGCTGTGCAGGATCGCCGCGTAGAGCAGGCCGGGGAGCTTGATGTCGCCGGTGAACTCGGCCTGGCCGGCCAGCTTGAGCGGGCCGTCCGCCCGCTCGACGCTGCGGCCGACGGCTGGCCCGGTGGCGCTCATGCGGTCTCGCCCAGGATCTCGGTGAGCGCGTCGAGCAGGGAGACGTAGCCGGTGCAGCGGCAGAGGTTGCCGTTCATGGCGGTGGCGATCCGGTCCCGGTCGCCGCCGATCCCGCGGGCGGCCAGGGCCCTGGCCGTCAGCAGCAGCCCGGCGGTGCAGAAGCCGCACTGCACGGCGGCGTGCCGCAGGAAAGCCCGGGCCGCGCGCTGGTGGAAGTCCGAGCCGGCCAGGCCCTCGATCGTGGTGACCGCGCGGCCGTCGATGTCGGCCGCGAGGTAGCAGCAGGAACTGACCGGGTCGCCGTCCACCAGCACCGTGCAGACCCCGCACACCTGGACCTCGCAGGACTGCTTGGTGCCGGTCAGGCCGAGCCGGTCGCGCAGGAAGTCCAGGAGCAGTTCCTCGGCGGGAACGCCGCCTGCGTAAGGCTTCCCGTTGATGGTGGCTCGTACCGTTTCGGTCATGGCGGCGGTTCTAGCATGGCGCACCAGTCCTGCCAGTACTCTTCGGCGAACTCCTCCCGGTACTTGCCGACCGACAGCTCGCGAGCGATCGCGCGCGGGATCGGCACGGTCTCGCCGAGGGTGCGGGCGATGAACTGGATCCGCGCCGCCCGCTCCAGGGTGAGCGCGGTCAGCACCGCCCAGCTGATGTCAGGCCCGGCCGCCAGGATGCCGTGGTTGCGCAGCAGCACCGCCCGGCCGCCGCCCAGCGCCCGGGCCACGCCCTGGCCGTCCCGGGGCGTGGTCACCAGGCCGGCCGTGCCGTCGAAGACCGGCACCCCGTCCGGGAACAGCAGGCCGTCGTGGGAGAGCAGCTCGAGGCCGCCGGCGGTGGCGCCGAGCGCGATCGAGTACAGCGGGTGGGTGTGGATGACCGCGCCGACGTCCGGCCGGGCCCGGTAGGTCTCCAGGTGCATGATCGTCTCGAGGTGCGCCCCGGCGGTCAGGTGCCCGTCCGGGTCGTCCAGGGCGATGCCGATGACCTCCTCGGCGCGCACGTCGCGCAGCGCCTTGCCCTTGCGCTTGATGAAGACCGTGCCGCCGTCCGGGCCGCGGACGCTGGCGTGGCCCAGGGTGAGGTCCTCCTGGCCGTGCCGGGCGAGGATCCGGCAGGCCGTCCAGACCTGCCGGATCGCGTCCGCGGGGGTGGCCGGCGCCCGTCCGGCCGGGTACTCCGGCTCACTCACCGCGGGGGTCTTCGGGGTCACGCCGTTCGGTGGGCGGGTAGGCCGGTGAGGGGAACGAGAACACCATCACCAGGTCCGCATCGCCCGGGTTGACCACGGTGTGCCAGAGCTTGGCGGGGACATAGAGCGCCTGGCCGGCGGCGACCGGGACGTCCCGGTCCTCGAGCCGGATCACGCCGCGGCCGCTGACGATGTAGGCGAGCTCCTCGGTCTCGTGCGACAGGTCGGCGGTGGAGGTGCCCGGCTTGAACACCGAGTAGCCCAGGGCCGAGGCGTTGCCGCCGACGGTGGAGTCCGCCACCAGCACCCGGGACCAGCTGCCGCCCGCCAATTGGACCGGTTCGACGTCGGTGAGCGGTATCACCGTCACGTCGCTCACAGCTGCCAGACCCCGTCCTTGACGAGGTACTCCCCCGTGTCCAGGATCTGCAGGGACACGTTGTGGCAGACGCCGTCCAGGTGCAGGACGCTGCGGTTCTGGCCGCCGGGGTAGCAGTTCTGGTTGTCGCCCAGCGCGAAGTGCACGGTGCCCTTGCGGCCCTTCTCGCTCGGGTCGCCGACGGGTGCGAAGTCGCTGGTGCCGAACGCGAACTCGGCCACGGTCTCGGTGCCGGGCACGCCGGTGATCACGTCGAGCAGCCGGCGGGCCTCGGCGCCGCCCTCGATGGCCCGGTACTCGCCGTCCTCGACGTGCCAGGTGATCGGGTGCTCCACGTGCCGCGGGATGCCGATGCCGAGCATGTTGCCGTCGATCACGATCGTGCCGTTGGTCTGGTCCTCGACCGCGGCGTAGGCGACCTCGCCCCACAGCGGGGCCGGGCCCATCATGGCGCCCGGCTGCTTGACCGGGACGACTTCCAGGGCGGGCCGCCGCTCGATGCTGACCACCACGTCGGTGCCGGCCGGGGAGGTGACCCGGACCTTGGTCTTGCCCTCGAGCAGGGCGATGGCCTTCTTGGCGTTGCCGATGGTGGCCTCGATGTCGGCGACCGAGATCGGCCAGCGGCCGAAGCCCTCCTCGATGGACCCGATGCGGGCCATGTTGGCGCACGACTCCTTGACCGCGGGCACGTGCGCGAAGCGGTTGGCCCACTCCAGGTTGGTCATGATGATGATCTGGTCCGAGGTGACCATGGCCTGGTGCAGGTTGCGCGGCGGCACCATGGGGAAGTGCGTGTCGGCCAGGGCGCGGCGGATCTGGGTCTCGTTGTTGGCCACGATGGGCAGGCCGCCGCGCTCGGCGACCACGGTCGCGACCATCTCCGCTTCGGGCTTGCGCCGGTCGTCGGTGATGACCGTGACGACGTCGCCCTCCTTCACCTCGAAGCAGGTGTCCACCACGAGCTCGGCCGAGGCGCGCAGCTGCGCCTCGGTGCGGTCGTCGGTCATTTACCCGGTCCATTCTCTTCGAGGGCGGGAATCACTTCGGCGGCGAAGCGCTCCACCTGGGCGAACTGGTCGAGGGCGCCGAAGCGGCAGATGAAGTGGTCCACCCCGGCCGCGCTGAACCGGCGGAACCAGCCGGCCACCGCCTCGGGGGTGCCGGCGGGACCCCAGTCGGACAGGTCCACGGACTTGCTCAGCTCGGGGTAGTAGCTGCCGATGTACTCGCCGAACGCGGCCTTGGCCTGGTCCCGGGAGTCGCCGATATTCATCGTGACCTGGTAGGAGACGGTGTAGCGGCTGAAGTCCTGGCCGAGATCGGCGGCCGCCTTGCGCAGCGCGGTGAGCTGCTCGGCCACCTCCTCCGGGTGGGTGGCCCGGCAGCAGGTCATCCAGCCGTCGCCGTGCCGGATGACGCGCTCGCAGGCGTCGCGCATGCGCTTTTTCGCGACCTCGGGGGCCAGCTCGCCGGTCAGCCTGATGTTGGAGATCACCCAGGTCGGCGGCGGCCGCTGGAGGGGCATCAGCGGCCCCATCTCGGTGCCGGAGTAGAACGAGACGTCGTCGAAGTCGTAGTACTGGCCGTGGTGGGTGACCTTCCCGGTCGTCCACAGCGACCGCAGCACGGCCAGGCCCTCTTCGAAGACCGCGGCCCGCTGGCCGAACGGCAGGCCCAGGGCCTCGAACTCCCGGCGGACGCCGTGTTCGGGATTGCCCATGCAGGCGCCCAGGACCGTCCGGCCGCCGCTGAGCTGGTCCAGCGTGGCCCATTCGAGGGCCAGGTAGAGCGGGTTTCTCGTCGAGGTGACCAGGCAGGCGGTGCCGAGCTTGGCCCGGGTGGTCCGCTGCGAGATCGCCGAGAGCAGGCTGATCGGCTCGAACCTCGGCTTGGAGAACAGGCTGTCGCCCACCCAGACGGAGCCGAACCCGCGGTTCTCCGCGAACTCGGCCAGGTCGAGCAGGTCAGCCAGGGTGTAGTCGGACGTGATCAGCGGCTCGCGGTTATTGAGGTTGACGCCGAATTCCACCACGAACCCCGATCGTCAGCTCATGCGCCAGTCCGGTTCCTGCCGGCCAAGACCACGCTAACTCGTTAAAATGCCAACTGTCTACAGATGACCGGAGGACAGTCTGTCGCCCTATGACAGTTGTCTGTCATCAGTCAACAGGAGCGACGGAAGGTCGGCACCGGTGGCCTCGATCCGAGCAAACGGGACCTTCGGCGGCCCCGGGACGGCGCAGGCGGCTAAGCTGATGCGTCGTTCTTGCCCGCAGGCCGATCCGGGGATCGAGGTGAGCTAGTGACGCAGGCATTCGAGAATCTGACGCTGTCGCAACGGGTTTACAAGTACCTGCGCGAAGAGATCCTGGCCGACCGGCTTTCCCCGGGAACGGAGCTTTCCGAGGTGGCGCTCGCCCGGGAGCTCGCGATAAGCCGCGGTCCCATCCGCGAGGCGATGGGCCGCCTGGCGGCCGAGGGGCTGATCAAGGTCCAGCCGCGGCGCCGGGCCGTCGTCCGCTCGCTCACCCCGCAGGAGCTCATCGACGCCTACCAGGTCCGCGAGGCGCTCGAGGTGCTAGCCGTGCGGCTGGCCATCCCGCTGGTCACCGAAGACGACCTGGGCCGCCTGGAACGGCTCATCGACCGGATGGCCGACCACGCGAAGGCCAACGCCATCGGGGACTTCTTCGCGGCGAACGTGGAGTTTCACGAGACGCTGTGCGAGCTGAGCGGGAACGCCAAGCTGCAGGAGGTGCACCACCGGCTGGAGGGCGAGATCGGCCGGTTCCAGGCACGTACCCTCGCCCTTCGCGGCAACCTGGACGAGTCGGTAACCGAGCATCGCGCGATCCTCGCTGCCATCCGGCTGCGCAACGCGGAAAAGGCCGCTGCGCTGACCGCGGCGCACGTCAGGGTGCCCGCCGAGCGGCTCCAGTCGGGGCTGGACGACGGCGCGGTCTCGCCGGCGGCCCCGGCGGGGCCCGACGGCGCGGCTGACCCCGCCGCCCCGGTCAAGGCGGGCAGCGCGGGATAACGAGACCGGCTACCTTCCGCCCCGGACGTACGGCAGGCACAGGGCCGGGGGGAGATAGGAACCCCGGGCGAACAGGACGAGGGCCGCCATGATCGCGACGTAGGGCAGCATGTCGATGAAGTCGCTGGAGATATTGACGCTGGCGAGCTGCAGCGCGGTGCCGATGGACAGGCAGGTGCCGAAGACGAAGGAGGAGATCCCCACCCACAGCGGCTTGCCCCGGGCCAGCATGGCGATGACGATCGCGATGTAGCCCTGGCCCTGCGTCATGAACGGCGTGAACGTGCTGGCCCCGACGATCGCCAGGTACGCGCCGCCGAGCCCGGCCAGCGCGCCGGTGGCGAGCACGGCGTAGGTCCGGACGGCCAGGACGCTGATGCCCGCCGCGTCGAGCGCCTCGGGCTTCTCGCCGGCCGCCCGCAGGTTCAGCCCCCAGGACGTGGCCCGGAACACCCACGCCACCAGCGCGAGCAGCCCGACCCCCAGATAGACGAGCAGCGGCTGGTCGAACACGCTGTGCCCGAGCACGGGAATGCGCGACAGCCCGGGGATCGCCACGGTGACCGGGTTACCGAGGCCGGGGAACTTGCCCTTGAACTGGGCCTGCTGGAGCACGCTGGTGATGCCCTCGCCGGCGAGCGTGATGGCGATGCCGACCACGATCTGGTCCAGGCCCATGCCGACGCTGAGCAGGGCCATGACGATGGCGCCGGCCAGCCCGCCCGCGACCCCGGCGACGAACCCGAGCCACTCCGAGTGCAGCTCGTAGGCCCCGAGGAAGCCCAGGTAGGCGCCGAGCAGCATCATGCCCTCGAGGCCGATGTTCAGCACTCCGGCCCGCTCGGAGACCGATTCGCCGAGGGCGGTGAACATCAGCGGGACGGCGGCGACGATCCCGCCCGCCACCAGGGCGGTCAGGAACGACTGGGTGAGCAGGCCGTTCACCGGGCCGGCCGCCGGCGGAGCAGCGGGCGGCGAAGCGCCTCCTTCAGCCCCGGCGTGAGGTAGCTGCGGCCCAGGTCCCTTCGGCGTCCCAGGAACTCGATCACGGTCATGAACAGCAAGATGAGCGCCACGAGCACGAGGAGGAAGTCGGTGGGCAGGTTCGCCTGCTGGGCGGCGAGGTCACCGCCGGTCGAGAGCACCGCGTAGAAGGCGACGAACGGGACGACCGCGAGCGGGTTGAGCCGGGCCAGGAAGACGAAGGGAATGACGGCGTTGCCGTAGCCCGGGTTCCAGTTGGCCCGGACGTACGCCCACAGGCCCAGGATGTCCGCGGCCGCGGCCACGCCGATGAGGAAACCGCTCCACAAGAAGCTGGTGACGATGACCCGCCGCACGTTGATGCCGACGTGGCCGGCGGTACGCGGGTTCGCCCCGAGGACCGACAGCCGCAGCCCGAACGAGGTCCGGGTCAGCAGGTAGTGGACGACGACGACCGCGGCGAGCGCGAGCAGGACGCCGACGTGCACCCGGGTGCCGGACAGGTTGGGCAGCAGCTTGCCGAACGGGATCGCCGGAGTCTGCGGGATGTTCACGGCGTGATCCTGGAACGGCCCCTTCACCAGGATGTTCGCGACGCCGATCCCGATGAACGACATCATCAGCGTGGTGATGATCTCGTTGGTCTCGTACCAGGCCTTCAGCACGGCGGGAACCAGCGCCCACAGCGCGCCCGCGCCCCCGGCGACCGCGAACAGGACGGCATAGGCGAGCGGGGCCGGCCAGCTCGCCAGCAGGCCCGGCCCGAAGCCGGCCACGAGCGCGGCGCCGAGCAGGTACTGGCCGTCGTACCCCAGGTTCCAGATGCCGGCCCGGAAGACGACGATCAGGCCCAGCGCGATCAGGAGCAGGGGCGCCAGCAGGACCGCGCTGTCCTGCCAGCCGCCGGACTCAACGCCTCCTTGCCACACCGCGACGTAGAAGCGGACCGGGTTATGGCCCAGGGCCAGCAGCAGCAGGCCGCCCGCGACCAGGGCCAGGATCACCGGCGCCAGCGACCGCACGGCCGTGCGCCACCACCGCGCGGCCGGGGCGGGCTCCGCCGGCCGCCCGGCCGCCTCCCGGCTCTCGGCCGTCGTCGCTGACATTCAGGCCGCCTCCGTCGTACCGATCATGAGCGAGCCCACCCGGTCGACCGCATGCGGCCCGTTGTCCACGATGCCCGCCAGGCGGCCGCGGGACAGCACCGCGATGCGGCCGGACAGCTCGATCAGCTCGTCGAGGTCGGTGGAGATGACGAGCACCGCGGTCCCCTTCCCGGCCAGGTCGCGGATGACCGTGCGGACGTGCTCGGTGGTCTTGAGGTCCAGCCCGTAGGTGGGCTTGTGGAAGACCACGACCTTCGGGCCGAAGGAAAGCTCCCGGGCCAGCAGGAGCTTCTGGATGTTTCCTCCGGACAGCGTCCCCGCCCTGGTATCCAGCCCGGGGGTGCGGATGTCGAACGCCTTGACCAGGCCGCTCGCCTCCGCGTGGACGCGCCGCCGGTCGATCCGGCCCCACCGCCAGAAGGGCCGCTCGCCGATCCGCTTCAGGAAGATGTTGAGCGATACGCCGAGGCTCCCGACAATGCCCTCGCCGAGCCGGTCATCGGTCAGGTAGCGCAGTCCCAGCCGCTGCCGGGCGGAGACGCTGAGCCGGTTCACCGCCACGCCGAACAGCTCGACCGTCCCCGACGTGACCCGCCGCTGCCCGGCAATGGCCTCCGCGAGGGCCCGCTGGCCGTTGCCGTCCATGCCCGCTACCCCCACGATCTCGCCCTTGCTGATCCGCAGGCTGACCTCTTCGACGCCCGGCTCGATGCCGTTCCCCCGGGCCGAGACGGACTTCAGCTCCAGGTAGACGTCGTCCCCGGAAACCTCCGCGGCCGGGACGCGGTGCTCCTCGGCCGTCAGGTCGGTGGTCAGTTCGGCCGCCCCGGCGACCTCGGCCGTCTCCTCCCCGAACATGAGCCCGATGATCGTGGCCCGCAGCTCCGCCGCGGAGGCGGACGCGAACTGCTCCGACGACAGCGTCCCCGCGAGCCGTCCCCGCCTCAGCACGCTGATGCGGTCCGCTACGGCGAGCGCCTCATGCAGCTTGTGCGTGATGAACACGACGGCCGTGCCCCGCTCCTTGAGGCGCCGCAGCACCTTCTGGAGTTCCTCCACGCCCTGGGGAGTGAGCATGGACGTGGGCTCGTCGAGGACCAGCACCCGGGACCCGCGCCAGAGGGCACTGATGATCTCGACCTGCTGCTGGCGGCCCAGAGCGAGATCTCCCGTCCGCGCTTCCGGGTCCACCTCGATGCCGAGCATCGCCGCCATCTCGGCCAGCCGTCCGCGAGCGCCGGCCCGGTCCAGCCGGAACCGGACGCCAAGTATCAGGTTCTCCAGCACGGTGAGCGCCGGGATCAGCGTCGAGTGCTGGTAGACCGTGCCGATGCCCAGCCGGAGGGCATCCCGCGGGGAGCGGATGGCGACTTCGGCGCCGTCCATCTTGATGGTCCCGGAGTCCGGGCGCAGCATCCCGGACAAGATGCTGATCAGGGTGGACTTGCCGGCCCCGTTCTCACCGAGCAGGCAGTGCACCTCGCCGGGCCGGACGGTCACGCTGACCCGGTCGTTGGCCAGGACCCCGGGGAACCGCTTGGTGATACCGATCAGCTCGATGGCTGGCGCCCGCTCGGCTGACTGTGTCCCGGCCACTCCTGCCTTCTCCTGATCCCCGGCCGGTGCCCTAGCCGGCCGATATGAGCGCCTTCACCTTGGCCAGGGTCGTGGCCGCCGGGACCGTGAGCTGCCCGGAGATGATCTTCTGCTGGGCGGCCTGGACCTCGGTCCAGACGCCGGCCGGGATGTAGGAGGTCTTGAGGAGCGAGATGCCCCCGTTCGCCAGGTCCAGGTTGTAGCCGTGACGGCCGTAGGTCCCGTCCTTGATGTCCTTGACCGCCTGGGTGAACGCGCCCTGGAAGTTCCACAGCTCCGAGGAGAGCAGGACGTGCTTGGTGTCGATCGGGCCCATGTCGCCGATGTCGCCGATGTACCAGACCTTGTGCCCGACACTGGCGTTCGAGACGGCCTGGAGATAGCCGAAGGACGCGTCGTCCCCCAGGCCGAAGATCACGTCAGCACCCGCCGACATCAGGGTCTGGGCGACTCGCTTCCCGCCCGCCGAGTCGTCGTAAGCGGCGGAGCCGATCTCGGCGAACCGGATCTTCACCTTCGGGTTGGCGCTGTGCACTCCGGCGGCGAACCCGCCGCTCATCTCGAACCAGTTCGTGTCGCTGGCCGAGACGACGATCCCGACCGTCATCGTCTTCGTCGTCTTGGCCGCGAGGATCCCGGCGAGGTAACCGCCCTGCTGTCCCGAGGTGGTGATGTTCGACACCAGGCCGGGCACCAGCTCGGTCGCGATGTCATAGGTCATGATCGGGACGTGGTACTGCATCGCGACCTGCTTGGCGGCCGTGTCGTACCCGCTCGCGTGGGCGATGATGAACTGGGCGTGCTGCCGGGCCAGCTGCGAGAGCTGCGACTGAGTGTTGTCGTAGCCGATGTCGGACAGGACGGTGAGCTGGGCGCCCGACGCGGTGGCGACCGCCTTGGCCGCGTTGTCGCCCTGCTGGTTCCAGCCGTAGTCACTGACCTTGGCGGGGAGCGCGATGGCGATCTTGGTGATCTTGGTGCCCGTACTGGCGGACGACGACGCGGTGGGGGTGCCTCCCGCCTGAGTGGAACCTTGCGAGCTGCACGCGGCGGCGAGAAGCATCGCCGCGCCGGCCCCGACAGCCGCAGAACCCCATTTCCGTCCCCGGCGGACCCGTTCGCTCACCGGACGCTCCCTCCTGCTGATCTCTGGAGTGCTGACCTGCGCGTTTGTCTGAGGTCCACTTGTCCGGACGGCTAGAGTATGTTAAATTCAAACTGTAACCTGTTAACTCTTGGCATCATACATAGCGTCGTATGACCGTGCAATGGCTCTGACGCATATGGAATAAGGGGGCCATATGCCGCCGGCATTCGAGAATCTGACGCTGTGGCAGCGGGTCTACGGGCACCTGCGGGACGAGATCATGGGAGGCCGGCTCGCCCCGGGGACCGAGCTGTCCGAGGTCGCGCTGTCGAAAGAACTGTCCGTGAGCCGCGGGCCGATCCGGGAGGCCATCGGCCGCCTGGCGGCGGAGGGGCTGGTCACGGTGCGACCCCGGCGGGGCGCCGAGGTCCGGTCCATCACGCCCGAGGAGCTGATCGAGTCCTACCAGGTCCGGGAGGCGCTGGAGGTCCTGGCGGTGCGGCTCGCGGTGCCGCGGATGACCGATGCTGACCTGTCCGGGCTCGACGAGCTCGCGGACCGCATGTCCGAGCTGGCCAGGCAGGGTGCCGTCGCGGACTTCTTCACCGCGAACGCGGCGTTTCACGAGCGGCTCTGCGAGCTGAGCGGCAACTCCAAGCTGCTCGAGGTGTACCACCGGCTGGCAGGCGAGGTGGGCAGGTTCCAGGCGCGGACCCTGGCGCTGCGCGGCAGCCTGGACGGGTCGGTGGCCGAGCATCGCGCCATCCTGGCGGCGATCAGGCTGCGGGATGCGGACAAGGCGGCCGAGCTCACCGCCGCCCACATCCGGGTCCCGGAGCTGCGGCTGAACGAGACTATCCCGAGCAGAGGACATCCCTCGACATGACAGGTTTCAAGGTCACGCGGGCGGCGCCCGCATCTCCCTCGCCGAGCAGGACCACCCGGCGCCGGACCGTCCCGGGGTGCTGATGTCCGCACCCGCGGACCGGTCCAGGGCCAGTGTGGTCCTGTCCCGGTGAGAAAGGCATGGCTCGCGCTGCTCGGGGCGGTGCTGCTGGCCGCGGCGGGCGGCGTGATCGCGATCACCTACCACGCCGGTCCCGGCCGCTCGCAGCCGGGCGTGCCGCTGGTCGCGGGCATCCGCGATCCCGTCCGGGCCGCGGGCCGGACGCTCAGCCGGGAACTGCGTTCTGAGCAGCTCAGCGTCCAGTACGTGGCCTGCGTCAAGAACGGCCGCGCCTACCACGGGCACCCGGTCATCCGGTGCAACGTGAACTTCGGCGATCCGCACGTCGTGGCGTACTGCTCGGTGATCCTGGCGGACCGGCTGGTCACCAGCCACCAGGATCCGTCGATCCCGTGCCAGCCGGACCTGGTGGGCGCCAAGCCCGTGCTGTTCCAGTCCTCGCCGTAACCAGGTCAGGAGAAGCGGGCCGGGCGGTAAGGGGCCAGGCTGGCGGGCGGGGAGCCGGCGGTGAGGTCTTCGGCGATGAGGCGGGACAGGTGGGCCGCGAGAGTCACCCCGCTGTGGGTGACGGCGACGTAGATGCCGGGGGTCCCCGGGAGGCGGCCGACGATGGACTGGCCGTCGGCCGGCATCGGGCGGGGGCAGACCTTGCAGTCCACGACGCGGGCGTCGTCGAGGCCGCGGACGGTTCGCTGGGCCCGGTGGAGGAGTTCTTCCGCCCAGCGGGCTAGCTCGGCTTGCGGGGTGTGCAGGTCGACGGCGATGCCGGGGGCCTCCAGGTGGAGCAGGCCGCCGGGGTGCGGGCGCAGGGCGAGGTCGGGGGTGTGCACCAGCCGGACCGGGCCGGGCGGGGTGACCGGGCCGACCCGGACCGTCAGCCCGGGCGCGGTCGAGCCGCGGACGCGCCACGGGATGAGCGGGACCGGGGCCAGGTCCGGGGTCCAGCGGCCGGCGCAGCAAATCACTTCGTCCGCCTCCAGGACCGCGCCGGTGGCGGTGCGGACACGCGGAACGGCGCCTGGTTCCAGGCGGGTGACCCGGCCGGGCTCGCCGGTGCGGACCTCGGCGCCGTGGCTCTTGGCCTGGGCGACCAGGCGGGCGATGAGGGGTTCGGTCAGCAGGTAGCCCTCGCGGAGGAAGAACGCTCCGGGGGCCGGGATCCGCAGGGCCGGCTCCAGCCGGGCGGCTTCGGCCGGGTCGATGATGCGGGCGGGGTAGCCCCACGTGGTCAGGCGGCTGACCCGGGCGGCGAGCTCGGCGGCGCCCGGGTCCAGCGGGTCGGCCAGCTCGACGTGGCCGACGGGGCGGTACCAGGCGTCGCCGTCAAGGTCTTGCGCGAGGTCGGCCCAGGCCTTGATGCCGGCGTGGTTGAGGTCGTGGTAGTGCCGGGGGGCCTTGTCGTTGGAGTTCAGCCAGGCGAAACTCCACCGGCTGGTGGCGCGGCCGGGCTCCTGCTGGTCCAGGAGCGTCACCCGCTGGCCCGCCGAGGCCAGCCGGGCCGCTACCGACGCGCCGAGGACGCCGGCGCCGATCACCACACAGCGGCGGGATGACATAGAGGCATTATCGCCCCGCGGGAGGCCGTGTCACCGATCTCGGGACCTCCGGGGCCGCGCGGCCGGCTGAAGTATCGGCCGCAGGAGCGGCCCGAATGACCTGCTGCCGGAGGGCGCGACCGCGACGATGTCGTCCAGGGTCCCGGATTCGGCGACGACAGCGTAGTAGCGTTCGGCGTTCCGCGGGTCGTCGTAGACGGGCCAGTCCACGCGTTCGCCGTTCTTCATGACCGCGTACAGCTCGGTGACGCTGGCGTGGACGCGGCCGTAGATAGCGGTCGTGCCGTGTCCCCAGGTCGCCATCGTCACCGCCACGCTAGCGAGCTGCTGTTCGTCGACGCGGAGGTCGCATTCCGACGCGTGCCAGTCGCCGTCCCGGCCGAGCGCGACGCAGCGGCGGCCCGCCGTGTCCAGGTAGCTGACCAGGTCGAAGCGGTGGCCGTCGACGGTGTGGGTGGCGTGCGTCGTGACGGGCGTATCCGCGAGCCGCGAGCCGGGGGGACGGACGACGGGCGGCTGCGGCCAGGCCCACTCCTGGCCGGCCAGCACGCGGCCCAGGGACTCCCGCGGCAGGCCGGCCTCGTGCCAGAGCGGGCGCAGGCCGTCGCGGCTGTCGGCACGAGGCTGGTGGCGGCGGATGGCGTCGCCCAGCGCGGCCCGGGCCGCGTCGGCACGTACCGTCGCCGCCCGGTAGCGCAGGACACCGGCGAAAAGGTCCGCCTGGGCGACGGCAGGGGTGCGGCCGAGACGGTCGGCGGCCCGCTCGGCCAGGGCGGCGAACCCGCCGAGCGCTTCGGCCAGCTCCCCGAATTGGCCGAGCGTGTGGGTGCCCGCGTCGTTGGCCGTGTCGTCGAAGCAGGCCAGCCAGATCCCGCTGTCCTCGACATTGACCACCGCGGCATCGTAGAGGATGCCGCGGCTAGTATCCGGGCTGAGCAGGAAGAGGCTGGCGGTCCGCTCGTCCCACGGGACGTGCAGCAGGTTCGCGGCCTGCCAGGCGTCCACGAAGGCACGGCCGGCCGGCTCGCCGGGCATCCCGTAGGCCTCAGCCTGGTCGCCAGGGGTGAACCAGACGCTGTACCGGCCTTCGTAGCGGACCAGGTAGCAAGCCAGCTCGCCCCAGTGGCGGGCATGCACGGCATGTTCGCGGGGGTCGATGGCGGGCGGCCGGGCCAGCGGAGCCGGGCAGTCCGGGCCGGTCCGCACGGCCCGCCGGGCAGTGCTGTAGGGCTCGCCGGTGGCGGCCATCCGGATGCGAGCGGCCTTCTTCGCCGAGCGATCTGAGGTCATGTCGTGATCCATCCACGGCACCGGAAACCCGCGCTTCCCGGGCCGGCTGGTTCGTCATGACCGTGCTCGAGAACGACGCGAGTCGGTGACCCTTGTCCTCTTAGCTTTTCGTTTAACCTCTGGGGTTCTGATCAGGGGTTTTGCCGGTGTTGTCCGGCGTGTCGCCGCTCATGAGCGGGCCTCCGCGTGATCATGTGTTCTCGCCAAAGGACCATGACCGCCACGGAGGCCGTGATGA
>JAICWX010000138.1 GCA_025934635.1 Streptosporangiaceae bacterium | reverse complement strand
TTCGCCAACGCGCTGCTCGAGCCGGTGTGGAACCGCTATCACATAGCCGCCGTGCAGGTCACCATGGCCGAGGACTTCGGGGTGGAGGACCGGGGCGCCTTCTACGACCCGGTGGGGGCACTGCGCGACGTGGTGCAGAACCACCTCCTACAGGTCATCGCCCTGATCGCCATGGAGGCGCCGGCCACTGCCGGGCCGCGCGCGCTGTGGGATGAGAAGGTCAAGGTCTTCGTGGCCATGCCCGCCGCCGACCCGGGCCGCTGCGTGCGGGGCCAGTACGACGGCTACGGCAAGGTCCCCGGCGTGACGGCGGGCTCGGTGACCGAGACCTACGTGGCGCTGCGCCTGGAGGTCGACAACTGGCGCTGGGCCGGGGTGCCGTTCTTCATCCGGGCCGGCAAGGCGCTGGCCGCCCGGGCCACCGAGGTCCGGGTGATCTTCAGGCGCCCGCCCCGCCTGGCGTTCCTGGACGAGCCGCACCACCCCGGTCCCAACCAGCTGGTGCTGCGGATCGACCCGGACCCGGGCGTCCGGCTCGCCTTGCTGTCCAAGGGCCCAGATGGCAGGGCGTCCAGGGACGTGCACATGGACCTGCCGTTCGCCGCCGAGCTCGGCAAGCCCCCCGGGCCCTACGAGCGCCTCCTGCACGACGCGCTGGCCGGCGACCGTTCGCTGTTCACCCGGGAAGACGCGGTGGAGGAGACGTGGCGGGTCCTGCAGCCGCTGGCGGACCACCCGCCGGCACCGGTCCCGTACCCGAAGGGGTCGTGGGGCCCGCCGCAGGCAGACGACCTCGTCCGGGGTCATCCGCCCTGGCAGCCGCCGTGGCTTCCGGCCCAGGAGAAAGACGGCAGCTGACAGCACCGACCACAGGAACAATCCGACAGCAAGGGAGACAGTGATGACAACAGCGAAGCCGATGCGGCTCGGCATGGTGGGCCTGGGGCGGATGGGGGCCAACCTCGTCCGCCGCCTGATGCGCGATGGCCACGACTGCGTGGTCTTCGACGTGAACCCCGAGGCGGTCACCGCGCTGGAGAAGGAAGGAGCGACCGGGGCGGCCTCGGTGGCCGACCTCGTCGGCAAGCTGACGGCGCCGCGGGCGGCGTGGGTGATGGTGCCCGCCGGCGAGGTCACCGGCAACACCATCGAAGAGCTGGCCTCCCGCATGGAGCAGGGGGACACGATCATCGACGGGGGCAACTCCTACTACCGGGACGACATCCGCCGCGCCGCGGCCCTGTCGGGCCGGGGCATCCACCTGGTCGACTGCGGGACGAGCGGCGGGGTGTGGGGGATCGAGCGGGGCTACTGCCTCATGATCGGGGGCGAGGCCGGCGTCGTCGAGCGCCTCCGACCGGTCTTCGCCACCATCGCCCCGGGCATGGACTCCGCGTCCCGCACCCCGGGGCGCACCGGGGAACCCGATCAGGAAGAGCGCGGGTTCCTGCACTGCGGCGGCAACGGCGCCGGCCACTTCGTGAAGATGGTCCACAACGGCATCGAGTACGGGATGATGGCCTCGCTGGCCGAAGGGCTGAACATCTTGCGCAACGCCGGCGCCGGCAAGCGCGCCGCCGAGGCCGACGCCGAGACCGCGCCGATGGAGCAGCCTGAGTTCTACCAGTTCGACATCGACACCACGGCGGTGGCCGAGGTGTGGCGCCGGGGAAGCGTCATCGAGTCCTGGCTGCTGGACCTGACCGCCGCCGCCTTGTTCGGCTCCCCTGACCTGACGGAGTACGCGGGCCGGGTGTCGGACTCCGGCGAGGGCCGGTGGACCTCGATCGCGGCGATCGACGAGGGCGTCCCCGCGCCGGTGCTCACCGGCTCGCTGTACTCCCGTTTCGGGTCCCGGGGCCTGGACGACTTCGCCGACAAGGCCCTGTCGGCGATGCGCAAGGGCTTCGGCGGCCACGACGAGAAGAAGGCCTGACGTGGCCGCCGCGGCCAGGCCGGCGGTGGTGCTGTTCGACGTGGACGAGACCCTGGTGCACACCGGCGGGTCCGGGGCCAGGAGCTGGAAGGCGGCCTTCGGAAAGCTGCACGGCATTCCCGCCGACATCGGCGAGCACAGCTCGGCGGGCGAGACCGACCCGCAGGTGGCCCGGGCAACATTCCGCGGCGTCCTGGGACGGGACCCGTCCCGGGACGAGCTCGGCCGCCTGTATGCCCAGTACCTGCTGCACCTGGCCGAGGACATCTTCGTTTCCGAGGGCTACCGGGTGCTCCCCGGGGCGGAGCAGACCCTGCTGCGCCTGGGAGAGGCCGGGGTGATGCTCGGCCTGGTCTCCGGCGCCATGGAAGGCGCGGCGCGGACCAAGCTGATCCCGGCCAACCTCAACCGGTTCTTCGTCTTCGGCGCCTACGGCTCGGACTCCCCCGACCGCGCCGAGCTGACAACCCTGGCCATCGGCAAGGCCGCCCGCCTGCACGGCCAGCTCACCCCGGCGCAGGTCTACGTCGCGGGCGACACCCCGCACGACATGGAGGCCACCACCGCGGCCGGCGCCGTGCCGGTCGGGGTGGCCAGCGGCCACTACTCGGCCGGCGAGCTGAAAGCAGCCGGCGGCGCCCACGTGCTCGGGTCCCTCGAGGAACCGTTCCCGGGCCTGTCCTAGCCGGGCCGGCGCGCACCCGGCAACGGTCCCCGGAGCCGCCGCTGACCGGCCCGAACAACGAAGGAGAAACCGATGACCGATCCGATCCGCCAGGCCCTCGCCCTCGGTCAGAGCATCTGGTACGACGGCATCCGCCGCTCGCTGATCACCTCCGGGGACCTGGAGCGCATGGTCGGCAAGGAGGGGCTGCGGGGCATGACCTCCAACCCGTCGATCTTCGGCAAGGCCATCGAAGGGTCCACCGACTACGCCGGGGCCATCGCCGGGCTGCGCCGCTCCGGGCCGCTGGACGCCAAGTCTGCCTATGAGTCCCTGGCCATCGCCGATATCCGCGCCGCGGCTGATGTCTTCCGCCCCGTCTACGACGGCAGCGGGGGCGCCGACGGCTACGTGAGCATGGAGGTCTCCCCGGAACTGGCCCACGACACGGCTGCGACCGCCGCGGAGGCCAGGCGGCTGTGGTCGGCGGTCGACCGGCCCAACCTGATGGTGAAGGTGCCGGCCACCCCGGAAGGGATGCCCGTCATCCGGGAGCTGACCGGCGCCGGCATCAACGTGAACATCACGTTGCTGTTCGGCCTGGAGGCCTACGAGCAGGTGGTGCAGGCCTACCTGGCCGGGCTGGAGGACCGCCTCGCCGCGGGCGGCGGGCTAGCGGGCATCGCCTCGGTCGCCAGCGTCTTCGTCAGCCGCCTGGACTCGGCGCTGGAACCCGTGCTGGAGCGCTCCCTGCAGGGCAAGGTGGCGATCGCCAACGCCAAGGTCATCTACGCCCGCTCCCGGCAGCTGTTCGCCGGGCCGCGCTGGGATGCCCTGGCCGGCGCCGGGGCCCGGGCCCAGCGGCTGCTGTGGGCCTCGACCAGCACCAAGCTCCCGGCCCTGCCGGAGCTGCTCTACGTGGAGTCGCTCATGGGCGCCGGCACCGTCGACACGGTCCCGCCCGCCACCTATGAGGCGTTCCGTGCCCACGGCACGGTGCGCCCCGCGATCGAGGAGGATATGGAGGAGGCTCACGCCATCCTGGACAGCCTCCCCGGCCACGGGATCGACCTGGCCGCGGTGACCGGCCAGCTGCTGGCCGACGGGGTGGACAAGTTCACCGGCGCATTCCGGCAGCTCCTGTCCTCGATCGAACAGGCCCTGGCCGGACCGCAGGAGAAGGCAGAGCCCTGGCGGCTGCACCGGTCCCTGCCGGATGGCCTGGCCGGCCAGGCGGACGCGGCCGTCGATGAGTGGCGGGCCGCCGCGAAGGTGGCCCGGGTCTGGGCCCGTGACGCCTCGGTGTGGACCGGCAAGGACGAGGGCGCCTGGCTGGGCTGGCTGGGGGTCGCCCTCGACCAGGCCACTCACGCGCACCGCTTCGAGTCCCTGGCCCGGCAGGTGCGCGACGCCGGCTTCACTGACGCGGTGGTGCTCGGCATGGGCGGCTCCAGCCTGTGCCCCGGCGTGCTGGCGGCCACCTTCCCCCCGGTCCGGGGGCTGCCCCGGCTGCACGTGCTCGACTCCACCGACCCGCAGCAGGTCAAGGCCATGGAGGACCGGGTGGACCTGACCCGGACGCTGTTCTTCGTCTCCTCCAAGTCCGGCACCACCCTGGAGCCGGACATCCTCGCCGCCTACTTCCGCGCGCGCCTGGAGGCCGTGGCGGGCAAGGATGAGGCGGGCTCGCACTTCGTGGCCATCACCGATGTCGGCTCCCCGCTGGGAGACCGGGCGCGGCACCAGGGGTACCGGGCCGTCTACGCTGGGGTGCCCTCGATCGGCGGCCGCTACTCGGCGCTGTCCAACTTCGGGATGGTGCCCGCCGCGGCCTGCGGCATCGACGTCATGGCCCTGTTCGCCTCGGCCGAGACGATGGCGCACGCCTGCGCCCCCTCGGTGCCCGCCGCGGACAACCCCGGGCTGGTCCTCGGCGCGGTGATCGGCACCTGTGCCCGCTCCGGCCGGGACAAGCTGACGCTCATCACCTCCCCCGGGGTGGCCCGGCTGGGCGCCTGGCTGGAGCAGCTGCTGGCCGAGTCGACCGGCAAGCAGGGCCGGGGCGTGATCCCTGTCGACGGCGAGCCGCTGGGACCGCCGGGCGCCTACGGAACCGACCGGCTCTTCGCCTACATCCGGCTCACCTCCGACGACGACGCGGAGCAAGAGGCCAGGGTTGCGATCCTGGAAAGGGCCGGGCAGCCGGTGCTGCGCATCGAGCTGCCCGGCCGCTACGACCTTGGGGGGGAGTTCTTCCGCTGGGAGTTCGCCGCCGCGGTGGCCGGCTCGATCATCGGGATCGACCCGTTCGACCAACCGGACGTGGAAGAGGCGAAAGTGCTGGCCCGCGAGCTCACCGGCCGCTACGACAAGACAGGTGCCCTGGCCGGACCGGAGCCCTTCTTCGCCGGCGAGGGCGTGGCGCTCTACGCCGACGCCGTCAACCAGGCCGAGCTGGTCAGGGTAGCCGGCGAAGGCGCCTGCCTGCCGGCCTACCTGGCCGCCCACCTGGGCCGGGCCGGGGCCGGCGACTACGTGGCCCTGCTTGCCTACGTGCAGATGACCGCCTTGCACGAGGCTGCCCTGACCGTGATCAGGACCATCATCCGGGACGCCTGCAAGGTGGCCACCTGCGTCGGGTTCGGGCCCCGCTTCCAGCACTCGACCGGCCAGGTCTACAAGGGCGGCCCCAACACCGGGGTGTTCCTCCAGATCACCTGCGACGACAGCGTCGAGCTGGCCGTGCCCGGGCACCGTTACAGCTTCGGGGTAGTCAAGGAAGCCGAGGCCAGAAGCGACCTGGAGGTCCTGGCCAAGCGCGGGCGGCGGGTCCTGCGGGTTCACCTCGGCTCCGACGTCACGGCCGGGCTGGAGCAGGTCCGCGCCGCGCTGACCGCCGGTCTCCGGGAAGCCGGCCCGCCGCGATGAGCATCCCCGGGGTCGTCATCGCCGGCGCAGGCTCCGGCGGGCCGGCGGCCACCGTCGCCTGACCCGCCATTCGGAGCGGCCCCGGCGCCAGGCGGAGGCCTGCCGCTACTCCTCGATCCGGAACCGGCTGCGCGCCACCACCACGCCGGGCTCGCGGGCCAGCGCGGAACTCAGCGCCAGGTCGATCTGGTTGTGGAGCAGCCGGTGCCGCCAGTGCCTGGGGACGATCATCGGGATGAGCACCATCACCCGCCGGTCGCCCGAGGCCGCCCGCCGGATGAACTGAAGGATGGGCTGGACGACGGAGTGGTAGTCGGTGTGCAGCAGGACCAGGCGCGCGCCGGGGTCCCACGCCTTCCACTCGGCCTGCATCTGGCAGGCCTGTTCCTCCTGGTCGGCGAAGACGACGCGGACCGCCACGACCTCGTGCCCGAACGAGCGTGCGTCGGAGATCGCCATGGCGGCCAGCCGCGACAAGCTGGTGACCGGCACCACCACCAGGGTCTGGCGGACCGTGGGGTCGGGCGGCCGCTGGCCAAGCCCGAGCAGCGCGCCGGCCCGCTGATAGTAGGTGCGGACCCGCCAGAACCCGGTCATCAGCAGCGGCACAGTTACCACGACCACCCATCCGCCCGCGGCGAACTTGGTCAGCAGGAAGACCACGGTGGCGACCGCGGTGACGGCTGCTCCCGTGGCGTTGACGACTGCCCGCCGGCGCCAGCCCGCGCTGCGGGCCCGGCGCCAGTGCACGACCATGCCCGCCTGGGCCAGCGTGAAGCCGGTGAAGACCCCGATGGCGAACATCGGGATGAGGGTGCTGGTGCTGCCCTTCACGGCTACCAGCAGCGCCCCGGCCAGCACGGTCAGCACGATCACGCCGCGGGAGTACACCAGGCGCTCGCTGCGCTGGCCGAAGGCGTGCGGCAGGTAGTTGTCGGCGGCCAGCAGGCTGGCCAGCACGGGCAGGCCCCCGAACGAGGTGTTGGCCGCCAGGGCCAGCGCGGCGGTGACCGACAGCGACACGATGTAGTAGGCCCAGTTCCTGCCGACCGACGCGGCGATGATCTGGCTCAGGACCGTGTCGCCTGACCGGGGGCCGATCTGGAACCGGCTGGCGAGCACGGCAAGGCCCAGCAGCATGGCGCCGAGGATCACGCCGAGCAGCACCTCGGTGCGCTTGGCCCGGGTGACCCGTGGCTTCCTGAACAGCGGCACCCCGTTGGCGATCGCCTCGACGCCGGTAAGCGCGCTGCAGCCCGAGGCAAAGGCCTTCAGGACCAGCAGCACGCCCACGGCGGCCGGCGTCCCGCTGGCGACGATCAAATGTCCTTGCTGGGCCAGGCGGGGATGAAGCGGGTGGATGAGCCCGATGGTGATGACGATCAGCAGCCCGGCGATGAACAGGGCGGTGGGGACGAGGAACGCGCGGGCCGCGTCCCCGAGCCCCCGCAGGTTGAGCACTGCGAGGACACCGAGCATGACCAGGCACAGGGGGATGGTGAGCGGGGCCAGCGAAGGGAAGGCGGAGGTGAGGGCGGCGACGCCGGCGGCGACCGACACCGCGACGGTGAGGGTGTAGTCAAACAGCAGTGATGCGGCCGCCAGCCGGGCCGGCCCGCTTCCCAGGTTGGCCCGGGACACGGCGTAGGCCCCGCCGCCGCCGGGATACCCGTCGATCACCTGCCGGTAGGAGGTGACCAGCAGCACCAGCAAGACCACGATGGCCGCGGTCACCGCAAGCACCAGGTGCAGGGCAGCCAGGCCTGCCGTGCCCAGGACCAGCAAGATGGCCTCGGGCCCGTATGCCACCGAGGTAAGCGCGTCGAGGGAGAGCGCGGGAAGGCCCTCGACGCTTCCGATCTCCTCCGCGGAGGCGTCGGCCGAGCGCAGTGGCTTCCCGGCCAGGTCACGCCAGAGCTGGGCGATCACGGCGGATCCTCCCGGGAGGAGGGCGGCCGCCAGCGGCAGGTCCCGCCTGGCGGGCGCGGAGCGCCGCGGCGCTGCCGGCCATGACATCGCTCACTGTCGGCTTGCCGGAGTGCACTGCCGGAGGAGACCGCCGGCCAGCACGCCGAAGTCCGGCATCCGTGATAAACGGCCCCGCTGGCGCCGGCGGGCAGCCAGCTGGAAGTGCCGCGCAAGCGGGCAAGTGCCCTGCCCGCGGAATCTGGCGTGCGATCACCGCGTGCCTGGCTGGTCACTCCTCCGGGACGAGGCCGGCCGGCGGCAGGTCGCCTACCTCGTCCTTGGTGAGGCTGAGCCAGACACCGTCGCTGGTGCCAGTCACCGCGCCGATCGGGATGGCGACTCGCTTCTTGCCCCACAGGTGGCCCTCATCGAGCAGCACATGAGTCACGTGATGATCGCCGGGATCAACGACCAGTCCCTGGACCCGCCCGATAGCCCCGTCGGTGGCGTGCACGTGCTCGCCGCGGCGAACCTCCACCTCGCCCGCGGGCACCCGGTCATGGGTGACCGTCTGAGGTTCGGTGCGCACGTAACCCGCGGTCCCCATGCCCATGCTGCCCATGCCCACGCCCATGGCAACCCCGTAGTACGGCCACGAGAGCATCTGCTCCTGCTCGTAATCCCAGTTTCCGTCCGCTCCAGGCAGGAACTGCGTCTCCTCGGCTTCCTCGAGTGCCTCGAACTCAGCGGTGGTGCACCGAAGCCGGATCTCCGCCGCCGCCGATTCCACGAGACCGACCGGAACGAGACGGCCCATTCCCCGGCCGTGCCGCGGCTCGACGACCAGGTGGGTCAGCGCGCGGGCGACGGGATCTATAACTACGCGCGTCAGCTCCCCGCAGGTGCCGTCGCTGCACCGGACATCGCTTCCGATCGTGAAATCCCCGGATTCGCTCATAGCCGGTTCTCCTTGTCGCTTTCTCTCGTATCCGCCAGGCTGTCGCGTGGCCGTAACGCTCGTCGCGGCGATGCCGCAACGATTAGCCAGTCCGCACCGGTGCGCTGGCCACCGCCGGTTCGGCAGGCTCACCGGCACTCCGGCCGCGACCAGGCAGCGGGCACTCCGCGTGCCTCCGCCGGCCGCACGCGGCCGTTCCGCCTCGCAGTGATAACGGTAGGGCGATCCGGCCGGCACCGGGCCTGGCCGTCTCGCAGGAGTGCCCCGGCCAGGGAAACGACACCAGGCAGGCAGTGCCGGCACGAAACTCATACGATCGCCGCCAGCACTGCGGCCGCGGACCGCAGCGCGGTCCCAGCAGCCGCCACGAGCGCCCTCGTCACCGCCGCGGCGGCGAAGACGAGCAGGACTGCGTCGGCTGCTGCCAGCATCCCCCTGCGCCGAAGCGGCGAACCGCACCGCAGTACGCCCAGCCGCAGCGCGAACCGGCGGGAGAACCCGCGGTCATCCGCCCGGAGCGCGTCCTCGATCTGGCGCAGGATCTTCTGCTCACGCACGGAGAGCACGGTGCTCAACCCCCTTCCTTTCCGTCCCTCCGGGACAGCCCCCGGGCGGAGATCTCCCGCGGCGCGTGCCGGCACGCCGCGTCTCCCGGTGCGGCGGCGGGCTGCAGCTGACGCTGGCGGGTGTCCGGTTCGCCCCAGCGGGCGAGGCCGGGGATCGCGTTGCGCCGCTCAGGCTCGGCCCGCGCAAACCGCTGCTCCTGCCGGCGAACTCGTGCCTGCCGTCGCGGATGCGGTCCGGCCACGGGGCCAGGCACCGGCCCCGCGCGGAGCTGCGCACCTGCCCGGCGGCGTGGCCGCAGGGCACCTCGCGCCGGCCGGCGGTGTACGCGCGCAGCCCGCCGCTCCCCTCCACGATCCAGGCGCGCCGCCCCCCGGCGCGGTCTGGGCCTGGCACCCGGGCGGTGCCGGGGCCGCTGCCGGGGGGCGGCGTCGCGGGAACACTCATGCGCCTGTCGCTCCCTTCGGCCCGGGAAGCGGGGCTGTCCCCGCGGCCGGGGCCCTGACGCGGCGCTTGCGCCGCAGTTGCTGCTCGATCTCCTCCAGGCTGCGCCCGTTGGTCTCCGGGACGCGTATCACGAAGAAGACCAGCGCGATCAGCCCGATGGCGGCGTAGAGCACGAACGTCCCGGCTCTTCCGAGCGCGCCCACCAGGGACAGGAAGGTGAAGGAGACGAGGAAGTTGAACGCCCAGTTCGCGATGGTGCACAGCGACATCGCCGGGCTCCGCAGGTGCAGGGGGAAGATCTCGGAGATCATCAGCCAGAACACCGGGCCCAGCCCGACGGCGAAGCTGGCGATGTACACGATCAGCGCGATCAGCGCCAGGTCGGGGACCGCGTGGCGCACGCCGGGCGAGGCGAAGAAGACCGCGAGCACCGCCAGGGAGACGATAAGCCCGGCCGTGCCGGTGATCAGGAACGCCCGCCGCCCGAACCGGTCGAGCAGCAGCACCGCCGCGGCGGTGAAGACAACGTTGGTAAGGCCGATGAGGACGGTCTGGGTGATCGCGCTGGAGACGCTGCTGCCGGTGAAGGTCAAGATCGTCGGCGCGTAATAGATAACCGTGTTGATGCCGACGATCTGCTGGAAGATCGCCAGTGCCAGCCCGACGATCAGCATCGGCCGGACCTTCGCGCCGATGATGTCGCGCAGCCTTCCCTCCGTGGCCACGACGCGCCGGATGTCGTCCATCTCGGCATCGATGCCCTCGCCGCGGCGGTGGACCCGGGCGAGCACCGTCCGCGCCTCATCATCGCGGCCGCGCTCCATCAGCCAGCGCGGGCTGTGCGGCATCAGGACCATCCCGGCCGCCAGCGCCACGCCGGGAGCCGCGCCCAGGCCGAGCATCCACCGCCAGTTGCCCGCCGCCCCCTTGAACAGGAAGTCGACGATGTAGGCGATCAGGATCCCGGACACGATCATCATCTGGTTGAAAGACACCAGGCCGCCGCGGATCCGCCGGGGCGCGACCTCCGCGATGTACATCGGCGCCACGAACGACGCGGTCCCGACCGCGAGCCCGAGCACGAAGCGCGCGGCGATCAGCTCGGTCGCGCCCGACGCGGACGCGCTCCACAGCGCCGCGACGACGTAGATGCAGCCCGAGAGCACCTTCGTCCACTTCCGGCTCATCGCCTCCGCGAGATAGCCGGACGCCGCCGCGCCGGCCACCGCGCCCACCAGCAGGGAGCCGATGATCGCCTGCAGCTGCAGCGACGAGGCGTGAAAGGCCGGCTTGATGAACAGCAGCGCCCCCGAGATCACCCCGGTGTCGTACCCGAACAGGAAGCCGCCCAGCGCGGCGACGACCGCCAGCACGAACAAGAACGGCTTGGCCTCGCTGCGCGCCTCATGAATGAACACGCTCATCCCGCTTCTCCTCTTATCGTTCCAGGCGAGGCCCTAGCGGCGGCGGGAGCCTCCGCGGCCGGGAGGCGCTGCATCCGGCGACGGTGTCCACCAGCGGCGGGCCTGGGCGGCCACGACTAGCGGGATCGTGATGAACGGGCCGATCCCGCACATCTGCGTCATGTTGACGGCCATGCCCGGGCGAACGCCCAGGGCTGGGTGATGCCGCGATGAGCCGGGCTGGCCACCATGCCACCGAGGCAGTTGCCGGTCGTATGGGATGGGGCGGCCCAGCAGCCAGACCGGGAAGGAAATACGTCGCCTTGAAGGGGTGCGCAGCAAACATGCTCTTGCCGCCAGGGTCTCCGGGACGCCGGGCGTCCCTCGCAACCCTCGCTGTCGAAGGCAACTTTCATGATAACCTTCCCCGTCACGAAGTCAACAGGCCCCGTATTAGCTCACACGGCAGGCCCGTGAAGCCGGCTCGCGCCTGAACTGCGCAAGGCCGCCGCGCAGCTCAGCCAGGTCCGTGGTCGCCAGCTTGACGGCTCGCGTAGCGGACGCCTGCTGCTTTCCCGCTAATCGAGCCCGGCACCGCCCCCGCAGTGCACGGACAGGCACGGAAAGTAGAACGGCGACAGGTACGGGGCTGCGTAGTAGTCGCGATTCGCGATCGCCGCATACGCCGCGTAGGCCACGAAGGCCAGCAGGACGCTGAAGGTGGTCAGAGGAAAGGCCCACCACAGGCCGGCCCGCAATGTCCGCGCGCCGATAGCTGCCCGGCCGGGCGACCCGACGCCGCCCGGCGCGGCGCGCACCGGCCGCGCTGTCACCTCATCCGGCTCCCTATCTCCGCACCGTTCTACCTCCGCACCGTTCCGCCCTATCAAACATAACGCGGCAGGCTGGTTGCTGCGTTGCCCGAGCCTGGGATCAGGGAAGGCGGCCCACCTGCCGGCTGACCGGGAAGCCGAGACACCCGCAGCCGCGCCGGCTGACCTGCGCCGGATGGGGTACCAGGACCGGGCGCCGCAGAACCCGCGCGTCCCTCCACCGCGTAAATCGCGGAGTCCGGCTCAATCTGGCGGTGTCTCATCGCGGCCGCCGAGAGCCTGCCAGGCGTCACCGACGTTGCCGAACTCCCGGCCGGGCGGCAGCCGGCGGACCGCGTCAACTACCTCATCGGGTGCGCCGGCGTTAATAGCTGAGTCGATCAGCCGCTCCCGCGTCGCCGGGAAGTGACCAGGGGCCAGCCACATCGCGAGCGTGCTCCGGGCTTGCACCTCCGCGGCGGACAGGCCGGCGCCAGAGTCCCGCAGGCCGCTGGAATACGTGCCTGCCGGCTGGTCCTCGCCGGAGAACTCAGCCTGCCGGGACTCCTCGGCCATCTCGTCGTCTAGCCGCGCACTGTGCTTGCTGCTCCCGCTTTCCATGCCTGCTCTCTCCCGAGCGTTACCAGCGGTGACCTCGTTTCGGATAAACCGCCAGTCATCGGCACCGCACATCGGACAGCGCTGCAGCGGATGCGCGATCACGGCACCGTAGCCGCAGCCACGGCAGCGTATCTCGCGGCGTCGTTGCCCGGGCACCGGACCGGACGGCGTCCGTGCCGGCGCCGGGGCCGGCGGACTCGGCGCCGCGGGTCCCAGTACACGGCCTTCGGCTTCCGTCGCATCAGCCACTGGGACGCCGATTCCCATTTTCAGGCCTCCAGCCGAACTTCAGAGTTCCCGTAACGTGGTCGTTGAGGGGGTCAGGCCGGCAGGTCAGGGCGGGAGCACCCGCCTGAGAGCCTGGTCTCTGCGCAGGTGCCTCACGTGCGCGGTCAACCCCTTCACTCCCGCTGCAGGGCCGTCCGCCGGCCAGCGACGCTGATTGGCACGCTGTCGCAGAGCGCAACTCCGCGGCCGGCCTGTCAGCCCGACCACGTCTGGGTGACGGCGGCCGCGGCATTCCGCACTCCGGGCGAGAGCGCAGCGAGCCGGGCGGTGACCGGGATCCCCCGCCGGGCCGCGCCGGCCCGCCGGCATCGGCGATCTTCCCGGCGCACGGTTCATCTCGCGCACGCGGATAACGAAGAACCCGCGGAGGACGCCAGGGGCGGCCACGCTGGCCATCGCGGGGCGGAATCCCGCCAGCGATCAGGAAGTACGTCATGCCCGCGTGATCGGCGACAGCAGGGACAGTCTCGCAGAACATGGAGAACGCTCGGCGCTCCAGCGCCAGGCGGCGTCCTCGGGCGACAGCAAGGGAACGCGACACGACTTCGCCTTCCAGGTCCCGGCGGGTGGACACCCGCCAACCAGTCCTCGCTGTCGAAGCTGCAGATAACGTTACCGCCCGGTCGCCGGGGCAGGCAATGGCCGCGGCGCTGAAGGTGACAGTTTGGCGTAACGGTGCACGTGACCGGGTGACGGCCGCCCGCCCGGGACAGGGCGGCAGGGAAGGAACTCATCTTCCTCACGCGGGCCGGCCGACCGCCGGGCGCCGTCTTGTCGACCTGTCGATCTTGGCGCGCACGATCTGGTCGGTCTCGCCGCACTGCGCCCGCCGCTCGGAATGCCCGGCGATCACGTAGGTCACGTTCAGCCTGGCGAGCATCTCCGCGCTCACCTCCCCGGTGTACGGCCCGTTGTCGGCGAAATAGCACGTCTGCGCCCCGAGCGCGACCGGGACGTGACCGGCCTCGACGGCGGACTGCACCGTCCGCAGCGACGTGAACGGCGGGTGGATGCTCACCTCCCGCCCGCCGGGCATCCCCGGCGCGGGCAGCAGCGCCGCGAGTTGCTGCACGAGCTCCAGCGCCTCGAAGTGGTTCACGTGCATCTAGGGCCGGCTGGAGCCACCAGCGGTCACGCCGCAGCGTGCGCATGGTGATACGCGCGCGAGGACTGGCAGTTCGGGCAGGCCCGGAGGTGATGGACATTACTCTCACTTACCGCGGCACCAGTATCCGATTGCGCCTGTGGCCGGCCGTCTCGATCAACTGCCGGATCAGGCCTCTTCCAGAATTCGTTATGTACGTGGATGCGGGCGGCTGGCTTCAGGGCAGTTTGGCTACAGTCAGCAAGACCGCCGAGTTTTCCAGGGCATGCAGGCTGTGACGCGCGTCCGGAACCTTCAGCAGGTCACCTGCCCGGCCCTCCCACGACTCGCCTTCAGATGTCAGGCGGACCCGCCCCCGCAACACGTACACCGTTGCCTCGCCAGGGTTGTTATGTTCGCCCAGTTCGGTGCCTTCGGTCATGCCGATCACGGTCTGGCGCAGCACCCGTTCGTGACCGCCGACGACGGTGTCGGCGGCAGGGCGGCCGCCGTGGGCGGCAGCCAGTTCAAGCTGCTGAGTGGCCAGGGCATCGAGTGAGATCCGCTGCATGGTTCTCAGTATGCTTGCTGATTACCCGAGCCGGGCCGTTCAGGCCGGCGAGCACGGTAGCTGCCCGCCGAAGCGGCGCTGGCGGAGAGGATCACTCGATGACCGATCACGCCGAGGGCCGTGACACGGTCGCGGCCACGCTTCAGGCCGTGTACCACGAAGTGCGCTTGCATAGCCCGCAAGGTATCGACGATGTCGAAGAACGTCTGCGTCGCAAGCTGGAGGCACACGGCGTCACGTTGACCACTGACATCCTGCGCGCGTTGGCGTTCGCGATCGTCAACGGCCGCGATCTCTAGCCGCACGCCTCTGGCTTCGCGCTCGCCCGCGGGCCCGGCTGTCGCCGGCGACCGGGGCCAGGTGCACGGCCTGGCCGGCGGCCAGGTGCCGCTGCTGCCCGCGATTCCGGTAACGGCCCGCAGATGCGCTCGGTGTCCAGCCGCGAGTTCATGGCCGGTGTCGCGATCGCCCAGCAGTTCGGCCGCCCGCGCACCTCAGGGCCAGGCGTGGATCGAGACGCTGTTGGGCCAAGTCAAAGGCGAGTGGCCGCACCTGGAGAAGATCCGCGACCGCGGTGAGCCCGGCCTCGAGCCGGACCGCGTCCGGGCCGAGTACAACACCGTCCGGCACGCCTCGATCGGCTACGTCACCCCGATGACGCGCATGAAGGCCGAGGCGAGGCCATCCGCCAGGCCGTGACGGACTCGCCCGGGCGCGCCTGAACCGCATCGCATATCGTCAGAACACGACCCCCGAGTAGAACCAGTGACCACGAGCCGCCCGTGGCTGGGTATTACCATCCCGCCCTGGCTCAAAGCCTCACCCTCGAACACACGGAGCCCTGATGACCGGACACAGCCCCGTCAACCGCCCTCACGGGGGTGACGGCGACGGCGTGCCTCCACGCGGACGCGAGTCAGCGGAACTGCCTGCTGCCCCAGCCTCGAGGGTGACCCCGGAGGCGGTGGCCAGCTTCCGGTCGCAGCTCACGATCGGTGAGGATGTGGTGGACCCGAGCACGTGGGCCGGGTCGGTGCCGGTCGCGCACGGGATCGCGCCCCGGGTCCGGGTGGGCCAGGGCAAGTGGTTCAACCTACTGTGGCTGCTGCCGATCGGTTTCGTGATCCTGATCGTCGCGGTCGCGGCCTGCAAGGGTCTGCGTGACACCGTCCCGGTGCAGCGTTTCATTGTCCGCTACCCGGGCACCGTCGCGTCGGCCAGCGCCGTGCGCCACCCGGGCTTGCCGATCTGGGTCGGGGTGCAGCATTTCTTCAACCTGTTCCTGATGATCTTCATCATCCGCTCCGGGTTGCAGATCCTCAGTGATCATCCGCGGCTGTACTGGACCCGGCACAGCACCCCGGGCCGGGACTGGTTCCGCGTCCAGAAACCGGTTCCCGCCGACCCGCTGTGGACAGCGAAGAAGGACTCCATCAGCCTGCCCGCAAACGTGGGCTTGCCCGGGATCCGGCATTCGATCGGGCTGGCCCGCTGGTGGCATCTGGGAGTGAACACTCTGTGGCTGCTCAACGGCGCGGTCTTTTACGTGCTGCTGTTCACGACCGGGCAGTGGCGGCACGTGGTGCCCACCAGCTGGGCGGTGATACCCAACTCGGTGTCGGTGCTGATCCAGTACCTGTCCTTGCAGTGGCCGGTGGAGAACGGCTGGGTTGCCTACAACAGCCTGCAGCTGATCGCCTACTTCATCACCATTTTCATCGCCGCCCCGCTGGCGTTCCTGACCGGGCTGGGCATGTCCCCGGCGCTGTCGACCCGGTTCAAGACGATCAGCAGCATGTTCAGCATCCAGCTGGCCCGCTCCCTGCACTTCCTGGTGCTGGCCTGGTTCCTGTTCTTCATCACCATCCACGTCGCGCTGGTCTTCACGACGGGCCTGCTGCGCAACCTCAACCACATCTACACTGCCCGCAACGCCACCGATTGGGCGGGCTTTGCGATCTTCGCCGCGTCGATGGTGGTGGTCATCCTCGCCTGGGTGGCAGCCACCCCGTTTACGCTGCGCCACCCCCGGGTGGTGCAGCGGGTCGGTTTCGCGCTGATCGGCCCGGCGCAGCGGCTGTTCGAGCACCTCGACGCCACCCCCGGCCAGTACAGCGAAAAAGACATTTCCCCGTACTTCTGGCACAACGGTCAGTATCCCGACTCCCCGGAATACACCGCGCTGTTCGACGGGCACTTCGCGGACTACCGGCTGCGGATCAACGGCCTGGTCGACCGCCCGGCCGAGCTGACCCTGGCCGAGCTGCGGGCGCTGCCGCGCCATGAGCAGATCACCCAGCATTTCTGCATCCAGGGCTGGTCGGGCATCGCCCAGTGGGGCGGGGTGTCGATGCAGACCATCCTTGACCTCGTCCACCCGCAGCCCGAGGCGAAGTGGGTGGTGTTCTACTCCCTGGGTGACGGTCCCGACGCGGGCATCTACTACGACGCGCATCCCATCGAGCAGATGAGCAGCCACCTCACGATGCTGGCCTACGACATGAACCGCGAGCCGCTGTCGTTCGGGCACGGCGCGCCGCTGCGGCTGCGCAACGAAACCCAGCTCGGATTCAAACAGGTGAAGTGGATCAAGGGGATCGAGTTCGTGGCGCATTTCTCCGAGGTCGGCGGCGGGTACGGCGGCTACAACGAAGACCACGAGTTTTTCGGCTACCGGCAATCCATCTAACGCGACCGCGATGGCACGATCAGCAGATTCCGTCATCGGCAGCGACACCGTGTGACAGACAAAGCGGTAGGACAGAACGGACATGACCACAGCACAGCAGACATTCCTCATCGGTAAGAAGGAACAATGACCGAAAGCGAAAGCACCGGCAGCCGGCTCGAGGCCGTCCATAACGCCGTCATCGACGAGCCGCTGCCGGAACGACTCGAGGAAGCCTCGTGCGGTCCGGCCGTCAAGCACATTGCGCACCTGGCCCTGCACACGGCCGACGCTGGCGGGACCCCGGACGAGTGGCGAGCCTGGGTCTCCATACACGTCCCAGAGGTGTCGGCGAAGCTGCTCGCCGAGACAGAGGAGTGCATGCACGACGCAGGCCTATGGCCCTGGAACGGCTGAACCGGACATGCGCCCTGGTCCCCAGTCGGCGCCGGATCGGCCCCCTGGACGTCGAGGTTCCACCGGCCCAGCCCGCTACCGGCGAACCGGAAGCCCAGCGAGCCATTCGAGACCTGCGGTGCCCCGGTGACCGCGTTCAGGATGACGGGTTACGGGCGGCGCCCTGGCCGATTGGCCCGCGGCGGTGAGAAACCGGCCGGGAACGTACCCGTCGCCGCGCTCAAGCAGCGTCACCAGGAACGGCAGGTCGGTGTAGGCATTCACATAACCGGTGAAGTACGGTACCTGCCGGTCCCGGAAGAACTCGGAGGTTGTAAGGCGCGCATGCCGTCGCAGCACGCCTGACGCGTGTCCACGCTCTCCGCGAGCAAGCCCCTCGGCTGGCCGATGATCACGTGGCTGATCGCCGCAGGTGACAGTGGTGCCGGCGCGGACACAGTTCAGGCATGGCCCTGCGCTGCCCGGCCATTGCCCGGCAGCGGACCGGCGTGGTGACCAGGGACGAGTCCGCGGTTGCGGGCCCGGATGCGCAAGCGTAGGGTCGGTAGTGCCTTCGACAGCGAGGGTTGGGCAGGCGGGCTTTGTGTTTGCCCGCCGCGACCCTGGAGGCGGCGGCTTAATGTCGTGTTTCATCGCTGTTGGCGGCAAGGTACCGCGCAGGTCGCGGGTATTGCCTGTGTCCGCCCCGGCGACCCGGGGCGCATACTGCGGCCACCGCCGCGCAGACCTGCATGCGGCAAGGCCGCCGGAGCTCGGCAACCTGGGCAATGGCCCTGGAAAGCCTGCTCCGTCACGATGTCCTCTGGCCTTCCCGGCAGCTCCTGACCTGCCGGCCGGAGCGGCGCCTCGCGACTACGCGCCGGCCAGGACCGGCGTGTGATGGACGCCCCCGCCCTGGGAGTGACCGGGCTAGACGGGAACGACGGCCCGGCCGTGCCCTGCGGGGGGACGGGCGGCCCCGTCGACCTGGATCGCGCTGAGCGGGCCGTGGCCGGCCTGCTTGACGCGCTGGGTGCTGACCGGGGAGCCGACGGGCTCGCCGCGACGCCCGCCCGGGTGTGCCGCGCGTACGCCGAGCTGCTCACTCCGGCGCCGTTCGAGGTGGCCACGTTCCCCAACGACGAGGGCTATGACGAGCTGGTGGTGGCGAGCGGTGTCCCGTTCTGCTCATTGTGCGCGCATCACCTGCTGCCCTTCAGCGGGGTGGCGCATGTCGGTTATCTTCCCGGAGCCCGCCTGGCCGGACTGTCGACGCTGGCCCGGGTCGTCGAGCACTTCGCCCGGCGCCTGCAGCCGCAGGAGCGGCTGGCGGCGCAGGTAGCCGGATGGCTCGGCTGCCACCTGGCACCCAGGGGCGTGGGCGTGGTCATCGAGGCCGAGCACGCCTGCATGTCGCTGCGGGGAGTACGGGCCGCCCGGGCCCGGACGGTCACCTCGGCGATGTCCGGGCTGATCCGCGACGACCACCGCACGAGGGCCGAGTTCCTGGCCTTTACCAGGACGTCCAGATGACGGGCCCGGCGCTCACCGGCGCTTGTCCCGCCGCCAGCCGCGGTGCCCGGGCCCCGGGAACGCAAAGGTGGTCAGGCCCGTGCCTGATCCGCTCGGAGTAGGAGGTCGTGACGAGATGACAGCAGCACAGACGTTCGTGATCGTGGGCGCCAGCCTGGCCGGCGCCAAGGCGGCCGACGCCCTGCGCTCCGAGGGCTTCGGCGGCCGGGTGGTGCTGATCGGGGAGGAGGCCGAGCGGCCGTATGAGCGGCCTCCGCTGTCCAAGGACTACCTGCAGGGCAAGTCGGAGAAGGAGAAGATCTACGTCCACCCGCAGGGGTGGTACGCCGGCCACGACGTGGAGCTGCGCCTCGGCTGCCGGGTCACCGCCATCGACCGGGCGGCCCGCCAGGTGACCGTGGCGGGCGGTGAGCGGGTGGGGTACGACAAGCTGCTGGTGGCCACGGGCTCGTCGCCGCGGCGGCTGCCGGTGCCCGGCGCCGGCCTGGACGGGGTGCTGTACCTGCGGGACGTGGCCGACTGCGAGGCGATCAAGGCGGCGTTCGCGACGGCGAGACGGGCGGCGATCATCGGGGCGGGCTGGATCGGCCTGGAGACCGCGGCTGCGGCCCGGGCCGCCGGCGTGGAGGTGACCGTGCTGGAGAGGGCCAGGCTGCCGTTGCTGGGCGTGCTCGGCCCGGAGGTGGCCGAGGTCTACGCCGCCCTGCACGCCGAGCACGGGGTCGACCTGCGGACGGGCGTGCAGGTGGCCGAGGTCACCGGCGCGGGCGGCCGGGCCAGCGGGGTGCGCCTGGCCGATGGCAGCCGCATCGGCGCCGACGTGGTCGTCGTCGGTGTCGGCATCACCCCGAACACCGGGCTGGCCGAGGCCGCGGGCCTGGCCGTCGATGACGGGATCGTCGTCGATGAGTTCCTGCGCAGTTCCGACCCGGACGTGTTCGCGGCCGGCGACGTGGCCAGCTCCTGGTACCCGTCGCTGGGCCGCCACCTGCGTCTGGAGCACTGGTCAGCCGCCCTGAACCAGGGGCCGGCGGCGGCAGCCGGCATGGCGGGCCGGGCGGTTGCCTATGACCGGGTGCCGTACTTCTTCTCCGACCAGTACGACATGGGGATGGAGTACTCGGGCTACGTCGGGGCCGGGCACTATGACCAGGTCGTCTTCCGCGGGGAGGTGGCCAAGCGGGAGTTCATCGCGTTCTGGCTCGGCCAGGGCCGGGTGCTGGCCGGCATGAACGTCAACATCTGGGACGTCACCGACGCCATCGCCGCCCTGGTGCGCTCCGGCGCCCAGGTCGACCCGGCCCGGCTGGCGGACCCCGCCGTGCCCCTGGACGAGGTTCACGACAGCGGGCCAGGCCCGCGATGATGGACGCCACCGAACTCGAGCGGGCCGGCCGGCTGGCCGCCCAGTTGCGGGTGGACTCGATCCGCTGCAGCACCGAGGCGGGGTCGGGTCATCCCACCTCGTCGCTGTCCGCCGCGGACCTGATGGCGGTGCTGCTCACCGGGCACCTGCGCTACGACTGGGACCGGCCCGGCCTGCCGGCCAACGACCACCTGATCTTCTCCAAGGGGCACGCCTCCCCGTTGCTGTACGCGATGTTCCGGGCGGTCGGGGTGATCGGCGAGGAGGAGCTGGTCAAGACCTACCGGAAGTTCGGCTCCCGCCTGCAGGGCCACCCCACCCCGGTCCTGCCCTGGGTCGACGTGGCCACCGGCTCACTCGGGCAGGGCCTGCCGGACGCGGTCGGCGTGTGCCTGGCCGGCCGCTACCTGGACAAGCTGCCCTACCACGCGTGGGTGCTGTGCGGGGACAGCGAGACCGCGGAAGGCTCGATCTGGGAAGCGATCGACAAGGCCAGCTACTACCGGCTGGGCAACCTGACCGCGATCATCGACGTCAACCGTCTCGGCCAGCGCGGGCCGACCGAGCTGGAATGGGACATGGACCGTTACGCCCGCCGGTTCGAGGCCTTCGGCGCCCGGCCGCTGGTCATCGACGGCCACAACCTGACCGGGATCGACCGGGCGCTGACCCAGGCCCGAGCGGACCCGGACCGGCCTGCCGTGATCCTGGCCCGGACCATCAAGGCCAAGGGCGTACCGCAGCTGGAGGACATCAACGGCTGGCACGGCAAGGCGCTCCCGGCCGACATGGCCGAGCGCGCCATCGCCGCCCTCGGCGGCCCGACCAGCATGCACACCCGCGGCAAGCTCCCGCCGCCGGGCTCGCCCGCGATCACGCCGGCCCCCCGCGCGCCGGTCACCTGGCCGGTTTACCCGCCCGGGGAGAAGGTGGCGACCCGCAGCGCCTTCGGCACCGCCATCGCGGCCCTTGCCGCCCGCCCCGAGGTGGTCGTCCTGGACGGGGAGGTCGGCAACTCCACCCACGCCGAGGAGTTCGCCAAGGCCGCCCCCGGCCGGTACTTCGAGATGTTCATCGCCGAACAGCAGCTGGTCGCCGCGGCGACCGGCCTGGCCGTGCGCGGCTACCGGCCGTTCGCCGCCACGTTCGCGGTGTTCTTCTCCCGGGCTTTCGACTTCATCCGGATGGCCGGCATCTCCGGCGTCAGCATCTGCCTGGCCGGCTCGCACGCCGGGGTCGAAATCGGCCAGGACGGGCCCTCGCAGATGGCGCTGGAGGACATCGCCGCACTGCGCGCCGTGCACGGGTCAGTGGTGCTGTACCCGGCGGACGCCACATGCACCGTGCAGCTCGTCGCGCAGATGGCCCGCACCGACGGCGTCTCCTACCTGCGCACCACCCGCGGCGCCTACCCGGTGATCTACCAGGCCGGGGAGACGTTCCCGGTCGGCGGGTGCAAGGTACACCGGGCCGGTCCCGGCGACCAGGTCGCGCTCATCGGCGCCGGGGTGACCCTGCACGAGTGCCTGGCCGCCGCCGCCGAGCTCGACCAGGCCGGCATCGCGGCCCGGGTGATCGACCTGTACTCGGTCAAGCCCCTCGACACCGCCGCGCTGGTGCAG
>JAICWX010000227.1 GCA_025934635.1 Streptosporangiaceae bacterium | reverse complement strand
CATCGTGGCCGCTTGGCCAGCGCACTCGTGCGACTCGGGCTCCCGGCGAGAACCTGGAGCCGACGCGGCAAGGCCCGGTTCCGGGCATGCCGAAGAGAACATAGGTAGGGGTTACGTGCCGCTGGAAGCCGCCAGGTCCGAGGGGAGAGGCGGCGGATCAGGCCTGAAAGTACGTCGGCCCGGCCCCGGTGGGGCCGGGCCGGCCGGCAGAACCCGGCAGATCTGTGGTCCCGCTACCAGCCGGGGCCACGAGCGAACTAAGAGACCACGATAACCTTGTCGGCCTGCGCGCCCCGGTCGCTCTGCGTGATCTCGAACTCGACCCGCTGTCCCTCTTCGAGGGTGCGGTACCCATCCGACTGGATCGCGGAGAAGTGGACGAAAACGTCCTTGCCACCGTCGACGGCAATGAAGCCGTATCCCTTGTCCGGGTTAAACCACTTGACGGTGCCCTGAGCCATTCCAAACAACTCCCTAACTTCGCTCGGGCCTCGAGTTCCGCCCTTGCAACCGCGGAACCCGTCGATCGACAACGGCGGCGGCGGTTAAATGCGCTAACGCAAAACCCGTCCCCGTCCGACGGCGACCGGAACTGACCTTACCTTGTGCGGAGGGTGCCTGCCGCCACTTACCCACCAATCACGTCATCTGGCCCGTGTTCTCTGCCGTCACGGGCGCCCCGCCAGCCACTGCGGGGATGACGGAAACCCGTTCCCCGGCTGGTACCGGCGTGTCGAGGCCCTGCGCGAACCGCACATCCTCGTCGCCGACGTAGACGTTAACAAAACGACGCAGTTTCCCGGTGTCGTCAAGGATCCGGCCGCCCAGCCCGGGATAGGCGGCGTCCAGGCCGGCGATGACCTCGCGGAGGGTCCCCTCCATCGCGGTCACCTCCGCCGCGCCGTCGGTGTAAGTCCGCAGGATGGTGGGGATGCGCACCTGCACAGCCACGACATTGCCTCCGTGTGAGAGAGAGGTCCGTGCTCGGGAGAAAGTCCGTGCTCGAGAAGGTCCGCGTTACCGGGCGCGCTAGCCGACCGCCGGATACCGCTCGGTGAATGCGTCGAGGGTGGGCCTGATCGGGTCGGGCACGTCCACCGCATCGGCGACCGCGTCCAGGGTCTTGAGCCCGTCGCCGGAGTTGATGATCACGGTCTCGGCGTCCGGGTCGAGCCGGCCCTCCTTGAGCAGCTTGCGCAGCACGCCCAGGGTGACGCCGCCGGCGGTCTCGCCGAAGATGCCCTCGGTGGCCGCGAGCAGCCGGATGGAGTCGACCACCTCGTCGTCGCTCACGTCGGCGATCGACCCGCCGGTGCGGCGCACCACGTCGAGCACGTAGGGACCGTCGGCCGGGTTGCCGATGGCCAGCGACTTGGCGATGGTGTCCGGGCGGACCGGCCGGACCACGTCGTGGCCGGCCGCGAAGGCGGCCGACACCGGCGAGCAGCCGGTCGCCTGCGCCCCGAACACCCGCCACGGGGCCGGCGGCACCAGTCCGAGCGAGGTCAGCTCGGTGAAGCCCTTGTCCACCTTCACCAGCTGCGCGCCCGACGCGATCGGCACCACGACCTGCTCGGGGAGCCGCCACCCGAGCTGCTCGGCGATCTCGAAGCCGAGCGTCTTGGACCCCTCGGCGTAGTAGGGCCGGACGTTGACGTTGACGAAGGCCCAGTCCGGGTGCTCGCCGGCCAGCTCGGAGGCCAGCCGGTTCACGTCGTCGTAGGTGCCGTCCACGGTGATGAACGTGCCGCCGTAGACCGAGGTGGTGATGATCTTCTGCAGTTCCAGGTCGGCGGGCACCATGACCACCGAGCGCACCCCGGCCCGCGCCGCCGCGGCAGCCACCGCGTTGGCCAGGTTTCCGGTGGACGGGCAGGCCAGCACCTTGAAGCCCATCTCGGTGGCGGCGGACAGGGCCACCGCGACCACCCGGTCCTTGAACGAGTGCGTCGGGTTGCCCCGGTCGTCCTTGACCCACAGGCGGCGCATGCCCAGCGCGTGGGCGAGGTTGTCGGCGCGGATCAGCTTGGTGTAGCCGGGCTCGGTGGTGGGCCGGGACGCGATGTCCGGCGGGACCGGGAGCAGCGGCGCGTAGCGCCACATGTTCGGCGGGCCGGCTTCGATGTCCGCCCGGGTCAGCGCCGGGTAGTCGTAGCGGACTTCCAGCGGGCCGAAGCACTCTTCGCAGGCGTAGTACGGGCCGAGCTCGTAGACGTGGCCGCATTCGCGGCAGGAGAGCCCGGTGGCGTAGCCGAATCCGGAGGACGCGGGGGCTGTTCGTGTCGTTGCTGTGGTCACCGGCGAGGACTTCCTTCCCATCTTTCCCAGTGGTCACCTTGACCACGGGTCGGAGTTGGCACCATGCCGCGCGCCTCGCCGTTTACGACGGGCATGCGTGCGCGCTAGGTTGCCGGGGCTTCGCAGGGCCGATCCCTCCACCCCTCTGGATGAGCGATATTCAGTTTTGTTCAAGCTGTCTTCAGAATACCTCAGGGGGCGCCGTGTGGCCCGCGTAGGGATGCTCTAGCCTGCCGGACTATGAACCAGCGAGTGCTCGTGGCGTCCAACCGCGGCCCGATCTCGTACCAGTTCGGTGCCGACGGCTCGCTGACCGGGCGGCGGGGCGGCGGCGGCATGATCGCCGGGGTTACCGACGGGCTGGCCGCACTCGGCCCCGGGTCCAGCGCCACCTGGATCTGCGCCGCCCTCAGCGACGCGGACCGCGTGGTCGCCCGGCAGGGCGGCGATCCCGGCGAGGGCCTGCGGGCCGACATCCCGGTGCGGATGCTCGACATCCCGCCGGGCATCTTCGGCCGCGCCTACAACAACATGGCCAACTCGACCCTGTGGTTCCTGCTCCACCAGCTTTTCGACACCCCCGACCAGCCGCAGTTCGGGGCCGGGTTCCGCCGCGACTGGGAGTCCTATGTCGCCTACAACGAGATGTTCGCCGACGCCCTGGCCCAGGAGGCGGGGGTCCAGGAGGCGGGAACCCGGCAGGCCGGCCAGGACCGGCCTGCCTCCCGCCGCCTGCGGATCCTGATCCAGGACTACCACCTGTGCCTGGTCCCGCGGCTGCTGCGGGAGCGGCTGGGCGACGCCGCCCGCCGGGCAGGCGTGGGGTACTTCTGCCATACGCCCTGGGCAACGCCGGACTACTACCGGATGCTCCCGGCCGACATCGCCCGGGCGCTGCTCGACGGCATCCTCGGCGCGGACCGGGCCGGCTTCCACGCCGGGCGATGGGCCGCGGCGTTCATGGACTGCTGCGCCGCGCTGCTCGGTGCCGATGTGGTGCGGGCCGACGTCGTACGGGCCGATGCCGGGCCTGCGGACGGAGAGCGGGCTGACGGCGAGCGGGGCGGCGCGGACCGGCCCGGCGGGCCGGCCGGGTGGGTGACCTACCGGGGGCACGTCACCGAGGTCGCCGTCCACCCGCTCGGCGTGGACGCCTCCGCCCTGCGGGAGCGCGCCCGGGCCGGGGACGTCCAGGCCCACGCGGGCATCCTGCGCCAGGCCGCGGGCGACCGCCAGCTGATCGTCCGGGTCGACCGCACCGAGCTGTCCAAGAACATCGTCCGCGGCCTGGTCGCGTACCGCGAGCTGCTCACGACCCGGCCGCAATGGCGGGGCCGGGTCGTCCACCTGGCCTTCGCCTACCCGTCCCGCTCCGACCTGGCGGAGTACCGCGCCTACACCGAACGGGTGCGGCAGCTCGCCCTCGAGATCACCGGGGAGTTCGGCACCGCGGACTGGAACCCGCTGATCCTGGAGGTGAAGGACGACTACCCGCGGTCGCTGGCCGCGTGCTCGCTGGCCGACGTGCTGCTCGTCAACCCGATCAGGGACGGCATGAACCTGGTCGCCCAGGAGGGCCCGGTGCTCTCCGAGCGCGGCTGCGCGCTGGTGCTCTCCCGCGAGGCCGGCGCGGCCGCGACCCTGGCCGCCGACGCCCTGCTGGTCAACCCGTTCGACATCACCGAGACGGCCGAGGCCCTGCACCAGGCGCTGGCCATGCCCGCGGCCGAGCGCCAGCGGCGCAGCGCCGCGCTCGCCGCCACGGCCGCGGCGGATCCGCCGGCCCGGTGGCTGGGCGACCAGCTCGCGTCGCTCGGGTCCTGACCGGGGCGTAGCAGCTCACTCGTTCGGTTCAATTCTTCGTGAGCTGGCCGGCCAGCGCCGTGAGCAGGTCTACCACCCCGCCGGGTCCGGCCACCACCAGGTCGGCCGCGTCGGCCACCCGCGGCGATTCCGCGCTGGCGCTGGCCACGGCGCAGCCGGGGACGCCGCCGGCCCGCAGCGCGCGCACCGCGGCGAAGGCGGGCAGGTCCCCGAGGTCATCCCCGCAGAACAGGACCGAACGGGCGGCCCGCTCGCCGGCCAGACCGGTCAGCGCGGTCCCTTTGTCCACGCCCGGCGGGCGCAGCTCGATGACCAGGCGGCCGGATTCCGCGGCCAGCCCCAGGCGTTCGGCGAGGTCGCCGAGCGGGCCGCGGAGGCGGGCCAGCGCATCCTCCGGGCTGGCCGCGCCGCGGGTGTGCACGGCCATCGCGTGCCCCTTGTCCTCGACCCAAGTGCCGTCGGGGGCGCCCGCCGCGCGGAGCACGCCGGGCAGGGCCGCGCGGGCGGCCGCCACCGCGGCCGGGGGCGGCGCGTCGGCCAGCTGGCCGTCCTGCCAGCGCTGCCAGCCGTAGTGGCCGATCACCACCAGTCCCGGGATGGCCGCGAGGCCGCCCAGGGTCACCGCCTCCGCCGCGGGCCGGCCGGTGATGACCGCGACCGTGCCGACCACCCCGGCCAGCGCGGTCAGCGCGGGCACCGCGCCTGAATGGGCCCGGGCGTCGCCCGGGCGGGCGACGATCGGGGACAGCGTGCCGTCGAAGTCCGCCGCGATCAGCGCGTGCCGCGGGTCCGCCAGCAGCGCGGCCAGGCCGGCCTGGCCGGCCGCGGTGCGCGGCCGGGGCAGCGTCACCTGGCCTTCCGCGGCGACCGCATCCGCTGGCGCCGGGCCCGCTGCGCCTGCAGCCGCTTGACCAGCACCGGGTCGGCGGCGAGCGCTTCCGGCCGGTCGATGAGCTCGTTCAGCAGCTGGTAGTACCGGGTAGCCGACATGTCGAGGACGTCGGCGATGGCCTGCTCCTTCACCCCCGACGAGCGCCAGCCGCGCCGCTCAAACGCCAGGATCCGCAAGTCAGCCTCTGACAACCCGGACATATGACCTCCTCCGGCCCGGTTACTGCTGACCGTACCCGACAGCTGACCGTACCCGCCGGGGGCGGGTGTACCCAGGTGAGGCCGGTGCCCGGATTGCGCTGGCGCCCATCGGCCAAACAATTCGCCGGTGACGCATTCCACGGGCGGCGGCCGCATGGCACGATTACAGAGGCCGGGTCGGAAACTTCGCTACCGCAGGCCTGCTCGGCCAGCCCGGAGGAGATATCTGACCAAGTGTCACACCCATCGCTTCGCAGCACCCTGATCCCGGTTGCCGCAGGCCTGGCCGCCATCGTCGCTGTTTCCTGGCCGGCCTCGGCCGCAGCCGCCGGTGACGCGCGCGCCGGTGACGCCGTGCGGGCGGGTGAGGTGGTGCTGGCGAGTGACCCGGTGCAGGCCCAGGAATGGTGGCTGGGCCGCCTGCACGTGACCCAGGCCTGGCCGTCCACTCAGGGGGCCGGGGTCACCGTGGCCGTGCTCGGCACCGGCGTCGACCCCCGGCATCCCGACCTGGCCGGGTCGGTGACGACCGGACCGGATCTGTCCGGCTCGGGCCGGACCGCGGGCGGGCCGTTCTGGGGCGTCAACGGGACCGCGGTGGCCGGGATCATCGCCGGGCACGGGCACGGCACCGGCCACGCCGACGGCATCCTCGGCGTCGCCCCCGCGGCGAAGATCCTCTCCATCCGGGTCTCGCTGGAATTCAACGACCCGCTGAACGCCGACCAGGCCATCGCCGGGAAGCTGCCCGGGGCCATCGCCGCGGGCATCACCTACGCGGTCGACCACGGCGCCCGGATCATCGAGCTGCCGATGGACCCGGGCACGGGCGGCGTGACCGGCCAGGGCAACCCGGCCGCGGCCGGCGGCAGCCCGGCCGAGCAGGCGGCGGTGGCGAACGCGCTGAGCAAGGACGTGATCCTGATCGCCCCGGCGGGCGACGACGGCGAAGGGGCCGGCCTGGTGGACTACCCGGCCGCCTACCCCGGCGTCATCGCGGTGGGGGCCGTCGCCCGGAACGGGCAGGTCGCCTCGTTCAGCAGCAGGCATTCCTTCGTGACGCTGACCGCGCCCGGCGTCAGCCTGACCGCCGCGTCGCCGTCCGGCGGCTACGCGCCGATCAGTTCCACCAGCGTGTCCAGCGGCATCGTGTCCGGCGTGGCCGCGCTCATCTTGTCCAGGTTCCCGCACCTCACCGGCGCCCAGGTGAGTCAGGTGCTGGCCGGGAGCGTGACCCCGGCCCGCACCAGCATCCCGGGCGCCGGGCTCGGCACCATCGACGCGGCCCGGGCGGTCAGCCTGGCCGCGAGCCTCAACGGGATCAGCCAGCCTGCCACCCCGGCCGCGGCCGGCGCGCCGGTCCCGTCGCACCAGCCCCAGCGGCTGTCGACGGCCGCGGCGCACCAGGCGAGCGACGGCTCCCTGGCCAGTTCGCTGGTCCGTTACGCGGTGGCGGGCCTGGCCGGGCTGATCGCGCTGCTCGTCGTGCTGCTCCTGGCCATGCGCTCCCGGCGGGAAAAGGCCCGGGCGGCGGCGGAGGCCGCGTCGAGCCGGGCCCGGCCCCGCGGCCTGCACGAGCACCGCAAGCCCGAGCTGGCATCCGGGTCACCGCTGGCCATCGCCGGGCTCAGCGGGCTGAGCCGGGTGCAGCCGCCCCCCACGGCCCTGGGGTTCTCTGGGGTCCCTGAGTCGCCGCCGGGACCGCCCGCCAGCTGGACGGCGACCGGGGGCTTTACCGGCGGTGGCCTGGGTGAGATGCAGGCTTCGGCCAGCGGGCCGCACGCTCCGGGCGCGCCGTTCCGCCCGGCCATGACCCCGGCCCCCAAGGCCGCCAAGGCGGTCAAGGGGCTGGCCGACGGCTACCCCGGGCCGCCGTGGGCGCCCGCGGCGGAGCCCGGGCGCACGTTCGGGTCGCTGCCGATGACGGCGAACAGCGCCCTCCCGCTGGATCCGGGTCCCGGCATCCGGGTACCCGGTGACATGGCCGACCTGCCCGCCATGCCGCCCGACGCCATGCTGCCCGCGCCGTTCGAGTTCGGCACGTCGCCGGACCCGGACTTCCCGCCGCGGCCACTGGCCCGCGAGGGCGACGACTTCCCCGACTTCCCGACGCGGGTGCAGCTGCCGACCCGGCCGAGCCTCGGCTTCGCGGCGGCCCCGGTTCCCCTCGACTACGCGCCGCCGCAGGCGCCCGACTTCACCGTGCCATCCCGCGCGGCCGGCCTGGTTCTCAGTGCTGGCTCAGCTGGGGCCGGCTCAACGGGAGCTGGCTCAACCGGGGCCGGTTCAGCCAATGCGGGATCGGCCGGGGCTGCCCAGCCTGGCTTCATCTGGGATCTGTCCGGCACGGACGTGTTCCCGGCCGCCGTCCATCCGGGCGAGCCGGAGGCGCCGGGCGCCGTCCCGCAGGACGACGAACCCGGCGCCAGCGCCAGCTAGGCCGGCCAGGGCCGTTACCCGTCAGGCGGCCACTCCGGCCGCCTGCGGGATCTCGGCGGGCTCGAGCGCGAGCTCGAGCACGTCCCGGACATCGGCCATGGTGTGCACGTCCAGCTTCTCGAGCACCTCGGCCGGGACGTCATCCAGGTCCGGCTCGTTCCGCTGCGGGATCAGCACGGTAGTGATCCCGGCCCGGTGGGCGGCGAGCAGCTTCTGCTTGACGCCGCCGATGGGCAGCACCCGCCCGGTCAGCGAGACCTCACCGGTCATCGCCACGTCGGACCGCACGGGGCGGCCGGACAGCAGCGAGGCGAGCGCGGTGGTCATGGTGACGCCCGCACTCGGGCCGTCCTTGGGCACCGCGCCGGCCGGCACGTGCACGTGCACGCCGCGGTCCTTGAGGTCGCCCACCGGCAGGCCGAGCTCGGCCCCGTGGGAGCGCAGGTAGGACAGCGCGATCCGGGCCGATTCCTTCATCACGTCACCGAGCTGGCCGGTGAGCGTGACCCCGGTGTCGCCGGTCTCGGCATCCGCGAGGGACGCCTCGATGTACAGCACGTCGCCGCCCGCACCGGTCACTGCCAGGCCGGTTGCCACGCCCGGCACCGCCGTGCGGCGGTCGCCCGACGTGAGCCTGGTCTCCGGGGTGAAGCGGGGCCGGCCGAGGTAGTCCTTGAGGTTGGCGGCGCTGACCGTAGCCGGCAGCGTGCCCTCCTCCAGGGCCTCCTTGGCGGTGACCTTGCGCAGCACCCGGGCGATAGCCCGCTCCAGCGACCGGACGCCCGCCTCGCGGGTGTACTCGGCCGCGATGAGCCGCAGCGCGTCGTCGGTCAGCGTGACCTCTTCGGCGTTCAGGCCCGCCTTGGACAGCTGCCGCGGCAGCAGGTGGTCCCGGCCGATGGCGACCTTCTCGTCCTCGGTGTAGCCGTCGAGCTGAACCAGCTCCATCCGGTCGATCAGCGGCCCGGGGATCGAGTCGAGCACGTTCGCCGTGGCCAGGAACACCACGTCGGACAGGTCGAGGTCGACCTCGAGGTAGTGGTCGCGGAAGGTGTGGTTCTGCGCCGGGTCGAGCACCTCGAGCAGCGCGGCCGCCGGGTCGCCCCGGAAGTCGCTGCCGATCTTGTCGACCTCGTCCAGCAGCACGACCGGGTTCATCGTGCCCGCCTCGCGGATGGCACGGACGATGCGGCCGGGCAGCGCGCCGACGTAGGTACGCCGGTGACCGCGGATCTCCGCCTCGTCCCGCACGCCGCCCAGCGCGACCCGGACGAACTTGCGGTCCATGGCCCGCGCGACCGACTCGCCGAGCGACGTCTTGCCGACGCCGGGCGGGCCGACCAGGGCGAGCACGGCACCGGAACGCCGGCCGCCGACGACCCCGAGGCCGCGGTCGCTGCGCCGCTTGCGCACGGCCAGGTACTCGATGATCCGGTCCTTGACGTCATCGAGCCCGGTGTGGTCCTCATCGAGGATCCGCCGCGCGCCGGCGATGTCGTAGGCGTCCTCGGTCCGCTCGTTCCACGGGATGTCGAGGACGGTGTCGAGCCAGGTCCTGATCCAGCCGACTTCGGGCGACTGGTCCGAGGTCCGCTCGAGCTTGTCGACCTCGCGCATCGCGGCCTCGCGGACCTTCTCCGGCAGGTCGGCGTCCTCGACGCGCTTGCGGTAGTCGTCCTCCTCGGTCTCGCCCTTGCCCCCGCCGGTCAGCTCGTTGAGCTCCTTGCGGACGGCGGAGAGCTGCTGGCGCAGCAGGAATTCCTTCTGCTGCTTCTCCATGCCCTCGGAGACGTCCTTGCGGATGGACTCGGCCACTTCCAGCTCGGCCAGCTGGTCCTTGGCCCAGCCGACCACCAGCTCCAGGCGCTCGACCAGGTCAGAGGTCTCGAGCAGCTGCAGCTTCTGGGTGGTCGAGAGGTAAGACGAGTAGCCCGCCCGGTCCGCGATCGCGGACGCGTCGGTGAGCTGCTGGATCGCGTCGATGACCTGCCAGGCGCCGCGCTGCTGCAGCATGCTGGTGATCAGGGACTTGTACTGCTGGGCGAGTTCTTCGGCCCGCGGTCCGGCCCCGGTCTCCTCGACCACGGTGCCTTCCACCCACAGCGCCGCACCGGGACCCGTGGTCCCCGAGCCGATCTTGACTCGGGACGTGCCGCGCACCACCGCGCCGGGCTGCCCGCCGGGCAGCCGCCCGACCTGCTCCACCACGGCGAGGGTGCCGACGCCCGCGAGCCCGCGGTCAGCCAGTCGCGGCACGAGCAGCACCCGTGCCTTTATCTCCGAACGCATGCCGGGAACCTGCCGGGACGGCATCCGGGCCGCGTCGATCGCGGCGCCAACCTCCGTCTGCGATGTCTCCAGCGGCACCACCATCCCCGGCAGCACCACCTCGTCATCGAGGGGCAGCACCGGCAGCGTGAGTGTTTCACTCATTGAGTGGCCTCCAAAGCTTGAGTCATACACACTCAAGAAAAAAGAGCCCAGTTTTGTTTCCGCTCCGCGTTCGCCCGCAGCGATCACCGTCCGGCCGCCTCCCAGCGGCGCCCGCGACCGCGGCTCACGCCCCGCCCCGCCTCGCCTCGCGAGGACTTATCCGCGATTTGCCGGCAGTTCTGGCGGCTATAACGACCACAACCGCGGACAAAGCCCGATCAATGCCCGACTGCCCCCGGTGGGTGCGGCTCAGCGGCGGAACACGTCTCGATACTGAGGCCGGCGATACCCCCGGTGCGCCAGGTACGCCAGGTACGCACCTGGCGCGGCACGGCGAACCTGACAACGACATCGATGGAGCATCGATGCCGCCACCACGACATGGATGGGGCATCGATGTCGTTACCGGGCGCCGTGGCCGGTGACGGGGGCGGATGCCGGGGCGTCAGGCCTCGGTGATCAGGACGTGCAGGTTGCGGGGGCCGTGCACGCCTTCGACCCGGATGAGCTCGATGTCGCTGGTGGCCGAGGGGCCGGAGATGAGGGTGTGCGGGCGGCCCGGGTCGAGCCGGGCGAACGCGTCGGCCAGGTCGGCCGCGATCTGGGCGGCCTGGACGACGACCAGGTGGAAGTCGGGGACCAGGGTGAGCGCGCGGCGGCCCTGGGCCGGGCCGTGGTCCAGGATGATCGTGCCGGTCTCGGCGATGGCGGCCGCGCAGCCGGTGACGACGCCCGCCAGCCGGTCGAGCTCGGCCGGCGGCAGCGGGGGCTCGTCGCGGGCCAGCGTGATCCCGGCGGGCAATTCGGCCAGCCAGCCGTCGGGGAGCCCGTCCGGGACGACAAAGGCGGCGGCGGCCGGGGCGGCGGCGGCCGGGGCCGGGGCGGCCGGGGCCGGGGCGGCCGGGGCCGCCGCGGCCCGGGCCGACAGCACGCGGGCGATAGCGGCGGGCAGGCCGGATTCCGGGACACGCTCGACGACGGCGCGGTAGTCGGCGGCGCGTTCGGCGAACAGGGCGGTGATGTCGTTCGCCCCGGCGTCGTGGTGGGCCCGCAGGTAGTCGCGGGACAGCGCCGCGTAGGCCGCGTCGGCGGCGGCACCCGGGTCGGCGCCGGGGTCAGCGCCGGCGCCGGCCTGGCCGTCCGCCGGGCCGCGGCCGGCCGGCGCCCCGTCGACCCGGGCGGCGCGGTTGGCGGTGCGGATCCGGGACAGGATCCGGTCCCTGGCGGAGGCGCTCATGACCGGTTGCCCCGGGTCCTGGCCCACCAGGCGCGGAAGGACTCCGGCGGCGGGGCGGGGGCGTCGCGGGTCTCGGTCCAGCCGCTCAGCGGCGGCGGCAGCCGCCTGATCCGGCCCTTCCGGGCGACCACGGTGCGGCTGGCCGAGGCGGCCCGCTGGGCGGCGGCGAGCAGCCGAGGGGAGCGAAGGACGCGGCCGGAGAGGGAGAAGGCCACCCGTTCGGCGGAAATGGTCTTTTCTCGTTTCGCGTCGACGACCTTGGCGCGCAGGTGGACCAGGGCCTCCGGGATGTTGATGGCGACCGGGCACACCTCGTAGCAGGCGCCGCACAAGGTGGAGGCGAACGGCAGCGACGCGTCCACCGGGTCGGTGACGCCGCGCAGCTGCGGGGAGATGATCGCGCCGATCGGGCCCGGGTAGGGCGAGCCGTAGGCGTGGCCGCCGGCCCGTTCGTACACCGGGCACACGTTCAGGCAGGCCGAGCACCTGATGCAGCGCAGCGCCTGGCGGCCGGTCGGGTCGGCCAGCGCCGAGGTGCGGCCGTTGTCCAGCAGCACCAGGTGGAAGTTCTCCGGACCGTCCCCCGGCGTGATCCCGGTCCAGGTCGAGGTGTACGGGTTCATCCGCTCGGCGGTGGACGACCGCGGCAGCAGGGCCAGGAACACCTCCAGGTCCCGCCACGACGGCAGGATCTTCTCCACCCCCACCACCGAGATCAGCGTGCGCGGCAGCGTCACGCACATCCGGCCGTTGCCTTCGGACTCGACCACGACCAGCGACCCGGTCTCGGCGATGGCGAAGTTCGCGCCGGACACGCCGACCCGCGCGGACAGGAACGCCTGGCGCAGGTGCGAGCGCGCCGCGGCGGCCAGCGCCGGCGGGTCGTCGGTCAGGTGGGCCGGGGCGTCCGGCATCTCGGTGCGGAAGATCTCCCTGATCTCGGCCCGGTTCCGGTGGATGGCCGGCACCAGGATGTGGCTGGGGCGGTCGTGGCCGAGCTGGACGATCAGCTCGGCCAGGTCGGTCTCCAGCGCGCTGATGCCGTCGGCGGCCAGCGCCTCGTTCAGCCCGGTCTCCTGGGTCGCCATCGACTTCACCTTGACCACGCCGTCGGCGCCGGCCGCGCGGACCAGGCCGGCCACGATCGCGTTGGCCTCGCCGGCGTCCTGGGCCCAGTGCACCTGGCCGCCCGCCCGGGTGACGTTCTCCTCCAGCCGGAGCAGGTAGGTGTCCAGGTGGGCCAGGGTGTGGTCCTTGATCGCCTTGGCCGCCTGGCGGAGCTGCTCCCAGTCGGCCAGCTCGGCGACCGCGCCGGCCCGCTTGGCCCGGATCGTGTGGGTGGCGTGGGTCAGGTTGGCCCGCAGCTGCGAGTCGGCCACCGCGGTCCTGGCCGCCACCGGGAACGAGGGCATGCCCAGGTAGGTCGGCATCTCTCCCAGTGCCATCAGCGCGCCGCCTCGGTCCGGGCCAGGATCTCGGCCAGGTGCATGACGGCCACCCCGGATCGCTGCCGCTGCAGCGCCCCGCCGATGTGCATCAGGCACGAGTTGTCCGCCGCGCACAGCACCTCGGCCCCGCTCTGCCGGACCGCCGTCACCTTGTCCGCGCAGATGGCCGCCGACACGTCGGCGTTCTTGACCGCGAAGGTGCCGCCGAACCCGCAGCACGCCTCGGCGTCGGGCAGGTCGGCCAGCTTCAGGCCGCGCACCGCGCGCAGCAGCCGCAGCGGGGCGTCGCCCACCTTCAGCATCCGCAGCCCGTGGCAGGTCGGGTGGTAGGTCACCGTGTGCGGGAAGTAGGCGCCCACGTCGGTCACCCCGAGCACGCCGGTCAGGAACACGGACAGCTCGTGGGTGCGCGGCGCCACCTCGGCCACCGCCCGGGCCAGCCCCGGGTCGCCCGCCTCCTCCGCCAGCGCCGGGTAGTACTCCCGGATCATCGAGGCGCACGAGGCCGACGGGGTGACGACCGCCTCGTAGCCGCCGAAGGCGGCCGCGAACCCGCGCGCCATCGGCACCGCCTCGCGCCGGTACCCGGTGTTGAAGTGCATCTGGCCGCAGCACGCCTGGGCCGCCGGGAAATCCACCTGATGGCCGAGCCGTTCCAGCACCGTCACCACGGCCCGGCCGGTGTCCGGGTACAGCGTGTCGGTCAGGCACGTCACGAACAAGCCGATACGCATCAAGCCGCCTCCGCCCGCCACGGTACAAGACCCCGTCCGGCCTGCCGCACGGCGCCCCGGGCGTCAGGCCAGCCCGGCCAGGAGCGCCGAGCCGTCCCGGGGCGTCACCGCCGGGCAGGGACCCAGGACCGCGAGCGCCGCCACGTACCCGGCCGCCGCGTCCAGGTCGAGCAGGGTCACCGCCCGCGGCGAGCGCTCGTAGGGCCAGGACACCAGCCGGGGCGGCCCGGCGTCGGCCGCCACCACGACCTCGCTGAAGGCGGCCCGCAGGCCGTCGCCGGTCGCCTTGGTCACGGCTTCCTTCCTGGTCCAGGCGACCAGGAAGGCCCGGGGGCGGTCGGGCGGGGGGAGGGCGCTGAGCGCGGACTGCTCGGTACCGGACATGACGAGGCGGGCCAGCGCGTCCGGGTCGCCGTCCCCGCCCAGCGGATGCGGGCGCTCGTCGAGCTGCTCGACGTCCACCCCGACCGGGTGATGGGCCACGGCCACCGCGACCAGGTCACCGGAGTGCGCGACCGAGTGCTGCAGGGTGCCGCCCCGCATGGACGGCTTGCCGTGCGGCTCGCCGCACTGGCCGCAGGCCCGGTCGAAGCGCACGTCGGCCGGGCGCAGGCCGGCCGACCGGGCCAGCGCCGCCTTGGCCAGCACGCAGCCGGCCAGGAAGCGCTCGCGGTCCGCGTCGCGCCGGTACGCCGTCCAGCGTCGCCGTTCGGCCTCGT
>JAICWX010000568.1 GCA_025934635.1 Streptosporangiaceae bacterium | reverse complement strand
TGGCCGGTCACCGCGCTGACGCGGTTCAGCAACCGCACCGCGAGCAGGGAATGCCCGCCCAGGTCGAAGAAGCTGTCATCCGCGCCGACCGCCGGCAGGCCGAGCACCTCCGCCATCAGGCCGCACAGCAGGCTCTCCAGCTCGGTCCGCGGTTCACCGTCCTGGCTGGTACTGCTGAAATCGGGTTCGGGCAAGGCCCGGCGGTCCACCTTGCCGCTGGTGTTGAGCGGAAACCCGGACAGGACGACGAGAGCGGCGGGAACCATGTGGGCCGGCAAACGCTCGCGTAGTGTCCGCATGAGCTCGGGAACAAGACCGCGGGCGCGCGTACCCGCGGACGTGGCATTGGTCATCGGACCGACGGCGGCGCCGCCCCGGTACAGGCCGCCCACGACGGGGTTCGGGTCCTGGGTGAAGATGACCTCTATCTCACCCTCGGCGGCGGCCGACCACGTCGTCATGGCGACGTAGCCGAAACGCTCGGCTAGTGCGTGCCAGTCCTCCGGGTCCGGCGCCGACAAGCGGAGCGCGTCAACGGCGCCTGCCACGATGCCGTCGGCTTCGATCGCCCGGAGCGCCGTCACCTCACCCGCGATGCGCCCGTTCGGCACCCCGGTGAGCCGGAATGGCTCGCGACGGCTCTCGAGCAGAGCGGCCACGTCCGCATCGCCCCAGCTGACGGTCGGCAGCGCGGCGAGCCGCTGCCACCGTGACGGTTCCTTGTGCAGTACGACGTCGTAGCGGTGCCTGGTCAGCTCGTTGTGGTACTGCCCGCGCTTGAGCTGGATGTCCACCGCATCCGCCCCGATGGCGGTGAACAGTCCGGGATCTACCAGCAGTTCTTTCTCGAGCGCGATGGCCCGGTCGACATCGCGCCGGATCAGGGCCGCGTCCGCGCTTCCGGTGTCCTGGCCGAGCCGGACCGCGGTGCGCATGACACGCAGCGTGCGCAGGTTCCTGACGTCTCCGATGAAGATGCGGCCGCCGGGTACCAGCAGCTCATACGCCTGGCGCAGGACCTGCTTCAGGTGCTTCTCGTCCGGGAGGTACTGCACGACCGAGTTGATGATGATCGTGTCGAAGAACTCGCGAGGCAGGCCTTCAGTCACATCAGCGGCCTGAACGAGCAACGTGACCCGCTCGTCGATGTCAGGCTCCGACTCCAGGCGCTGCCGCAGTCCGGATATGGCCGGCTCGGAGAAATCCGTTCCCCAGTACTGCTCGACCGTCGGGACGACCTCGGAAAACACGAGCCCGGAGCCAACTCCTATCTCCAGGACGCGGCGCGGGCCGAAGGCGAGTATCCGGTCCACCGTCGCCCGCCGCCACCGGGCCAGTTGCTCATCGCCGATGGGCCTGCCCGTGTAGCTGCTGTTCCAGTGCGAGAAATCGGTTCCGGAGCGGGTGGTTTCGGCGGCACCGTACAGCGTGTCGAAGATCTCGTGCCACTCGGCGACGTGACGTTCGGTGTCGACCGCCGGCGTTTCCACCGGGCTCGGCACGACGTATCCGACCAGGCGGCGTTCTCCTCTGGCGTCTTCGTGGACGACAACGCATGCCTGCCGCACCCCCGGCTGGGCCGCGAGGACGGCCTCGATCTCGCCGGGCTCGATCCGCAGGCCGCGTATCTTGACCTGGTCATCTGCTCGTCCCACGAACGCGAGTTCACCGCTGTCGAGCATCCGGACGAGATCACCGCTGCGGTACAGGCGGCTGCCCGGCTCACCGTAGGGATCGGCGACGAACCGCTCAGCGGTCATGCCTGGCTGGTGCAGGTAGCCACGGGCCAGCGTAGGTCCGCCGACGTACAGCTCGCCCGCCGTCCCCGCCGGTACCACGCGCAGCTCATCGTCGAGCACGCGCAGGATCGCCGCACCCACGGCGGGTCCGATGGGCGGCGGAGCCGCAGCCGGGATGAGCGGGCCGGCCAGGGTGATGATCACGGTGGTCTCGGTCGGGCCGTAACCGTTGAACATGCGGTAGTCCGTGGCCCAGAGCCGTACCAGGCTGGCCGGGCAGGTTTCCCCGCCGACGCCGATGACATCCAGGTCAGGGAATTTGGTCAGCGGAACCGTGGCGAGCACCGACGGCGGCAGGATCAGGACGGTCAGCCGGTTCACGGTGACGAAGTCGATCAGGTCCTCGCCCGCCAGCGGACCGGGTGGCGCCACGACGAGCGTCCCGCCGGAGCCGAGCGCGATCAGCGTCTCGGCGATCATCATGTCGAAGCTCGGGGCGGCGAGCTGCGAGACGACGCTGCCCGAACCGAGACCGAGCCGCTCGATCATGCTGTGGACGAGGCTCGCGATGCAGAGATGCGTAACCCCCACCGCCTTGGGCAGGCCGGTGGAGCCGGAGGTGTAGATCACGTAGGCGAGGCTGGACAGCGGCCGAGGTTCGCGCCGCCCGGCGGCCGGTGCCGGGCCGGAGCCGAGTCCCGCCTCCTCCACCAGCACGCGCGGCAGTCCCAGCGTGTCCGGGAGGCTCCCGGCCAGCTCGGCCGTGGTCATGACCAGGCGGGCGCGGGAGTCCGCGCACATGAAACCGATCCGCTCGGCCGGGAGGGCCGGATCGATCGTCACGAAGGCGCCGCCGGCCAGTAGCACGCCGAACATCGCGACGATCAGGTCCGCCGACCGGTTCAGGGCCACGGCGACGACATCGTCGAGGCAGACGCCCCTGGCGGTGAGCGTATGCGAGACCATCGTGGCCCTGCGCTCGAGCTCGCCGTAAGTCAGGCGTACGTCTCCGCTGACCACCGCGAGGGCGTCCGGGTCCTCGCGGGCCCGCCGGGAGAGGAGATCCGGGATCGACAGGCTGTCAGCCAGCACCCGCGTGGCTATGCTCACCGTTTATCGCCTCATCGCCGACATGGCGTCGGCAAGGCTCTTCGGCCGCATATCCGTCCAGTGCTCGTTGACGTAGTCAATGCACTCGGCGCGGCTCGCGGAGCGGAGCACGATCTGCCATCCAGCCGGGACATCAGCGAATTCCGGCCACAGTGAATGCTGATTCTCGTCATTTACCAGCACGTGGTAAGGGGCCGACTCGTCCTCGAATGGATTGCTCACGAGAGTCTCCTAATGCCGGCGTTGCCGACTTACCGTTGCATCTCCGCGCCTTATGGTCAACTCGGGGCCGAGTCGCGCGTCTGGTATTTCGTGCGGACTGGATCTAGTATTGCTATTTGAATATCACTGGAACCCCGACGGCGGGATCGTATTCATGGCAGGCATGCCTGCCATGAGTGTCGCACTGATTTTATTGTCCGCACAACCGCTAGGCTCGCAGTTCAACTGTGACGCCAGCGCAGTTGAACATCCGGGTTGTGTCCTTTTCCGCGACGGTAACCATGATTCGATTAAGGATTGGCGTTCCCACTCCGGCCGGGTGGCGGGTCGTTGTCAGCGATGACGGGCTGTATGCGGTCTGGCCCGGGTTGCGCCCGGTGCCGGGCGGCGCAGGTAGCCGGCGCTGGCCTCAGCCACTCCCAGCACGCGGGCGGCTTAGTGAGCGTTTGATAAATCGCCGGGATGCCTGGCCGTGGCCGGCTTGGGCAGGGCTGGGCGCAGGGCTCCGCGTTGAGATGGGCGGGCGCGGGCCCCGTGTTCCCGATGTGT
>JAICWX010000527.1 GCA_025934635.1 Streptosporangiaceae bacterium | reverse complement strand
GGCGGCTCCTACCAGCAGGAAGTCGACCTGCTGTCCCTGTTCAAGGACGTCGCCAGCGACTACGTGCAGATGGTGACGGTGCCCGAGCAGCTGCCCAACGTGCTGGACCGGGCCATCCGCGTCGCCATGGCCGAACGCGCGCCGACCGCCCTCATCATCCCGGCCGACGTGCAGGAGCTGGAGTACTCCGCGCCGACGCACGCGTTCAAGATGGTGCCCTCCTCGATCGGCACCGACTGGCCGGTCGCCGCGCCGCACGACGAGGCGATCCTGCGCGCCGCCGAGGTCCTCAACGCCGGGTCGAAGGTGGCCATCCTGGCCGGCCAGGGCGCCCGCGGCGCCCGGCGCGAGCTCGAGGAGGTCGCCGAGCTGCTCGGGGCCGGGGTGGCCAAGCCGCTGCTCGGCAAGGACGTCCTGTCCGACGAGCTGCCGTACGTGACCGGCTCGATCGGGCTGCTCGGCACCCGGCCGAGCTACGAGCTGATGATGAACTGCGACACCCTGCTGACGGTCGGCTCGAGCTTCCCCTACACGCAGTTCCTGCCGAAGTTCGACCAGGCCCGGGGCGTCCAGATCGACATCGACGGCAAGTTCATCGGGATGCGCTACCCCAACGAGGTCAACCTCGTCGGCGACGCCGCCGCCACCTTGCGCGCCCTGATCCCGCACCTCAAGCGGCAGGAGGACCGCTCCTGGCGGGAGGGCATCGAGGCCGGGGTGGCCCGCTGGTGGCAGTCGATGGACGCCGAGGCCGAGGTCGAAGCCGACCCCGTCAACCCGATGCTGCTGTTCCGCGAGCTGTCCACCCGGCTGCCGGGGAACGCCATCGTCACCGCGGACTCCGGCTCCTCCGCGAACTGGTACGCCCGCCAGCTGAAGTTCCGCGGCGACATGCGCGGGTCGCTGTCCGGCACCCTGGCCACCATGGGCCCGGGCGTCCCGTACGGCATCGGTGCCAAGTTCGGTCACCCGGAGCGGCCCGTCATCGTGTTCGCCGGCGACGGCGCCATGCAGATGAACGGCCTGGCCGAGCTGATCACCGTCAAGCACTACTGGGAGCAGTGGTCCGACCCGCGGCTGATCATCGCGGTGCTGCACAACAACGACCTGAACCAGGTCACCTGGGAGATGCGGGCGATGGAGGGCGCGCCCAAGTTCGTCGAGTCCCAGCAGCTGCCCGAGGTCGACTACGCCGGGTTCGCCCGCAGCCTGGGCCTGAACGCGATCAACGTCGACGACCCGGGCCAGCTCGGCGCGGCCTGGGACCAGGCGCTGACCGCCACCCGGCCCACCGTCCTGGACGTGCGCACCGACCCGTCCATCCCGCCGATCCCGCCGCACGCCACCTTCGAGCAGGCCAAGGCGGCCGCCACCGCGCTGCTCAAGGGCGACCCCGACGGCTGGAGCGTGCTCAAGGAAGGCATCCTCACCAAGGCCAGGGAGATCCTCCCCGGCAAGAACGAATAACGAGGAAAGGGGCCTGGAGGAGTTCTATGGAGTTCCCGCTCCACGTGCTCTCGGAGTATGCGCTGCTGGCCGACGGCGAGCGCGGGATCCTGGTCGGCCCGCGCGGCGACTTCGTGTGGATGTGCGCGCCGCGCTGGGACTCCGACGCGGTGTTCTCCACGCTGATCGGCGCGCCCGGCGTGTACGCCGTGACCCCGGCCGATCCGTCCTTCGTGTGGGGCGGCTACTACGAGCCGGGCACCTTGATCTGGCGCAGCCGGTGGGTCACCACGGCCCAGGAAATCGAGTGCCGCGAGGCGCTGAGCATGCCGGGCGACCCGCACACGGCGGTGGTGCTGCGCCGCGTCCTCGCCATCGACGGTGAGACCCAGGTCCGGGTGTTCTTCGACCCGCGGGCCGGGTTCGGCCGGCACCGGCCGCAGCAGGTCTCCCGCCGGAACGGGGTGTGGACCGCGCGCTGCGGCCCGCTGTACCTGCGCTGGTCCGGGGTGCCCGGGACGGCCCGGCGGCGCGGTGCAGGCACCCACGCCCTGATCACGGTCCCGGACGGCGGCCACCACGACCTCGTCCTGGAGGTCTCCGACCGCCCGCTGACGGGACCGCCCGCCGATCCCGACCTGGCCTGGCAGGCGACAGAAACGGCCTGGCAGCAGGAGGTTCCCGCGCTGACGGGCACCATCGCGGACCGCGATGCCTGCCACGCCTACGCCGTCATGCGCGGCCTGACCAGCGCGGGCGGCGGCATGGCGGCCGCGGCGACGATGAGCCTGCCCGAGCGGGCCGAGACGGGGCGCAACTATGACTACCGGTACGCCTGGATCCGCGATCAGTGCATCGCGGGCCAGGCGGTCGCCGCGGCCGGCGCCTACCCGCTGCTCGATTCCGCCGCCGGGTTCGTCGCCGGGCGCCTCCTGGCCGACGGGCCCCAGCTCAAGCCGGCCTACACGGTCAGCGGCGGTCCGGTGCCCGACGAGCGGCAGCTGCACGTGCCCGGCTATCCGGGCAGCTCGGCCAAGGTGGGCAACTGGGTCAACAAGCAGTTCCAACTGGACGCCTTCGGCGAGGCGCTGCTGCTGCTGGCCGCCGCGGCCCGGCACGACCGGCTGGACCGGGACCACTGGCGGGCCGTCGAGGTGGCCGTCGCGGCGATCTCCGAACGGCACCGTGATCCCGACGCCGGGATCTGGGAACTGGGCGAACACCACTGGGCGCATTCCCGGCTGGCCTGCGTGGCCGGCCTGCGGGCGGCCGCCGCGGTCGCCCCGGCCGGCCAGGGCGCGGCCTGGAGCGGCTTCGCCGACGCGCTGCTGGCCGACGTCACGGCCGACTGCCTGCACCCGTCGGGCCGCTGGCAGCGGGCGCCCGACGACGACCGGGTCGACGCCGCCCTGCTGTTCCCCGCCCTGCGCGGGGCGATGCCAGCCGGCGATCCGCGGGCGCTGGCCACCCTGGACGCGGTGCACGCCGAGCTGGGCTGCGACGGGTACCTGTACCGGTACCGCCCGGACGAGCGTCCCCTCGGGGCGGCCGAGGGCGCCTTCTTGCTCTGCGGTTTCACGATGGCGCTGGCCCTGCACCAGCAGGGCCGGGAGACCGAGGCGGCCCGCTGGTTCGAGCGCAACCGGGCCTCGTGCGGCCCGGCCGGGCTGCTCACCGAGGAATACGACATCACCCAGCGGCAGGTGCGCGGCAACGCGCCGCAGGCGTTCGTCCACGCCCTGCTGCTCGAGTCGGCCCAGCGGCTGGCCACCCCATTCCCCAATTAGCGGAGGTCCAGATGAGCAACGAGCATGCCGGGCAGGTCGTCGTGGTGACCGGGGCGAGCGGCGGGATCGGCCGGGCGGCCGCACTGGCCTTCGCCGCCCGCGGCGCCAAGGTCGCCCTGCTGGCCCGGGGCGAGGCCGGCCTGGCCGGCGCGGTCCGCGACGTCGAGCAGGCGGGCGGCACGGCGCTGGCGATACAAACCGACGTCGCCGACCCGGATCAGGTCGAGGCGGCCGCGGCCGAGGCCACCGACGCCCTCGGGCCGATCGACGTGTGGGTCAACGTCGCCTTCACCTCGGTCTTCGCCCAGTTCACCGACATCACCCCGGCCGAGTTCAAGCGGGTCACCGAGGTGAGCTACCTCGGCTACGTCTACGGCACGATGGCCGCGCTCAAGCGGATGCTGCCCCGCGACGCCGGCACCATCGTCCAGGTCGGCTCGGCCCTGGCCTACCGCGGCATCCCGCTGCAGAGCGCCTACTGCGGCGCCAAGCACGCCATCCAGGGCTTCAACGAGTCGCTGCGCTGCGAACTGCTGCACAACAAGAGCAACGTCCACGTCACCATGGTGCAGATGCCGGCCGTCAACACCCCGCAGTTCGACTGGGTGCTGTCCCGGCTGCCCAAGCCGGCCCAGCCGGTGCCGCCGATCTACCAGCCCGAAGTGGCGGCCCACGGCGTCGTCTACGCCGCCGATCACCCCGGGCGCCGGGAGTACTGGGTCGGCGGTTCCACCGCGGCGACCCTCGCGGCCAACGCGATCGCCCCCGGCCTGCTCGACCGGTACCTGGCCCGCACCGGGTACTCGGCCCAGCAGGACGACCGGCCCGAGCCGTCCTCGCCTCCCGCCAACCTGTGGAAGCCGGCCGACGATCCGGCCGGCCACGACTACACCGCGCACGGCAGCTTCGACGGCGAGTCCAAGCCGCGCAGCGCCCAGCTGTGGGCCTCGCAGCACCACGGCCTGCTCGGCGGCGCTTTCCTCGGGCTGGCCGGGACGGCCGCCACGGTCCTCGGGCGGCGAGGACGCCGGTGAGCATCGCGCTGGCGGCCGTGCGGGCCGGCTACGGCGCGGTTCAGCTGCTGTGGCCGGACCGTTCTCCCGAGCAGGTGCTGGGCGGCCCGCTGGAGCCGGCCGCCCGGACCGCCGTCCGCGTGCTCGGCGCCCGTCAGCTCGCCCAGGCCGGCCTGACCGCGGCCGCGCCGACGGCCCCGCTGCTGGCCGCCGGGGCCGGGACCGACGCCCTGCACGCGCTGAGCATGGCCGTTCTCGCCCTGGCC
>JAICWX010000436.1 GCA_025934635.1 Streptosporangiaceae bacterium | reverse complement strand
TGTCCCGTCTCAGTTGACCTGACGTAGGACTAACTCGGTGATGTGCGGTGCGTCAGGTCAACTGAGACGATCTGTGTGCTGCCGGAGTTGTTACCTTGACAGCCAGGTGATCACGATGTTGTGGATGAGCCAGGCGGTGAATGCGGCGACGATCGCCCATCCGAGGGCGTGGTCTTGCAGGATTGCCGCTACTATGCCGCCTCCGCCACCGGCGGCGGCGACCCACCAGGGATCACGGCCGCTGGCCGGTGGCTGCCGGCTCTCGTTTTCTGCGGGCATATCTTCCTGATCCTCTCGCTGGTCGCGGTGTTGTCAGCGGCCTGGGCCCGGGACCGCCGGCTGCGCTTACGAGAGAAAGGATGGAAGACGGGTCGTTCGGCTGAATGTTGCCGGATGATTCACCCGGACTGTTTCTGGTCTGCCGGGGCAGCCCGCAGTGCCCTGAGATCGTCATAGAGGGTGCTCTTGGCTGGGCGGTCCACGATTGCGCCTGGTCCGGCGCCTTTTTCGAGCAGCTGGCGCAGGTAACCGCCGGGAGTCCTGGCCTGGCCGCCGCGTTGCACTCCGTGGTCGCCGAACGTGGTGAAGATCTGCGAGGCGGTGACGCCTGGCCATTGCTCGCAGACCCTGGCCAGTGCCTGCCGGCGGCGCAGGGTTGGCTTGGGCAGGGCACGCGTGCCGCCGTCGGCGTAAGGCGCTCGCGGTGGCGGGCCGTAACGGTGTCGTTCGTAGGCGCGGCGTAGCGCGCCGATGTTGTTGTTGGCGCGCTCTCCGCTGCCGCGCCGGTGGATCGTGCCGGAGGCATCGACATGGATCGCGCCGATCGCCGGCGGCTGGAGAGACTCGGCAAGCTCGCGTGCTGGCAGGTCCCACTCGATGTCCAGGAGAAGGAGCTCTCCGACCACCACATGGTCGCCGGTCCAGGTGGGAACCAGGCCGACCCCGGCGCCCTCGAGCTCGTTGATGGCCAGCTGAACGACTCCTCGGAAGTCGGCCTCAACGCGGTCGATCATGCTCATCTCGCTGGCGGTGAGCAGCCACGGCTCGCCCTTGCGGAGTTCAAAGCCGGGCTCTATCCCGGCGATCCCGCAGACGTGCCAGCAGAACCGGATCACTTCGATCTGATCAGTCAGCAGCCGCCCGATCGGCATCACGACTGTCTCGGCGCCGACGCGGCGCCGCTCGATGATGCCGCGGACGGCGGGGTGGCCGATCCATCGTGCCAGAGCGTCGATGGCCTGGTGCTCCTCGGACTCGAACCGCTTGCGCAGCGCTTCTTCGCCACGATTCCCCTTCGGGCCGCTCACGCGTGCTCCCTTCCTTGCAGCCGGGCCGGGTCTGGCATCGCTTCGCGCGCGTCTGCTGCAGCACTGACCGGGCCCTGCTCGATGGCAAGTTCCAGCTCGTCGAAGTACGGGCGGAGCCTGGTGACGATGCCTGGTTGCATCGCTTCCAGCGCTTCCTTCAGGTGCGTGATCGCCTGCCAGGCGTCGTGCCCGGGCGCCGGGGAGTCCCGGGTGGTCAGCTGCCGTGCGGGGAGGCGGCCAGCGACGTAGTCGCGGACGGTGGAGTAGGAGACGCCGGTCATGCCGTGCTCGCTGATCAGCCTGGCGTGGATCTGCGTTGCGGTGAGCGGGGCCTTCTGCGCTGGCTGCGGGGAGGACAGCATCGTGTCGATCACGTTCTTGAACGGATCCAGCCGTGACTGGCGCTGCGGGATCTTGCGGGGCGCGGGCCACGGTGAGGCCAGTGCCTGGCGGACGGTGCGCCGGTGGACGCCGTGCCGGTCAGCTAGTGCCCGGATCGACAGCCCGTTGTCGCGGGCGTCGCGGCGGATAGCGGCGAACAGCCCGCGCTTGCCGGCCTGGCGGGGGTGCTGCCGGGCCGGGCTGGCCTGATCGCCGGTCAGGGCGCGTTCGAGCGCGGGAAGGGAGCGGCCGGCCAGGACGGCGAGCCAGCCAAGCTTGATTGTGTCCGGGCTTCCTGGCTCACGGAGGTAACGGCGCAGGTAGGCAGGGCGCAGGTGGTTGGCGCGCGCTAGCCGCCGCAGGTAGGACGCCGGGCTCTCGCCGGTCATGGGCCTGGGGCGGATGGGCAGCGGCCGCGGCGGGCCGGCATCTGCGGTCATCACGCGGTCTTCTTCCGCGCCCGGCTGGCGGGGGCGGCCGGGGCGGGGCGGGCCTGGGCGGCGTGGTCGAGGTCGACGGAGTCAAGCAGCTTGCGGGTGATCTTCTCGCTGCCGTCCAGGATGGCCTCGATCGCGGCGCCGCGGATGAGATGGGACAGGCTGCCGATCATGCCGCCGGTGCGCTGGTGCAGGTACCGGTCCAGGCTGGTCAGGGTGCCGGCCGGGTGCAGGTGCAGCCGCAGCGCGTCCTCGAGGGTGGCGACCAGGCCCTGCCATTCGGCGGCGTAGGGAAACGGGGTGGCGGGGATCAGGGTGAAGCGACCGGCGATCTGCTGGCCGCGGGTTCCCGTGAACAGGCCCTCGCGCTCGACATTGATCCCGGCATAGATGAAGGTGGCCGGGATGCGCTCGGAGAAGTACTTGAGGGTGTCGGATACCTCGGCGCCATTGCGGGTGGCGAGCTTGAGGTTGTGGATCTCATCGACACATACCACGGTGGTGCGCGTGTCAGTCATCACCCCGCAGACGGCCTCGATGACATCGGTGATGTTCGCCCGCGTCATGACCGGGATGCCGAGGAACCGGGCGAACTCCACGGCCAGCATCCGCGGGGTCGCGGCGGGCGGAACGGTGACGTAAACCACGGGGATCCGGTCGCTGCCGGGGTGCCGCAGACGGTCGATGGCCTGGTGAGTCTTGCCGAGCTGGGTGATCGCAGTGGTCTTGCCGGTGCCCGCGGCGCCGGAGACGATCAGCCCGCGGCGGGCGCTGAGGGCGTGCCGGTTCAGCAGGACCAGCCGCCGCCCGGTGTTCACCACGTGCCGCAGCGTGGAGGTGGCGACCACGCCGAGCCGCGTGTGGTAGTCCAGCCGGTGCTCGTCATAGCGGGACCGCTGCTCATCTGCCAGGCCGGCGCGCACCGGTGCGGGCAGGAGTTCCGGCACGTCAGGCACGTCGGTGGTGAACTGCTGCCAGCCCTGCAGCGTGGTCAGCTGGCGGTGCCAGTGAGCCGGCGCCGGGCCCGGCGCCGGCTCCGCGCCGGCAGTTCTCACCACGGCCTGCCCGCTTCCTCGAACGGGTCGAAGATCCCTAGCGGGGTGATCCTGGCGGCCGGGAGGGCATCATCCTCGGTGTTGTCAGGCTCGCTGGCCGCAGTTGCAGGGTCGGCCGGGCCGGCGTCCGGGCGGGGCCAGGCAGGCGCGGCGGTCGCCCGGGCCCGTGCGGCTGCCCGCCGGTCCTTCTTCGCAGGCCCGCCCCCAGCGGCCGTCGCCTGCTCTGCCCTGTCGAGAAGGGCAGCGGCGGCTTTCGCGATTTCCTGCTCGGTGGCCGGGCTCTCACCACGCCGGGCCAGCAGCCGGCGGGCGTGGTCCCACGTGGCCTCGCCGAACGGCACGGCCGCGGACTTCAGCTGCGTCCACGGCACGGTGATCCAGCCGGCGTCGTGATCGCCGCGGACCCAGATCCGGGTCACGTCATACGGGTCGTAGTGCACCTCCCACAGGCCCTTCCTCACAGCCACGCCCGAGTCCTGGTGGCGGTAGGGGTTGAGGGCCGCGCAGTCATACCTGCGGTTGCTGATCTTGATGCCGTAGGCGTTGACGGCCCGCCAGGTCACCGGCAGCAGCTCGACATAGTCGCTGGCCGACAGGGGGACGGGCACATACCCGGCGGCCTCGACCAGCGCGGCGTACTGCTCATTAGGGGTCAGCGGCCTGCCCGGCATCAGGGGATGCCGCAGGCCGTCGTGCGGGCGGTTCTGCCAGACCGCCACGATCCACTCATCCAGGAGATCCTGCAGTTCGATGATCGACCACGCAGCGTCCTGCTCCGCGTTCCTGCCGCGCCGTTCCACGCTGGAGCCGACGTAGCCGGCGGCATGCTGGGCGAACAAGGTAGCCACCGAGCCCAGGCTGCGCTCGACGATGCCCTTCTCCCACGGCGATCCCTTGTGCGAGGGCTGGAAACTGATGCCCAGCGCCCGGCAGGCCGACCGGAACGCCTGGGACATGTAGACCATGCCGTGATCGCACACGATGGTCTCCGGCACGATCACCGGCCGGGCAGCGGCATGCTCCAGGCGCTCATCGATCCTGGCGAGCCGCCGGTGCGGCAGCACCGAGCAGGACATGCGCAGCGCGTCGGCCCAGCCTGGCCGCATCGGCTCGGGGGTCAGCGCGCGGGCCAGCAGCAGCGCCGCGTCCACGGCCTTGGTCGAGGGCCGCAGGACCGCCGCCGGGATCGTCCGGGTGGCGCAGTCGATCAGCCAGGTCAGCTCAGCGCGGTCGATCATGCCGTTATCCAGCACGACCCGCACGTCGACGGGCGTGGAGTCGATCTGCATCCACTCACCGGGCCGGACCGCCGTCACCATCCCGAACGGACCGTCCGGGCGCTTGGCCAGCGACCGGCGGGTGCGTGCCGACCCGAACGTATGCCGCCCCGCCGAGACCCGCCCCACCAGCCGGTAGAACGTCGCCCGTGACGGCATCACCTGCGACACGTCTTCCAGCCCGTGCTCGGCGGCCAGGATCTGCTCGACCCTGCGGCGCAGCCGGTCCACGGTGCCCGTCGACCGGTCTGCTTCCTCCTCGACCGCCCGGCGCACAGCAGCTACCACCCGCTCGTCGGCCCGGCCCGCCGGCGAGGCCTGCCGAGTGAACCGGTGATCGACCAGCCCCCACACGCCGTCGGTCTCATACCTGCGCCGCAGCCGCTGCAGCGTCCGCAGCGGCACGGGACGGCCGGCTCCGCGCAGTTCCGCTGCCTTGGCGATCTCCCGCTGCCGCAGTGACGTGACCGCCGGGTCGTACTCCGGCCTCGGAACAGCTCCCGGGCCAGCATCAGCGGGCAGCCCGCTGACCACCTCGGCCATGTGGCCCTCCAGCCACCGGGCGTGCTCGGTCACCTCCTCGGGCAGGCCCTCCATCAGCCCTTCCGGCGGAAGCGGGGCCGGGCTGCCCGAGGCCACCACCGCGAAGCCGGGATCAGCGAAGAGTTCCGCCAGCGCCACCGCCGGCTCCAGGCCCTGCAGGCAGGCACCCCCGGCTGTCAGCCTGAGCACCATGCGCTCCTCGCCGCGGAAGCACACCCGGTCACCAGCAGCCAGCGCCGCCGGGCGCGACACGCTCACCCTGCACCCCCGCCGGCCGTGACCACAGACTCCGCGTCCAGCCGAGCCGACGCCAGGTCGGTGACCAGCACCCCGGCCCACAGCAGGTGATACAGCACCGGCAGCACGCCGAGCGGGTCACCCGCGGCCCGCGCGCCCGCCAGCAACTCGGCCGGGCGGGCGAAGATCTCCCGCAGCCTGGCCGCCTGCTCGTGATCCAGGCACCGCGGGTGCCGGTACCCGGCCAGCCAGCGCACATTGGCTGCAAGAACCGGGGCCAGCGTCCCGACCCGCCGGTAACACCAGCCCACACTCGCGCACGCATCGGCCGTCATCCCGAAGACCTCGGCGTCCCTGTCCGGAATCTGGTCATCGGCACGGACATCGATCACCACGCCTGTCCCGTCGGCCAGCCGGGCGAAATAGTCCGGGGCATGCCTGCGTGCGGTCGCCCCTCCCATCCAGGCCAGCCAGAACGGCTGCGACGAGAACGCCACCACCTGCGGATCGAAGTCCAGCATCATGACCTGGTCGCGCTCCAGCCACGATTCATGGCCGACGTGCCGGCCTGTCGTCGCTGACCACCACCAGCCAGGGAAATGCCGCTGCCCGGCCGCCCAGCCGAACGAGCGGACCGCCACCGCGTCCTCGAAACGCACATCCCAGCACGACGCCAGCAGATCACGCCGACGCGACCCGCTGACATCGGTGAACTCCACCTCGACCCCCGCGGCCAGCGGCGAATCCGCTGCCGCCGAAGACGCACTGACCAGCACATCCCACCTCGAAACGCCGTGACCAGGCAGGGCCAGCACCTTAGCGAGCACTGCGCCAGATCAGGTGAGACGACACGCCGGATACGTCAGATAAGTGAGACTGCGCCAGGCCAAGTGAGACGGGACA
>JAICWX010000159.1 GCA_025934635.1 Streptosporangiaceae bacterium | reverse complement strand
GGCAGGAGGCGACCCGGTCGCCGGGGCGGACGCCCATGGCGCGCAGCCGGGTGGCGAGCACCCGGACGCTGTTCGCGAGCTCCGGCCACGGCAGGCCGGCGAGCGGCGTGCTCTCGGACTGGTAGTACAGCGCGTCCTGGCTGGCCTGCTCGCGGCGCAGCACGTGCTGCGCGTAGTTCAGCCGGGCCCCGGGGAACCAGTCGGCGCCCGGCATGGACCGGCGGCCGAGGACCGCGGCGGGCGGCGCCGAGGCCTCGATGCCGCAGTAGTCCCAGATCGCCTGCCAGAAGCCGTCGAGGTCGGTCACGGACCAGCGCCACAGCGCGTCGTAGCCGTCGAGGTCACGCCCGCGCTCGCGGGCGAGCCACCCGGTGAACGCGGTGACGTTGGCGCGGGCGACCCGGTCCGGGCCCGGCGTCCACAGCCGGTCACCCGGGCGGACCTGGCGTTGCGGCTCCACATCGCCGACGGTGCCATAGCGGGCGGCAAAGCACAAGATGGATGACATTGAACGTGAAGGCGAGCGTGTAAGGTGTCATCGATGACCACTGACCTGGACCTGGCCGCCTTGGCCGCGATCGACGTGCACGTCCACGTCGAGTCCGACGGGCACGGGCACCTCTCCCTCGACGACGAGCTGATGGACGCGTCGGCGCGGTACTTCAAGGCCGGCCACGACCGGGCGCCGACCGTCGAGCAGATCGCCGGCTACTACCGGGCGCGCCAGCTGGCCGCCGTGGTCTTCACCGTGGACGCCACCACGGCGACCGGCCACGACGCGCTGTCGAGCGAGGAGATGGCCGACCGGGCCGCCGCTCACCCCGACGTGCTCATCCCGTTCGGGTCGGTGGACCCGCTGGCCGGCGCCGAGGCGGTCCGCCGGGCCCGGCGGCTGATCGCCGGGCACGGCGTCCGCGGCTTCAAGTTCCATCCCAGCCTGCAGGGGTTCTCCCCGGACGACCGGAGCTTGTACCCGCTGTACGCGGTCATCGAGGAAGCCGGGCTGCCCGCCGTCTTCCACACCGGCCAGACCGGCATCGGGGCCGGGCTGCCGGGCGGCCGCGGGATCAAGCTGCGGCTGTCCAACCCGATGCTGCTCGACGACGTGGCCGCCGACTTCCCCGGGCTGACGGTCATCCTGGCCCACCCGTCGGTGCCGTGGCAGGACGAGGCGATCTCCATCGCCACCCACAAGGCCAACGTGTACATCGACCTGTCCGGCTGGTCGCCCAAGTACTTCCCGCCCCAGCTGGTCCGCGCGGCCAGCTCGCTGCTGCAGGACAAGGTGCTGTTCGGCACCGACTACCCGCTGCTGACGCCGGAGCGCTGGCTGCGCGACTTCGAGCTGCTCGAGATCAAGCCGGAGGTCCGGCCCAAGATCCTCAAGCACAACGCGGCCCGCGTGCTCGGCCTAGGCGGCCCAGCGCGAGTCAGCTGAGCGCAGGGCGAGCGCGCGGCGCAGGTCCTCGACCTGGTCGGCCAGGAGCCGCCGCAGCGACCCGGTGATGCCGCCGTCGTCGAGGCACCGCTCGCCCGCCCGCACGGCCGCCGCGTCCGCCGCGTAATGCGGGAAGCCGTGCCGGCCCCAGACCCGGGCCAGCGCGCCGTCCAGCGCGGGCAGCGCGGCGAAGTACCGGGGCACGTACCCGGCCAGCAGCTCCGCCTGATCGGCCTGCCAGAACCCCTCGGCGGCGGCGGCCAGCTCGTAGCCGGACAGCGCGCCTTCGGTCAGCACCGCCCAGGCGGCCCGCTTGGCGCCGGCGTCAGGGAGCGCGGCCCGGCAGCGCGCCGCCGCGAGACGGCCGTCCGGGTCGCGGGGATCCCGGCCGGCCTCGTGCTCGATCTCGGCCCGGCTGGCGGCGCCGAGCACCGTGAGCCGCAGCAGGATCTGCCAGCGGAGCCGGGCGTCCAGGTCCGGGCCGCCCGGCACCCGCCCGGCGGCCAGCCAGGACCACAGGGCGGAGACGTCGTCCGGCCCCGCGGCGGCCTCGATCAGCCCTCGCACGGCGACCAGCCGCAGCTCGCCGCCGTCGCCGGCCGGATGCGGGCTGAGCAGGTCCCGGCACAGGGAGGTGATGTCCGCCAGGGCGGCGCCGCGCTGCCCCGGCGGCAGGTAGCGGTCGGCGATCGTCGTGCGGGCGTAGCCGATCACGTGCCCGGCGACGGAGCTCTCGGTCTCGGCGGGCAGGTGCCGGGCCGCCAGGGCCAGGTACCGCCGCGGGGCGAGCTCCCCGTCCCGGACCAGGTCGCGGACGGCGGTCCAGGCGACGGCGCGGCTGAGCGGATCAGGCAGGCGGCCGAGCGAGGCCTCCAGGGCGCCTTGCGAGGCGGGATCGAGCCGGATCTTGCAGTAGCCCAGGTCGCCGTCGTTCGGCAGCAGCAGGGCCGGCTCCGGCCGGACCGCCGCGGCCGGCAGCACGACGGCGCGGGCGTCGGCGGGTACCGTCACCGGGAACCGGCCGCGCAGGGCGAGCCCGTCCGGTCCCTCGTCGTACACCCCGATCAGCAGGCGGTGCGGCCGGGTGCCCTCATGGCTGATGCAGCCGACCCGGCCCGGCGGTTCCGGCCGGCCCACCGACAGGGTGTCCACCCCGGCGCTGCGCAGCCAGGATGCGGCCCACTCGCCGGCGTCGGCCCCCTCTCCGGCCCGCTCAGCGGCGCGGCTCAGGCAGCCGAGCAGGTCCTCCAGGGTGGCACTGCCGAACCGGTAGCGGGCGAAGTAGTCGTTGACCCCGGCCAGGAACGCGGGCCAGCCCAGCCAGGCCACCAGCTGGCGCAGCGCGGCCGCGCCCTTGGCGTAGGAGATGTCGTCGTAGCTGGCCAGGGCGACGTCGGTATCGCCGACGGCCGCCGGGTCCGGGGCGACCGGGTGGGTGGAGGCGCGCTGGTCCGCGTCGTAGCCGCGGATCTTGCGGTCCAGCGCGCAGGCGGTCCACGCCCCGGTGAAGGCGGTAGCTTCCGCCAGCACGCCGAAGCCCAGGTACTCGGCGAACGACTCGCTCAGCCACACGTCGTTCCACCAGCGCATCGTGACCAGGTCACCGAACCACATGTGCGCCATCTCGTGCGCGATCACCACGGCGCGGACCTGCCGCTCGGCCCGGGTCACCGCGGACGCGAACAGGAACTCGTCCCGGAACGTCACGCAGCCGGGGTTCTCCATCGCCCCGGCCTCGAGCTCGGGCACGAAGGCCTGGTCGTAGGAGTCGTACGGGAAGGGCTCGGTGAAGATCTCCCGGTAGCGGTCGAAGCACGCCCGGGTGACGGCGAGGATCTCCGGGGCGTCCCGGTCCAGGCGCCCGGCCAGTGACTGCCTCGCGTGCAGGCCGAACGGGAGGCCGCGGTGCTCGCTGCTGATGCTGTAATACGGCCCCGCTACCAGCGTGACCAGGTAGGGGGCGACCGGCGGGGTGGCGGCCAGCTCCCAGCGGCCGGGTCCTCCGGTCCCGGCCGGCCGGGACCGGCCGTTCCCGATCACGGTCCAGGACGCGGGCGCCGCGACCGTCGCGCTGAACGGCGCCGTCAGGTCGGGCTGGTCGAAGGCCGCGAAGGCGCGCTGGGCGTTGTCGAGTCCGCCGTGCAGGGCGAGGTAGGTACGGCCGTCGGCGGCATCGGTGAAGCGGTGCAGGCCCGCGCCGGTCCGCGAGTACGGCATGTCCGCCTCGACCCGGAGCTCGTTGGCGGCCCGCAGGCCGTCCAGCGGCAGCCGGTTCCCGGTCAGCGCGGCCGGGTCCAGGTCGTGCCCGTTGAGGACCGCCCGGCGCAGCCGGGCCGGCCGCAGCTCCGCGAAGCTGGACGCGCCCGGCTCGCGGCAGCCGAACCGGATGGTGGTAACCGAGCCGAACGCGTCATCTTCGCCGGTCAGGTCCAGCTCGACGTGGTAGCCGAGGACGCCGATCAGCCGGGAGCGCTCCCGCGCCTCCTCGTATGTCAGCGAGGTCAACCTGCCCCCGGTGGTCAGCGTGATCCGGCAGCGTCAGCTCACGGCGTGATCCGACTGCGGCCAACCTACCCGGTCGGCCGGCGGCAGCCCGGGCCGCATCTCGGTTCAGCCACGGAATGGCAACAACTCGGTCGTGGTCTTGCCGGGCTCCGGTTATCACCCTTGAATGAGGATTCATGCCGGAAACCCCTGCTGTTATTGGCAAGGAAATTGGCCTATGAATCCAGGTTCAGTACTTGAGGTGCGCGACGTGACAGTCCGTTTCGGCGGGCTGACCGCGCTCGATGCCGTCTCGCTCGCCGTGCCGCCCCGGCACGTGCTCGGCGTGATCGGCCCGAACGGCGCGGGCAAGACCACGCTGCTGAACGTCCTGTGCGGCTTCATCCGGCCCGACACCGGGGAGGTGCTGTACGGCGGCCGGCGGCGCGAGGTCAGGCCGCACCGGCTGGCCAGCTTCGGCGTGGCCAGGACCCTGCAGGGGGTCGGCCTGTACGGCGGGCTGACCGCGCTGGAGAACGTCATGGTCGGCGCGACCAGCCGGGCCTCGTCGGGCTTCTGGTCCGCGCTGATCTCGCTGCCGCGGGCCAGCCGTGACGAGCGCACGCTGCGCGACCTGGCGATCGCGGCGCTGGACCGGGTCGGCGCCGCCGACGCGGCGCAGGCCCGGCCCGGCGAGCTGTCCTACGGCATGCGCAAGCGGGTCGCGCTGGCCCGGGCGCTGGTCGCCCAGCCGGGCCTGATCCTGCTCGACGAGCCCGCCAGCGGCCTGGCCGAGAGCGAGCTCGCCGAACTCGGCGGGCTCATCCGCGACCTGGCCGCCGAGGGGTCGCTCGTGGTGGTCGAGCATCACATGGACCTGATGATGTCGGTCTGCGACTCGATCGTGGTCCTGGACTTCGGGAAGGTGATCGCGACGGGCACGCCGCGCGAGATCCAGGACGATCCCGCCGTCACCGCGGCTTATCTCGGTACCGCCCGTGAGTAGCGGCACCGCCGCGGCTCCCGGCCCGGCGCTGGCCGTCGAGGAACTCGTCGCGGGTTACGGCGGGGTCATCGCGCTGGACGGGGTCAGCATCTCGGCCGGGACGGGCGCCATTACCGCGGTGCTCGGAGCCAACGGCGCGGGCAAGACGACGCTGCTGCGCGCGGTCAGCGGCATGATCAGGCCCCGCCGCGGACGCATCGTGCTGACCGGCAGCGACCTGGCCGGCCGCAGTCCCGAGCAGATGGTCCGGGCCGGGATCGCCCACGTGCCGGAAGGGCAGGGAGTGATCCCCGAGCTCACCGTCGAGGAGAACTTGCGGGTCGGGATGATGTCCTGGCCCCGCCGGGGGACTGGCCGGGCCGACCGGGGGGCCGCGCTCGACGAGGCCTTCACGCGCTTCCCGCCGCTGGCCAGCCGGCGGCGCAAGCTGGCCGCCGCGCTGTCCGGCGGCGAGCGGCAGATGCTCGTCATCGCGCGGGCGCTGCTGGCGCGGCCGCGCGTGCTGCTGCTCGACGAGCCCTCCCTGGGCCTCGCTCCCCGGGTCATGGCCCAGGTCATGGACCTGGTGGTGGGGCTCAGCCGGGAGCAGGGCATCACCATCGTCCTGGTCGAGCAGAACGCGCGCGGGGCCCTCGCGATCGCGGACCACGGCGTGGTCCTCAACCTGGGCCGGGTCGTCGCCGCCGCGGACGCCGCGACGCTCGCCGCCGACGTCGCGCTACGCCACCACTACCTCGGGTTCTAGCCCACCTAGGAGCAGATACGTGGTCGAGTTCCTCCAGTTCACCCTCAGCGGGGTCGTCTTCGGGATGATCTACGCGGCCGTGGCCCTGTCCCTCGTGCTGATCTGGCGCGGTACCCGGCTGCTGAACTACGGCCAGGGCGGGATGGCGATGTTCACCACCTACGTGGCCATCGAGGTCGTCTACCGCACCGGGTCCTACTGGGCCGGGTTCGCGGTCGCGCTCGCCGCCGGGGTGGTGCTCGGCGCGATCTGCCAGCTCACCATCATCCGGCCGACCATGAACAAGCCGCCGCTCAACGCGGTCATCGTGACCATCGGGCTGCTCACCCTGCTCGAAGGGCTGGCCGGCATCTTGTTCGGCGGGCAGTACCGGTCGTTCCCGGCGGCGTTCTCGGTGACCGGGCTGCGGGCCGGCGGGACGCCGCTGGGCATCTCCCGCTTCGACGTGTTCGTCGCGGCGGCGGTCCTGGTCGTCACGGGGGCGCTGGCGGTGGCGTTCAAGTACACCTCGGCCGGGCTGCGGATGCGCGCGGCCGCCTTCAACACCACGATCGCCCGGCTGTCCGGCATCCGGGTGGCGCGGGTGCTGACCGTCGGCTGGGCGCTCGCGGGCCTGCTCGGCGCGCTGGCGGGCGTGCTCGTCTCGCCGTCGACGTTCCTGTACCCGAACAGCATGGACACGATCTTCGTGTTCGGCTTCACCGCCGCGGTGATCGGCGGCCTGGACAGCCCGGTCGGCGCGGTGCTCGGCGGGCTGCTGCTGGGGCTCGCGCTCAGCTACGCCGGCGGCTACCTCCCCTCCGGCGCCAGCCTGGTGCCGCTGGTGGCCCTGGGCATCCTCGTCGTGGTGCTCATGGTGCGGCCCGACGGACTGTTCTCGGCGACCCGGGTCCGGCGGGTATGAGCATGCAGACTTTCCCGCGCAGGCTCGGCGCCGCCCTGGTGGCGGCGGTCGTGGTCTGGTTCCTGTCCGTCAAGCTGAACACGTTCCGGGACTACCAGATCGCCGAGGTGGCGGTCGAGGTCACGGCCGTGGCCGGGCTGACCGTGCTGACCGGGCTCAGCGGCCAGATATCGCTGGGCCACGGCGCCTTCATGGCCATCGGCGGTTACACCACGGCGCTGCTCCTGCTCCACCTGAACTGGCCGTTCATCGTCGCGCTGGCGGTATCCGCCGTGGTCACGGCGGCCGCCGGGGCCATCGTGGGCGCGGCCGCCGCGCGGCTGCGCGGCCCCTACCTGGCCGGGGCCACGCTCATGCTCGGCGTCGCGCTGCCCGCGCTGGGTGCTGCCTACCAGGGGATCTTCGGCGGGGACCAGGGCCTGAACGTGACCTTCACCGCGCCCGCGTTCCTCGGCGCGGCCTTCCCGCTGACCAGGTGGCAGGCCTGGGTTGCCACCGTGGTGGCGCTGGTCACCCTGGTCCTGCTGGCGAACCTGTGTTACAGCCGGGTCGGCCGCAGCTGGCGCGCGGTCCGGGACGACGAGGTGGCAGCCGCGCTCGACGGCGTGAACGTCGCCGTGACGCGGATCCTGGCCTTCGTCGTCAGCGCCATCTGCGCCGGGCTGGCCGGCTCGCTGCTGGCCATCGTGACCAGCCTGGTCGCGCCGGGTGCGTTCAGCATCACGCTGTCGATCGCGCTGCTGACCGCGGCCGTGATCGGCGGCCTGGGCAGCCTGCCGGGCGCGCTGTGGGGCAGCCTCCTGATCATCATCGTGCCCACCTACATCACGGACGTGGCCACCAGCCACGGCCTGTCCAGTTCGGTCGGCTCCAACATCCCGATCGCCGTCTACGGCGCCGTCCTCATCGTCGTCATGCTCGCCTTCCCGCAGGGGATCCAGGGCGGGCTGCGCTGGCTCCTCACCCTGTTCACCGGCCCGGAGCCGAGGACCCGCTTTTCCCGCGACGCGCCCGCACCGCACGTCACGCCGCCGCCCACCGAGGCGCCGGCCAGCCACCACGAAAAGGAAGGCACTGTATGAAACGGACTCGCCGGCTCCGCTGGCAAGCCAGGGGGGCCGCGGCGATCGTGACCGTGGCCACGTTCGCCGTCGCCGCCTGTTCCTCGGGCGGGAGCTCGAGCTCGACCGCGGGATCCGGCTCGGGCAGCTCGAACACCGCGCTGACCGCTTCGGCGCCGGGCATCACCCCGACCCAGATCACCATCGGCAGCCATCAGCCGCTCACCGGCCCGGCGGCGCCCGGCTACAGCGAGATCGCGCCCGCCTCAGCCGCCTACTTCGCCTACGTCAACGCGCACGGCGGGGTGTACGGCCGCAAGATCGTCTACAAGTACCTCGACGACGGCTACAACCCGACCAAGACGGCGTCGGTGGTGCGTCAGCTGGTGCTGCAGGACCAGGTGTACGGCATCTTCGACGGCCTCGGCACGCCCACCCACCTGGCCGTAGCGAGCTTCCTCAACGCGCAGAAGGTCCCTGACGTGTTCGTCGCGTCCGGGTGCGAGTGCTGGAACGACCCGTCGAAGGCCCCGCAGACGTTCGGCTGGCAGCTCGACTACATCCGGGAAGGCAAGATCCTCGGCCAGTACATCAAGCAGCACTTCGCGGGCAAGAAGGTCGGCTTCTTCTCCCAGAACGACGAGTTCGGCCAGGACGGGGTCAAGGGCCTGCTGGACGAGCTCCCGGCCTCGATGGTGGTCAGCAAGCAGACCTACGATCCGACCAACACCAACATCGGCTCGGCGGTGGCCGCGCTGCGCTCCTCCGGCGCCCAGGTGGTCGTCTCGTTCTCCATTCCCGCCTTCACCGCGCTGCTCAAGCTCGGCATGCTCAAGCTCGGCTTCAACCCGGCGCTGGTGGTCAGCGACGTCGGATCGGATCCGATCACCCTGTCCGGCCTGCTCGAGTCGTTCGCCAAGCAGGGCGGCGCCAAGGTCAACGGCAACCAGCTCACCGAAGGGATCATCAGCGACGGGTACCTGCCCTCCCTCGGCTCGGCCAGTAACAGCTGGATCACCCTGTTCAAGAAGATCCACGACCAGTACGACGCGAAGGCGCCGTTCGACGGCAACGTGCTGTACGGCGAGGCCGTCGGCTACGCCTTCGTCCAGGCCATGGTCAAGGCGGGCCGCAACCCGACCAGGGCCGACCTGATCACGGCGATCCAGGCAGGCCTTCCGCAGGGACCCGCGGTGGCACCGTACTCTTACTCTTCGAGCGACCACATGGGCATCACCGGGGCTTACCTGGGCGTTATCCACAGTGGCCAGCTCGTGCAGCAAGGCCCGGTCCTGACGACGGACGCGTCCGCGTCGGGTGCCATTACTACCTACTCGGGATCCGAGCAGCAGGCGCCAGCGAGTGGCATCCCGTCACCCTGACGCCGTATCGGCCATCCCAGACTGACAGAGGGCGGGGATCAGCCGGCATGACCGCGGAAACCAGCCCTGGCGTGCGGGGGGGCGGAAAGCCCCCCCGCACGCGGGGGGTTCAAGGAGGGCGTCCGCCAGGGCCAGCTCTTCTCCTGAGGGCGGCCGAGGAACTGTTCGGGGAGCGCAGCTACCACCGGACGACGGTCGCCGACATCTGCGCCCGCGCCGGGATGGCCACCGGGAGCTTCTACTCGCACTACGACTCCAAGGCGGAGATCTTCGCCGCCGTGGTCCGGGCCATCAACGACGACCTCAGGCAGGCCATGAGGGCCGCCCTCGAGCAGACCGAGGGCGGCCAGCGGGCCCGGGAGCGCGCCGCCTTCCGGGCGTACTTCGACATGCTGTCCCAGCGCCCCTGGATCGACCGCATCGTCCGCGAGTCCGAGTTCATCGACCCGGCCGTGTTCCGCGAGTACTACGAGCACCTGGCCCGCGGGTACGCCCGGGGCGTGCGGGCGGCCCAGATCGCCGGCGAGGTGGACGCGCGCTACGACCCGGAGGTCATCGCGTTCGCCTACACCGGCATCGGCAACTTCGTCGGCATGCGCTGGGCCGACTGGACGGCCGGCGGCCGGGTCGCCGATGACGTCCTGGACGACGTGCTCGAGCTGCTGGCCCGGGGACTGGCCCCGCGGGCCTGATAACACAGCGATCCGGATAACGTGGCGCGATTCCGGATAAACGCACCGGGTGTGGACAACCTTGTGGAACGGGTGTCAGCCGATGGCCGCGGGCGGCAACCCGGCCGGGTCCGCCGGGACCCACTGCAGCGGACCCGGGCCGAGCGCGGCGAGCTCAGCGAGCTGCGTGGCGCACCACGGCGAGACGGGCTGCCGCCCGGCGCGGACCGCCTCGCAGAAGTCCGCCCAGTCCACCCACCTGGTCTCCGCGACCTCCGCCGGGGCGGGCTCCGGTGACAGCGAAGCCGGGCCTGTGTAGGCGGCGTACACCGGGCAGAGCTCGTTTTCCAGCACCCCGTTCGCCATCCGGGCCTGGTAGCGGAACCGGGGCAGGACGAGCTCGAGCCGGGCCGATCCGATCCCGAGCTCGGCCTGCAGCCGCCGCAGCACGCTGCCGGGCATGGACTCGCCGGGCATCGGGTGCCCGCAGCAGGTGTTCGTCCACACGCCGGGGAAGGTCCGCTTCGACTCGGCCCGCCTGGTCAGCAGGAACTGGCCGGCCTCGTTGAACAGGTAGCAGGAAAACGCCAGGTGCAGCGGCGTGCGGTCATGGTGCACGGCCGCCTTGTCGGCGGTCCCGCTGGCGTTGCCTGCTTCATCGAGGAGGACGACGCTTTCCAAGGCTGATTCCTGCCCGCCGGTTGTCGGGAACGGTAGCAGGCGTGAACATTACCCGACGCGGCAGGCGGCCGGGACGGCAACCCGCCTGAGGTAGGTGTTCACGCCCTGGCCGCTGGCGGCGGCGTAGTACACCTGCCGCCCCCAGATCCCGACCACGTCGTCCCGGGCCGGGCGGGGCAGCGGGATCGCCGCCAGCTTCTTCCCGGTGACCGGGTCGGCGCAGTAGCTGCTGTCCGCCTCGGGCCCGGCCCGCAGCACCCAGGCCAGCCCGTTCGCGACGACGACGCCGACCCCGTTGCTGCCTTCTACGGCGGTGCCGCTGACCGGGGCCAGCGTGCTGGTGCGGTAGCGCTGGACGTAGCCCTGCATGCCGGTGGGCTGGGCCGCCCACACGCCGGAGTCGATGACCCCGCCGACGCTGGCCGCGGTCACCCCCTCGGTCGGGTGCGAGGCGAGCAGCGCGCCACTGACCGGATCGCGACGCTGCAGCGAGCCCCGGCCGCCGCTGTCGGCCACGCTGACGATCAGGAACGAGCCGGACGAGCTGCCGGCCATCGAGGTGCTGAACCCGCCGGGCAGGCCGATGACCTTCTCGGCCTTCCCGGTGCGCAGCGACACCCGGACCAGCCGGTTACCCGCGACTGCCCACAGGGCGCCGCCCGCCACCGACAGGTGGTTGTCTCCTCCGTTGGAGTTCAGGTACCGGCCGTTGCTGATGGGCAGCTTCCCGGTCACCGCCAGCGTGCGCGGGTTCATCCGCAGCAGCGTCTCCCGGGTGGTGCCCAGCAGCGCCCACAGCGACCCGCCCGCGGCCTGCGGTGAGCTGATGTAGCCGGTGCCGAACGTGCGCGTGGCCTCGATCGTGCCGGTGGCCTGGTCGGCCCGGACCAGCGTGGTCGACGGCACGTTGCGCTTGACCTGGTTCTGCCAGGTGACGTAGAACTGACCGCCGGTCACGGCCACGTACGGCTGGCCGAGCACCCGCCCGAATACCCCGTGCGGATCGATCGCGCCGGTCAGGCCGGCCTTCTGGAGCGAGGCCGTGACCTGGTCCGCCGTACCCTGGGCGGCGCCGCCGCACCCGCCCAGCAGCAGGCCGGACCCGGCCGCTACCGCCACCGCGGCTCCGGCGACCCGTGCGCGCGCGGACCTCGGGGAAGCCAAGCCTGTTATCGCCTTCATACTCTCCGGGACGACGCAGCCGGCCTTCCGGTTGGGAATTGCTACGCCGCGTCCGGTTCAGTGCGAGTCGCGGCCCACCTCGTGCCCGCTCCCGCCGACCAGGAAGTCCAGATCGGCGCCGGAACTGGCCTGCTGCACATGCTCGGTGTACAGGTATGTCCAGCCCCGGCTGGCGTGCGCCGGCGGCGGCTGCCACTGCGCCCGGCGGCCCTCGAGCTCCTCCTCGCCCACCTCCAGGGTCAGCGTGCGGGCGGGCACGTCCAGGCTGACCCAGTCGCCGGTCCGGACCAGGGCCAGCGGGCCGCCCGCGGCGGCCTCGGGGGCGACGTGCAGCACGACCGTGCCGTAGGCGGTCCCCGACATCCGGCCGTCGCAGATCCGGACCATGTCGGTGATCCCGCGGACCAGCAGCTTCTTCGGCAGGGCGACGTTGGACACCTCGGGCATGCCCGGGTAGCCGCGCGGGCCGCAGTACCGGATGACCAGGACGGTGTTCTCGTCGACGTCGAGGTCCGGGTCGTTGGAGACGGCGTAGTAGTCCTCGGGGGAGTCGAAGACCAGGGCCGGCCCCCGGTGCTTGAGCAGGTGCGGCGACGAGGCTGACTGCTTGATCACCGCTCCCTCGGGGGCCAGGTTGCCGCGCAGCACCGCGGTGCCGGTGCCGGCCTCCTGGAACGGGTCCGCCAGCGTCTTGATCACCTCGCGGTTCCAGCACTGCGCGCCGGCCACGTTGTCCCCGACGCCGGCCCCGGTGACGGTGACCGCGCCGGCGTGCAGCAGGCCGGCCTCGGCCAGTTCGCGCATCACCGCGGGCAGGCCGCCGGCGTAGCAGAAGTCCTCCATCAGGTACTGGCCGCTGGGCTGCAGGTTGACCAGGGTCGGCACGTCACGGGCCAGCGCGTCGAAGTCCTCCAGCGACAGCGGCACGCCCAGCCGCCCGGCGATGGCGAGCAGGTGGATCACGGCGTTGGTGGAGCCGCCGATGGCGGCGTTGACCCGGATCGCGTTCTCGAACGCCTCGCGGGTCATGATGGCCGAGGGCCGCAGGTCCTTTTCGACCAGGTCCACGATGAGCTGCCCGGCCCGCTGCGCGGTCTCGTACCGGCGGGAGTCCGGGGCCGGCCAGGTCGCCGAGTAGGGCAGCTGCATGCCCAGGGCCTCGGCCATCGACGCCATGGTGGACGCGGTGCCCATGGTCATGCAGTGCCCGTCGGACCGGGACATGCAGGCCTCGGCGAAGTAGCACTCCTCCTGGGTCATCCGTCCCGCGACCAGGTCTTCCTCCCACCGCCAGACCGCCGTGCCTGAGCCGACATCGGCGCCCTGGTACTTGCCGTTGAGCTTGGGGCCGCCGGTGACCATCACGGCGGGCAGGTCCACGCTGGCCGCGGCCATCAGCAGCCCGGGCGTGGTCTTGTCGCACCCGGACAGCAGCACCACCCCGTCCAGCGGGTTGGCTCGCATCAGCTCCTCGGCCTCCATGGCCAGCAGGTTCCGGTACAGCATGGCCGTCGGCCTCAGCAGCGTCTCGCCCAGGGCCATGGCCGGGAACTCCAGCGGGAACCCGCCCGACTGCCAGACCCCGCGCTTGACCGACTCGGCCACCCGGTGCAGGTGGACATTGCACGGGGCCAGCTCGGACCAGGTGGTCGCGATGCCGATCACCGGCCGCCCGTCGAATACCTCGGAGGTGAAGCCCTGGCTGCGCATCCAGGACCGGTGGCCCATCCCGGCCCGGCCGGTCGCTCCGAACCACTGCCTGCTGCGGAGTTCGCCGTTCGATGTCATACGACCATAAGAACATCCGGGCGGATGCCAGCTGACGGGGGCCCTGTTAGTGTCACCAGGGTGAGCCGTGTTCATGACATGGGCGGCCAGACCGGATTCGGGCCGGTCCCGGTCGGCGAGAACGGCGAGCCCCCGTTCGCCGCCGACTGGGAGGCGCGGGTCTACGCGCTGGCCACGATGCTGCGCCGGCGCGGCGTGTTCAACAGCGACGAGCTGCGGGACGCGATCGAGCGGCTGCCGCCGGAGAAGTACCTGGCGGCGTCGTACTACGAGCGCTGGCTGGGCGCGATCGAGGTTCTCGTCCGGGAAAAGGGCGCGCTGCCATGAGCTACGAAGCGGGTGCCCGGGTCCGGGTGAAGACCGGGGACCCGGACCACCACACCCGGGTGCCCCGGTACGTGCGCGGGCACACGGGCGTCATCGTCACCGCGATCGACCGGTGGACCGTGCCCGATGACAGCGCCCGCGGCATCGACCCGCCCCGCGCGGAGACCTGTTACGCGGTCCGCTTCTCGGCCGCCGACCTGTGGGGGAGCGGGGACCACACCGTGACTGTCGACCTGTGGGAGTCCTACTTTGACCGGGCATGATGACCGGCCGGTGGCGGCGCGGACCCGGCAGCTCGAGGAACGCCTGATCGCCGCCGGGCTGACCAGCGACGACGAGATCGACGAGTTCCTCACCCGGCTGTACACCAGGGCCTCGCCGGTCAACGGGGCCCGGATGGCCGCCCGGGCCTGGACCGATCCGCGGTACCGCGACCTGCTGGTGGCCGACGGCGACGCCGCCGCGGCCGAGCTGGGCTTCGGCGGCCTTGGCTACACGCTGCGGGTGGTGCCCAATACCGAGGACGAGCACAACGTCATCGTCTGCACGCTGTGCTCCTGCTACCCGGTGTCGCTGCTCGGCCCGTCGCCCGGCTGGTACAAGAGCTTCGCCTACCGGTCGCGGGCGGTGCGGGAGCCGCGTGCCGTGCTGGCCGAGTTCGGCCTCGCGCTGCCTGCCCGGACTCAGGTCAGGGTCTGGGACTCGACCTCGGAGGCCCGGTACATGGTGCTGCCGGCCCGCCCCGCCGGGACCGCCGGCCTGTCCGCCGGCGAACTGGCCGCCCTGGTCACCAGGAACGGGCTGATCGGCACCGCCCTGGTATAGGGACCGGGGCAAGCGCCGGAAATCCGGCGCAACCACCGCGCCGCGTCGCGCGTGTCAGGTACAGGACACCGAATCGCGGCGGCACGGGAAGGGGACACGCATGCGCGACCCCGTGGCCTTCGACGCGTTCTACTCCGGCAGCGTGCAGCGCCTCACCGGCCAGTTGTACGCCATGACCGGGAGCCGTGCCGAGGCCGAGGACTGCATCCAGGAAGCGTATGCCCGCGCCTGGCAGCGGTGGGACAAGGTAGCGGACTACGGCGACCCCGAGGCGTGGGTCCGGACCGTCGCCTACCGGATCAGCGTCAGCGCCTGGCGCAAGGCGGCGAACATGCGCGCGGCGCATCGCCGCCAGTGGACGCCAGCAGCCGCGCGCGGGCTGAACCCGGACTACGTGGCGATCATCGCCGCGCTCCGCAAGATACCGCCGCGCCAGCGTCAGGCGATCGTGCTGCACCACCTGGTCGGCCTGTCGGTGGAGGAGATCGCCAGGGAGACCGGGGCCGCCGCCGGCACGGTGAAGGCCCGGCTGTCCCGCGGCCGCCAGGCCATGGCCCCGTACCTGGCAGACAGCGAACCCGGCATGAACGAGAAGGAGCTGGCCTGCGATGCGTGAGGAGTTCTTCGCCAGCCTCCGGGCAGGCTCCGCGGAATTCGCTGCGGCGGTCACGCCCGCCGGGCCGGACGCCATCCGGGCTCGCGGCAACCGCCGTCGCCGCCGCCAGGCGATCACCGCCGCCGTGCTCGCGTTCGCCATCGCCACCGGCGGCGCGAGCGCCGCCTACGCCGGCCTCGGCCGGCCGGGTCTCGCCGCCCCGGCCACGGGGCACCGGCCGCCCGCCGCGCCCCCCGTCCGGGGCGGGGAAGGCCGGCCCGGCATCATCGCGGTGACCAGCCATGCTGCGCTCGTCGTGCTCGACCCGCTGACCGGCATAGCCCGCAAGATCCTGGTCCGCGACCACGTGCTCCCCGGCATCATCTCCGTCTCGCCCGACGGCCGGACCGTCTACTTCGCCGCCGCGCACGGCTGCGAGGGGACGATCGAGTCCGTCCCGGCCGCGGGCGGCCGGGTATCGGTGATCGCGCCCGGCACGCTGCCCGCCGTCAGCCCGGACGGAACCAGGCTGGCATTCGTCCGGAGGCCAGCCGACTGCGGCCACCCGGGCGCCGCGACGGCCAGTCCCGAGGTAGTGGTCCGCGACCTCGCGGGCGGCGGCCAGAAAGTCCTGCGGGCCGGGCCGCATCCCACCTCGTCCGGCTCGGTCCCGGAGCTGTCGTGGTCGCCGGACGGCAGCCAGCTGCTGGTGTCGGCCGGCCAGGCGAAGGGCAACGCGAGCAACCCGGCCCGGGTCCTGGTCCGGGTCGACCTGGCCACGGCCCGGTACTACCTGCCGTCAGCCCGGTCCGGCGCCTCGGCCGTGCCGGTCACCGGGCCGGACGCTGCGCGCAGCTACTACCGCGCCGGAGTATTCCTGCCCGGCGGCAACCTGTTCGCGGACCGGATCTGCTGCACCGGCGGGCCGTCCAAGGAGATCTCGGACCTGCTGTGGGAGATCACCCCGGCCGGCCGCCTCGTCCGCCAGGTCGCCATCGGCTGGCTTGACCGCGACCACACCAGCCTGGACGGGGATCCCTCCGGCCGCTGGCTGCTCTACCTGGCCGGTCCTGACCTGTTCCTGTCCCTGGACGGGACCGCGCCGTTCAAGCTCACCACGGGGCTGGGCGCGGCGGCCTGGTCTTAGCCCGGGCTGGTCCTCGCCTGGGCGGCGCTGGCCAGGAGCCGGGCCGACCGGGCCAGGACGTCCGGCGCCTGGGTGAAGGCCAGCCGCAGGTACTCACCCGCCCCGCCCGTGCCGCCGCTGGCCCCGGCGTTCCAGCTCGCACTGAGCAGGCGGCCGGGGACCACCGCGACCCCCTGCCTGAGCGCGGCCTGGGCGAACGCGCTGCTGTCGCCGCCGGCCCGGACCCACACGGTGAGCCCGCCCGCGGGCTCGGGCCAGGTCCACCCGGGCAGGGCGGCTCGCAGCGCCCCGGCCAGCGCGTCGTACCGGGCCCGCAGCTGCTCACGGCGCCACTTGACGATGTCGTCGTGCTGGCCGGCGAGCAGGGCGGCGATGACCGCCTGCCCGAAGGCCGCACTGCCCAGGTCGGCGGCGGCCTTGGCCGCGGCCGCGCGCGCGATCAGGCCCGGGCTGGCCCTGATCCAGCCGGTCCGCAGGCCGCCCCAGTAGAGCTTGGACAGCGAGCCCACGCTGACCAGGTTGGCCTGGCCGGGAGCCAGGGCGGCCAGCGGCGGCGGAGGCGGGTCGTCGCCCAGCGGCAGCTCGGCCAGCGTCATGTCGTCGACGAACAGGGTGCCCGGATGCTCGGCGGCGAGGCGGGCCACGCGGCGGCGGTGCCCGGCCGGCATGACCAGGCCGGTGGGGTTGTGGTGAGTGGGGATCAGGTACACCATCGCCGGATGGTGCGTGCGGATCACGTGCTCCAGCCGGTCCGGGTCCAGGCCGGCCCCGGCCGGCAGCCCGATCACCCGGGCGCCGGCCCGGTACAGCGCGTCCAGCACGCCGGGGATGGTGGGGTCCTCGACGGCGACCGGCTGCCCGGGCAGCACCTCGCACCGGATGAGCAGGTCCAGGGCCTGCTGGCCGCCGGTCGTGACGATGATCTCGGCCGGGCCGGACGGCAGCCCGAGGCGGTCCGTCAGGTGCGCGGCGATGGCGGCCCGCAGCGCGGGCAGCCCCAGCGGGAAGTACCCGCTGGTGGCGGTGACCGGGTAGGTGCCGGCCGGGGCGGTGTCCCCGAGCACGGTGGCCGGGTCGGCCAGCGCGGCCGCCACCTGCGGCGCGCAGTCCACGACGGCCAGGCTGAGATCCGCCTCGAGGACGGAGCTCTCGAGCAGCCCCGAGAAGAAGCCGTTGGCCCGGTGCACCGCGGCCGGGGTGGTGCGGTGCGGGACGATGCGGGTGCCGGCCCCCTGGCGGCTCTCCGCCATGCCCTCGTCGCGCAGCAGCTGGTAGGCGGCGGCCACCGTGTTCCGGCTTACCGACAGCGCGGCGGCCAGGTCCCGCTCGGGCGGCAGCCGCAGGCCCGCGGGCAGTTCGCCGGTGTCGGCCAGCCGGGCGATCCGCGCGGCGAGCAGCCGGTACAGCGGGCCGCCCGCGGCGGGCCAGCGGCCGAGCAGGTCCGCCAGGGCCAGGGCACCGATGGCACCCCCCTGGCCGGCCCGCCCGGCGCCCGCCCGGCCCGGGCTGGCGGAACCAGCCGGGGAAGGCTGGATTGGCACTGTCATGATGGTGCCAATCATGGCACGGTGGATGCCGGAGGGCAACCGCGCTGGTGGCCGGACTCACGGCGGGCCGGCGGTACGGCGCCGCTACCGGCTGACCGCCGTCCTCGGCCAGGCCGGGGGCCGCCTGCGCGTGATCAGCGTGCCCGTCATCAGCGGGGGCCCAGCTCAAGCTGGCCGGCCAGCGCCCGCAGCGCGGGCAGCAGATCAGGATTGAGGACCTGGACGGCCACGTGGTCCGCGCCCGCCGCCAGGTGCGCGGTGACCCCGGCGGCGATCGCCGCCGCGTCGCCGTGCACCGCCAGGGCGTCGATCAGCGCGTCGCTGCCGCCGTCCGCGAAGTCGGCGTCCGTCCAGCCGAGCCTGCGCAGGCTGGCGAGGTAGTTGGTCAGGCCCAGGTACGGGTTCTGCACCCGGGGCCGGCCGATGGCCCGGGCCCGTTCCGGGTCGGTCTCGAGCACCAGCTTCTGCTCGGGCGCGAGCAGCGGCCCGGCCCCCAGGATCGGCCGGGCCTGCCGGGTGTGCTCCGGCGTCACCAGGTAGGGGAGCGCGCCCGCGGATCGCCCGGCCGACAGCCGCAGGACCTTCGGGCCGAGGGCGGCCAGCATCCGCCCGGAAGCCGGCACCTTCAGCTCGTCGAGCTGATCCAGGTAGCTGACGAGCGTGGCGAAGGGCCGCTGGTACTCCCGGGTGGCCTCGGGATGCCCGATGCCCAGCCCCAGCATGAAGCGGTCCGGGTACCGGGCAGTGATGCGGTGGTACGAGGCGGCGACGGTAGCGGCGTCATCGCTCCACACGTTGACGATGCTGGTGCCGACGACGATGCGGTCCGTCGCGTCCAGCAGCTGATCCACGACGGCGAGGTCCCCGTCCGGCGACGCGCCCAGCCAGATCGTGCCGTAGCCCAGTGCCTCCGCCTCGGCCGCGATCTCGGGGGTGAGTCCCGACGGGTGCCGCCAGATGCCGACCTTGCCCAGTTCGATGCTCATGTCACCGGACAGCCCGCCCGGGCGCCCTTTCATTCCTGCCGGGGCCGGCCCGCGGCTAAATGCCGTTGCCGTCCCTGGTCGCGGGCGGCTATTGTCCGGGCGTGAGCACGTGGGGGCATGTCGAGGTGGGGCACGTCAGCCATGTGCTGCCGGACGGGCGGATGCTGCTCGACGACGTGAGCTTCCGGGTCGGCGACGGCGTCACGGCCGCCCTGGTCGGGCCGAACGGGGCGGGCAAGACCACGCTGCTCCGGATGGTGGCCGGGGACCTGGCGCCGCAGGAGGGCACGGTGGCGTCGAGCGGCGGGCTCGGCGTCATGCGCCAGTTCATCGGCACCAACCAGGGCCAGGAGCTCACGCCCATGGTCCGTGACCTGCTGCTGTCGGTCTCCCCGCCGCGGGTGCGGGAGGCCGCGGCGCGGCTGGACGCGGCCGAGCTGGCCATGATGGAGCGTGACGACGAGCGCGCCCAGCTGCGCTACGCGGCTGCCCTGGCCGAATGGGGCGAGGCCGGCGGCTACCAGGCCGAGGTGCACTGGGACGCCTGTACCGTCGCCGCGCTGGGCATCCCGCACGACGAGTGCCGCTGGCGGGACGTGAGCACGCTGTCCGGCGGCGAGTGCAAGCGCCTGGTGCTCGAGTCGCTGCTGCGCGGCGCCGACGGCGTGCTGCTGCTCGACGAGCCGGACAACTACCTGGACGTGCCGGGCAAGCGCTGGCTGGAGCAGCAGCTGGCCAGCACGCCCAAGACCGTGCTGCTGGTCAGCCACG
>JAICWX010000295.1 GCA_025934635.1 Streptosporangiaceae bacterium | reverse complement strand
ATGGTGTTCCCATGGTCAGTTATCAGCTCGCACCGGAGCAGCAGGACCTGAGGGACTCCGTCGCCCAGTTCGCCCGCGAGGTCGTCGCGCCGGTCATCGGCGGCTACTACGAACGCGGCGAGTTCCCGTACGACATCGTGGAAGAACCGGCCAGGGCCGCGAGGAACGCCGCCGGGCGGTAGGCACTCGGGTAGCCGTGCTTGTCCGGCACGGTTGGGAACGGCACGTCCCCGAGGCTAACGGCCGGCGCAGTTGCCCTCACATCCGGCCGGGCTGTGTCGTCGGAGAAGTGAGAGAAGCACGCCATCTATCCGGAAAGGGACTGACGATGAAAGCCATCCGCGCCCGCGAGTCAGCCGGCGTCAGCGGGCTTGCCTTCGAAGACGTGACCGACCCCACGCCGATGTTCTGCGAGGTGCTAGTCAAGGTCGCCGCGTGCGGCATCACGCACAACGAGCTGGACTGGCCCCTGTGGACCTGCCGGGCTGGCCATCCGCGGACGACGATCACTCCCGGGCACGAGGTGTCTGGGGTCGTCGCCGCGCTGGGATTCGGGACGGCCGGGCTGGCCGTCGGCGACGAGGTGTTCGGGCTCGCCGACCAGCTCCGTGACGGGGCGGCCGCCGAGTACGTCGCCGTCGAAGCCCGCAACCTGGCCATCAAGCCGCAGACCGTCGACCACGCTCACGCGGCGGCAGTGCCGCGAGCCGGCCTGACAGCGTGGCAGGGCCTGTTCGAGCACGGCAAGCTGGCCAAGGGCCAGACGGTGGTCATCCACGGCGCGGGCGGCGCGGTCGGGTCGATGGCGGTCCAGCTGGCCCGCTGGGCCGGGGCCGAGGTCATCGGGACCGGGCGCGGCCACTCCCGCGAGCTGGTCACCGAGCTGGGCGCCGACCGCTTCATCGCGCTGGACGCCGACCGCCTCGAGGACGTGACGGGCCAGGCCGACCTGGTCTTCGACACCATCGGCGGCGAGGTGCTGGCCTCCTCACCAACCCTGCTGCGGCTGGGAGGAACGCTGGTCACGATCAAGGCCGATGCGCAGATGCCGCCCGTCCGGGACGACATCAGGACGGTCGTGTTCGTCCAGGAATCCAGCCGGGCTCAGCTGACCGAACTCGCCCGCCTGGTCGACCAAGGGCAGCTGCGGCCCCAGGTCGGGGCGGTGTATCCGCTCGCGCGAGCAGCCGAGGCCTTCGCGGCGAAGGCGGCGGGCGGAATCGCCGGCCGGATCATCATCCAGCCGTGATCCACGCGGTCGGGGCAGGAACCCGGCCGGGGCGGTCACCGCCGCTAGCCTGCCCGGCGCAGCAGAGCCTGGGGCCGTGACCATTTCGGGTGCGGCCGGGGTTCCCGCCGTGGCGATGAGGTATTCGGGCTGACCGACCAACCCCGCAACGGGGCAGCTGCCAAGTAAGCCGCCGCCGTCAGGGATCGGAACCTTGTCCTCAAGCCGCAGACCGACGGCCTCGAGGACGTGGCGGGCCAGGCCGACCTGATATTAGGACTGTTGTCTGCGTCGTTCTTGCGGCGTGGAGACCCCGGTTCTCAGGTCGCGAACAAACGCCGTGCCTCCTCTCGGCGTGTCACGTTCACAAATCTGGAAATGGTCGAATATAGTTTCTGGTCGTGAGGAGGGCGTACAAGTGCCGGGACGACCTACGCCCAGGCCAGCGCCTGCCTGACCGCCATGAAGACCACGGAAGAGCTGGCCTGGCTGAACGAGGTGTCCTCGGTGCCGTTGCAGCAGGCGCTCCGCCATCAGCAGGCCGCCTATGCCGCGTTCTTCGCCAAGCGGGCCCGGTACCCGCGGTTTAAGTCCCGGAACGGCCGGCAGTGCGCGGAGTACACCCGGTCCGGCTTCCGGTGGCGCGACGGCCGTCTGTATCTGGCGAAGACTGGTACGTCTCGCTCGCCGTCGAGGTTTCCAACCCGGAGCAGCCCCCGCCACCGGCCGGGCAATAGGGATTGACCTGGGGATTACCGATCTCGCAGTCACCAGCGACGAGCAGCGGATCCCCAACCCCCGGCACCTGGAACGCCGGGCCCGGAACCTGGCCCGCTACCAGCGGCGACTGGCCCGCTGCCAGCCCGGCTCCGCGAACCGCGCCAAGGCTAAGGGGAAGGTCGCCCGGGCACACCGCAAGGTCCGCGCCGCCCGCGCCGACTTCCTTCACAAGGGCAGCACCCGCCTGGTCCGCGATCATGACCTGATCGCCCTGGAGGACCTCGCCGTCAAGAACATGGTCCGCAACCACAAGATGGCGAGGGCGATCTCGGACTGCGGCTGGGGAACCTTCCGGGCGATGCTGGAGTACAAGGCGGCCCGGTACGGGCGGCGGGTGGTCGTGATCGACCGGTGGTTCCCCGGCTCGAAGATGTGCTCGGCGTGCGGGTTTGTCCTCGCCGAGCTGAGTCTCAGTACGCGGACGTGGATGTGCCCGTCCTGCGGTACCCGGCATGACCGGGATATCAACGCCGCGAAGAACATCCTGGCGGCAGGTCTTGCCGTAGCCGGGGGCGACCCCGGCCATGCCTGCGGAGCTGATGTCAGACACCCCGGGTCCCCCCGGGGTGCGGTCGGGCTGGGTACCCGGCCCAGGCGGTAGCCGCCGCTGGTCCGGCCGGCGCAGCGGAAGCCGAGGGCGGTGACCGTCTCGGGGGCGGTGGGGTGCCCGGCTGCCGGGTCGGCCGCGTAGTCGCTGACCAGCAGCCGGCCGGTGCCCAGGCGGACGGTGTGGGCAAGGTGGTGCCGGATCAGGCCGGCGCGGCGGGTCCGGGGCACGCAGTCGAGCAGGATGTGCACGTAGTCGAAACGCTGGTCACCGGGCGGCTGCCAGTCGGCGGCGTTGCCGGCCCAGATCCGGTCCGCCCACTGGGGCAGGCGCCGCCGGGCGAGCTCAGCCAGCGCTGGCGATATGTCGACACCGTAGGGCTCGACGGCCAGGCCGCGTTCGGCGCACCAGGCGGCGACTCATTCCATCAGCAACCCGTTGGCGCAGCCGACGTCGAGGAACGTCCCGTCGCCGCTGATCGCCTCGGTGAGGTGCCACCGGGCCTGCCGCCACTCCCCCGGGTCGCCGCCGAACCCGGAACCCTGCTGGGGCGTCGACCCGCGCAGGTAGGCGGCCTCCAGGGTGCGCTGGTTGTCGGCGTGGAAGGCCTGCTCGGCCTGGGACCGGTACGACCGGGCCGCGGTCTGGATGGCGGTGGCGATGACGGGGTCGCCCACTCGTTCGGCTGCATCTTCGGCGGAGGTGAAGCTGAGCGGGACGGTGTTGTGCGGCCGGTCACCGGAGGACGGCGCGCCCTCGATCCAGGCGTACAGGTGGTTCCCGTCCAGGGCGAACGGGTGAAACCGCTGGTAGCGGAAGCCGGCCGTCTCCAGCGGGACCCGCAGCACCGTGTCGAGCACGTAATCCTCGCCGTCGCGGACCTCGCCCGACGGGAGCGCCGGGCCGCCGGGTCCGGCGATGAGCACGCACCGCCCGTCAGCCAGGAACGGCACGAAGGTGATCCACCGCACCTGGTCCGCGGCCGGATCGGCGTTGATCAGCTTCCGCCGCTGGACATGGTCGCGGAGCCGGCCCCGCCTGGCCGGCTCCGCGCACGACACGCTGGTTGGGCTACGACACCTTGATGGCCAGCTCGTACCAGGTGCCGGAGGTCTTGAAGTTCACCGACGCCGGGTTGCCGTTTTCCCTGACGGTGACCTCGTCGCCGATCTGCTTGGGCTTGCCGTTGCTGACTTCCTGCAGCGTCACCTCGGCGCGGCCGTTGAAGTGGACGCTCGTGGGCCGCAGGTCGGCCTTGGCGCCCTTGGCCATGACCCCGTTCCACACGGTGATGCCGTCGACGGTGATCTGCGGCTCGTCCTTGTTGATGAGGTCATGCTTGCGGTGGCATTCCAGCGTGACCAGTTCCAGTGTTGCCATTTCGTGTGCCCCCTTGTCGTGGCGGATGCTGATAACACGACGTTGGCAGGGCGGCGCTAACCGGGCGTTAACCGGCCCAGCGAGCCGCCTGCCGCAGCAGGATGGCGGTCGGCGGGTCGGGCGGGACGCCGAGCTGCCGCAGGGCCGAGCAGACCCGCCGGTGCGCCGCGGCGATCCGGGCGGGACAGCGGGCCCGGAGGGCGGCGGCAAGGGCGACGCGGTGGCCGCGGGCGTCGAACGGTTCGAGCGACAGCGCCTGCTCGGCCAGGGCGAACGAAGCCGCCGTATCGTCGGCGACCAGGCGCAGTTCGCTGAGGGCCAGCAGGTGGCCGACATGGCGGCCACGGATCCGGTCGGCGTCGACCTCGATGTCGGGACTGCACACGTACTGCAGGTCCGGCAGCGGCTCGCCGCGCCACAGCGCCACCGCGTCGGCCAGCAGGGCGGCGGTGCGGTCGACGTCACCGTCGGCCCGCGCCTGGCCGGCCCGCTTGTCGAGGGCGTTCAGGGTCCACACGTCCACGGAGAGGGACTCGGACTCCACGAGCCGGATCCGGTCCCCGTCGGTACGCAGGTGGTAGCTCGCTTCACCGACGGATCGGTCGGGTTCGAGCAGCCGGCGAAGGTGGGTCAGCGTGACCCGCATGTTCCTGGCCGCCTTCTCCGGGTCCAGGTCCGGCCAGAGCAGCTCGATCGCCTGATCGCGGGTCAGGACGGGCCGCAGGACCAGCACGCTGAGCAGCTGGCGCACCCGGGCGCGCCGCAGCTCCGGCGCGTCGACCGGCTTGCCGTCGCGCGTCAGCCGCAGCGGCCCGATGACGGCGATCTGGGTCCGGTGCGCGGGGGGCGCGGGCAGGGCCGCGAGGAGCTGCGCGGATCCCGCCGCGACCTGCTTGTCGGCTGACCGTGCCGTCTCACGGAGCTGACGGCGGGCCGCGGGGCCGAGCGTGTCAGCGAGCCAGCGGCCCAGCGTGAGCCCGTGGGGATGACCGGCCTCGGCCAGCCGGGCGGCGAGCTCGACCGACCATGGCAGCGGCAGGAAGCACAGGGCGTGCGCCGGTGACAGGTCGGCGGCGCCGGCCAGGTTGCCCGCCCGGGCCCGGATCAGGACGCGCGCGGCCGCCCGGGCCGCGCGGTGCGAGGGACCGAGGGCGACGCTGTCCCAGTGCGCGCGCAGCGGCTCGCTCAGGACGTAGCCGAGGGCCAGGAAGCGGCGCAGGTGCCGCTCGGCGAACTTGCGCTCGACGGGCCAGCTGGCCAGGTGATGCGCATAGGCCTGGCGCGCTTCGGTTTCGGCGCCACCTGCCACCGCTACCGCCGCCTGAGCGGCGCAGGCCAGGGTGGCGTCGCGGGGATTGTCGTAGCCGCCGGGGTCTCCGCAGGGAAACGGCGGGAACGGGGCCGCTGCTCCGCACGAGGCCGCCATTACGGCTGCCAGCGCGGTCGAGACGAAGCCTTCCCGGGCCGTCGTCGCCTGGCTGGCCTGTTCGGATGTCCCTGGCGGCCGGGCCGGGGCCTGCCCACCCGAACCGAGGCCGGCCAGGAGCGCTCCCAGTCCCTGGCGGCGCAGCCGCCCCAGGGCGGACGGGTCGCCGTCGAACCAGCGGGCCATGGCCCCGGAGAGCCGGACGAACTCGTCCGCGGCTTGGTCGAGCGTCCGGTCGGCCAGCTCGGCCGCCTCCCGGCCGCGCCCGCACATGTTCAGGCAGTGGAAATGAAATCGCCACATAGACAGGGCGAAGGCAGGAGGTACCTCCTGCACTGGCAGCTGGGCGAACTCGGCCAGCGCGGCTTCCGGGTCGCCGACCAGCTCGGCGCGTATGGCGGCGATGTTGCGGCGCAGCAGCGTCACGGCTGGAGAAACGGGGCCGTCGAACTGGTCGCCCCATCCGGCTATCACGGTGAGCCGGGCGTGGTCAGCGCGGGAGTGCGCCGTGATCATGGCCTGCCCCAGCACGGCGGCGGCGCCGCGCCGGTCATGGCGGCCGCGCATCCCCTTCCAGGCCTGGTCGAGCAGGGGGTCGATGCGCGGATCCCGGAAGTTGCCGGCGTGCAGGGCGGCGGCCCGCAGCAGCATGAACGCCGGGTCGTCCGCGACCGGGAGCGGGACCGCGTCCAGCCACCGGTCCGCGATCGCGCGCGGCAGCGCCGATAGCGTCGTGTGGACGAGGCCGACGGCCAGTTCGCCGAGCAGCCGCCAGTCCTGCGCCTGGCAGGCCAGCCGGCCGGCCCGAGCCAGGTCGCCGCGGGCGGCGAGCACCGTGACGGCGCGTTCGCGCAGGGAGCGCGCGTCCTGCGCCGTCATGATCTGCGGCGCCGCATCGGCCCACAGGTCGTGGGCACGGTAACGGCCGTCGTCCAGCACGCCGACCAGGGGAACCTGCCGGGCGAGATCATCGAGATCGATTGGCCCGCCCGCGATCTTGGCGACCTCGGCGACCTCGCGGGCGGTGGCGGTGCCGAGCGCAGCCAGTGCTGTCAGCGCCAGGCGCTGCGAGTGGCTGACCCGGCCGAGCACCTCCTCGCGGGCATACTGCCACGGCGCGCCGGGCCCGGCTGCCAGGGACAGCCGGACCATGGCGGGCCAGCCGTGCAGCGGTCCGGCGATCCGCGCGTCCCGCCCGAGCCGGCGGGCGAGCGCCCGTACTTCGACGTCGGTGAAGGCGAGGTCCTCGCCGCCGATCCTGATCACCTCGCCGGTGGCCTCGCGTCGTGCGAGCGGGACGCCGGGTGCCTCGCGGCCGGACAGGACGAGATGGACTGTCGCCGGCAGCGTCCTGATGATCTCACTCAGGAGCGCCGCGCCCGGCGAGCCCGGCGGGATCTCGTGTACGTCATCGAGCAGCAGGCACACCTCGAGCGGCGCCCGCCGGATCAGGGCGCCGACGACGTCCCGCGCCCCCGGAGCAGCTCGCCGGCCGGGTCCGCGGGCAGCTTCGCCGGCCGATATGGCGCCGAGAAGGGCCTGGGCGAAGCAGACGGGATCTTCGTAGGCCGCCTCGCAGCTCAGCCACACGTCGATCCCGCGGGGCGCTACCTGATGCGCCCGGATGGCCTGGGCCAGGACGGTGGTCTTGCCGAAGCCCGGCCCGGCAATGAGCAACGTCACCGGCCGGTCCCAGCGGCCCTCGAGCAACCGGACCAGGCGCATGCGCGGCAGCTCGACGTCGAGGGCGCGCGGCAGCCCGGCGGGCGGGACCAGCGGCGCCAGGGCGGATGACGGCGCTCCGGTTGTGCCACGGCGGGAAGCGATGGGTTCGGCCGCCGGATCCAGGGTGTTCATCACACTCATGCCCTACAGAGCGGAATCTGCCCGCGAAGATACGCACTACCTTGATGTGCGATCATGCGTGATGTGCCGCTGACACCTGATGAGCTGCTGACCACGACCCGGTCGGTGCGCAAGCGCTTGGACCTGTCCCGTCCCGTGCCGCTCGACCTGGTGAAGGAGTGCCTGGAGATCGCGCTGCAGGCGCCGAGCGGCGGCATGCGGCAGGGCTGGCACTGGATCGTGGTAACCGATCCGCAGGTGCGCGCGCAGATCGGGGATTTCTACCGGCGCTCGGCTGAGCCCTACCTGGCCAGCGCCGTCGCCGCCGACCCGAGCCGGGGCTCCGGCAGCGGGCTCATGGCCCGGGTGGGCAGCAGCAGCGCCTACCTGGCCCAGCACATGGGCGAGGTGCCGGTCCTGGTTATCCCGTGCATCACGGTGCAGCCCGCCTGGCCGGCCGGGGAAACGCAGGCCGGGCTGTGGGGATCGCTGCTGCCCGCCGCGTGGAGCTACATGCTGGCCTGCCGGACCCGGGGACTCGGGACCGCCTGGACCACGCTGCACCTGAAATACGAGACCGAGATCGCTGAGTTGCTCGGGCTCCCCGAGGACATCCGCCAGGGCGCGCTGATCCCCACTGCCTACTACACCGGCGACACCTTCCGCCCGGCCGTGCGCCGGCCGCTGGCGGAGGTGCTGCACGTCGACCGCTGGTAACCACGCGCTGTCGTCAGGCAGCACGTTGCCTCCGGGTCGACGACGTAGTACGGCAGCTGCCGTGAATGCCGTTGTTGCGCGGGGACCTGCCGCCCTCAGCAGGCGTGATAGAGCCGCAAGTGCCCGGCCCCGGCTTCTCTGGCAGCGCAGCTTGATATATCCAAATTCACCTTCATTGGATATATTGGGGGAAGGAGGCGGCAGATGACCAAGACCCTGGTTGAGATCGACGACGAGTATCTCGCGGCCGCTCAGCAGGCACTGGGCACCGCGACCAAGAAGGACACCGTCAACGCCGCCCTCCGTGAGGTCGCCGCGCTGGCGGCCAGGCGGCGTGATCTGCACAGGCTTACCTCCGGCGACCTGCCCGATCTCGAAGACGAGGATGTGATGCGGGCCGCATGGCAGCGGTAGCACGCTACCTGGCTGATACCAGCGCGCTCGCTCGCCTGCGCCACCCGGCCGTGGCGGCTGTCCTGGTGCCGCTGATTGAGTCAGGAATGGTGGCAACCTGCGGTGTCATCGAGTTCGAGCTCAGATGGGCAACCCGCGGCGGCGCGGAGCTCGATCAGGTGCGAGCCGACCGCGACGCTGGTTACGAATGGCTGGCCACCCGCGATGAGGACTGGCGGCGCGCCCTTGACGTCCAGGCCGCCTTGTGGCGCGGCGGGCGCATCCGGGCGGTCGGCCTGCCCGACCTGCTGATCGCGGCAGTAGCCGAGCGAGAACGTGTCACCGTCCTGCACTACGACGGTGACTATGAACTGATCGCACAGGTCACCGGCCAGCCAGTGCAATGGGCCGTACCCCGCGGAACGGTCCCCTGACCTTCCGGCTGGCACGCTCAACCCGGTCAACGAACGACGCGCGGCATGAGAGTGCGTTGTACCGCGCACATAGCCGCTGATCGCTGCGGCTAGTGCATGGTGCGCAACTGCCGGTCTGGCGATGTAGAACAGCACGATCTGGACGCCCTGCGGTACGCAGCCGACGAGCGTGGAGCTACCGTTTGACCCCGCCGCGTATGGGCGATTACTGACCAGCCGGCGAGCAATTAAAGACGATTAGGGCTCAACACGAAATGTGCATGGGTGGTGTAAAGACTATTTGGTCGAGGGCGCAGCCGAATTGATTGTTGTTCAAACTTGCTTGAGTGTAGGCGGCCGAGAAGTCCTTACTGTCGGCGACGAAGGCGAGATGCCCTGCTGTATCCATGCCGAGCAGCCAGACGAGCGGGTTTAGCGCGCCGTCGTAGGAGTCGACCGCCAGCACCTGTCGTCCGCCGGAGGCGCGAATGACCTTCATAGGAGTCGCGCTGTCGAGAGAGTACGGGAACTCGTCCACTGGACCGAGGCCCGTTGTCCTCCAGTCAGCTGTCGGGATCTCAGCGCTCTCGTGGGTTGGCGTCGCCTGCAGCTGAAGGATCGTTCCGCCGTCGGTCACGGCGACTGCGCCACGAGCGTAGTCAGAGCGCCACAGCACTACCTCGTCGTTGACGCCGTTCCCGTCTAGGTCGAGGTGTACAACCCAACGGCAGCGGACGCCAGGCTGGGCACCTGGTATCACAATGGGTCCCGGGCTCGGACAGGTATGAGGACCATTCGGCCGGAGCTCGGTGTCGGGGAGCGCGCCAGCACTAAACACAGATTCCGAGCGGGGATCGCGTGCCTGCTGCCCGGAAAGTCGCGCATGAAGATAATCGGATGAATGGATAATCTTTGCCCAACCGGCGAGCGACGTCTCCAGCGTCGCCTGCTCGGATTTAAAGTCCAGGAGTCCCTTCACGGCACTGAGCGCCATCCTCGCCTGGTTCGCCGGCAGCGCCTCAGTATAAACCCTGCCGAGCACCCATTCGGCGAACTGAGCCCGGCACTGACCGGCGACAGCAGAGAGAAAGGCTCCCATCTTTTTCAAATCTGTATCATTGCTAGGGGGCCATATCTGAGCCGCGACTTGCTCGGCGCAATCGAGCATACTTACGCCATTGAGAAAATTCTCCAGGTGCGAGATCGGAAACTTTTTCGAGGAGCGCGCTTCGTCGATGATCTTTTCGCGCCACTCAGGATCGGCCGTCGTCGCGGCGATATCGGCATTGCCAAGCGTGCCATCTTTGGCACGCAGGTCCCAGAGCGCATCCTCGCCAGCCTTCACGGCGGCTCGATCAAGCTTGCCTAGCCCGAGTGTCCCTACGTCTGCCAAACTCAGAACCGCGTTCAGACCCATCGAGATAGGATCGGCACGCGCGTTCCACACGGTGGTATGCCCTTCAGGGTGATTCGCGATGCTCACCTGTGCCCGCGAGTGCCCCGGAATCACTACCTCTCCATGCGCTAGACGCAGGTAAAGTCCGACCAGGGTGTCCTCAAGAGACGAGTACGCGAGGATTTGGGAGAGGTCTTGGTCGACTCCCTCCGGCAGTGGTGCCCGGAATGCGTACCAGTACCGGTTGGTGATCTCCGCACCATGCCGGCCATCAGTTCCAGTAGCCGCCGCGCACCCGTCGAGCGGCGGCACCTTCATCCCGCCGCCGGTGGCGTTAGTTACAGTGAAAGTCCAGCCAGCGTCTTCCTTCCAGCCCTGACCTGTTTTATTACAGTCGGGTTTTTTCTTTGGCCCCAAGGCATATGTAGCGACGTGGTCAACCCACCAACCGGCCACTGACTTCAGGCCACCCACCAGAACATTGGAGAAGTGGGGCCAGT
>JAICWX010000624.1 GCA_025934635.1 Streptosporangiaceae bacterium | reverse complement strand
GACCGCGCTGGTCAGCGGGCTTCGATGAGGATGACGGCGGCGGTGAGGGCGCGGCGGGGGGGCGATCGCCAGGCCGATCTCGCCCAGGGCGGCGCCGGAGGCCTGGATGGCGGGAATGCCGGGCTCGGCCAGGCCGTCGCGGCGGGGACGGAGTGATCCCGGTGTCACGACTCCGGTCCCGGCATCGCCCGTCTCTCCCCACACTTGCGGCTTCGTGCCCCCATCCTCACAGGAGGGGTTGCACTGGGCCACCGGAACACGCCGAGCGAAGCAGGAACTGGCGGCCCGGGCGGAGTCGCGAGGTTTCGGCGCAGGTTTTCTTGGTAGCGCGGGAAGACAACCGCAGACCGGACGGGGGACGGTCAGGAAGGAACCCCATGACGCTGCAACCCGAAGAAGCCGGCCGCGCCAGGTCGGTATCCGAGGACGAGTCCGGCCGCGGCCGGCAAATCCGCCTGGCCGCAGTGGCCAGCGTGGTCGGGACCTCGATCGAGTGGTACGACTTCTTTCTCTACGGCACGGCCGCGGCGATCGTCTTCCCCGAAGTCTTCTTCCCTTCCTCCAGTTCCTACGCGGGCACGCTGGAATCATTCGCCACCTACGCCGTCGGGTTCGCGGCGCGCCCGGTCGGGGCCGCGATCTTCGGCCACTGGGGCGACCGGATCGGCCGCAAGGCCACGCTGATCATCACGCTGCTGATGATGGGGCTGGCCAGCGCCCTGGTCGGCGTCCTGCCGGGCACCTCGGCCATCGGCGTCGCCGCGCCGATCCTGCTCGTGGTGCTCCGGGTGCTCCAAGGCATCGCGGTCGGCGGCGAGTGGAGCGGCTCGGTGCTCCTGTCCATGGAATGGGGCAAGCAGCGCCGGCGCGGTCTGATGGCGAGCTGGCCGCAGATCGGCGTGCCGATCGGGCTGCTGCTCGGCACCGGGATGATGACCGTGATCGCGCTGGGCTTCCCGGACGCGTTCAAGGCCTGGGCCTGGCGGATCCCGTTCCTGGCCAGCCTGGTGCTGGTGGCCATCGGCCTGTGGGTGCGGCTGAAGGTGCTGGAGACGCCGATGTTCGCCGAGCTGGTGGAGAAGCGCACCGTGTCCAAGGTCCCGGTGCTCGATGTGGTCCGCCGGTACCCGAAGGAGATCGTGCTCAGCGCGCTGCTGCGGATGTCGGAGCAGGCGCCGTTCTACCTCTACACGGCGTTCGCGCTGTCCTACATCAAGGAAACCCTGCACAAGGGCACCTACGTGGGGCTGGGCGCGGTCACCGTGGGCGGCGCGCTCGAGCTCTTCTTGATCCCGACCTTCGGCCACCTCAGCGACCGGCTGGGGCGCAGGCGGGTCTACGTTACCGGGGCGATCCTGATGGGCATCGTCGCGTTCCCCTTCTTCCTGCTGCTCAATACCGCCGCCCTGGGCTTCATCATCCTCGGCACGGCGCTGATCGCGATCGCGCACTCCATGCAGTACGGGCCGCAGTCCTCCTACATCGCCGAGAACTTCCCGACCGGGCTGGCCTACGCCGGCAGCGGCCTGGGCTATCAGGCCGCGTCGCTGATCGCCGGCGGCCCGGCTCCGCTGCTCGCGACCTGGATGCTGCCCAACTTCGGCTGGCAGGCGATCTCCGTCTACATCATCGCGTGCGTGGTCCTGACCCTGGGCGCGGCCTTCCTGCTGCCGGACCGGAGCCGGACCGACGTCGCCGCCATGCCGGAACTCGCCCCGGCGGCTACCGGACCCGCAGCCGGCTGAGCGGGTAGCGCTCCGCCACCTGCGCCGCGACCAGCTGGGCGGTCTCGGCGCAGGCGGTGGTGCCGCCGTTGGCGTACTCCTTGACGCCGTCGCCGACGTTCCACAGGTTGGCGACCGGCGTGCCCGGGGGCAGGTCGGAGCCGGCCACGGCCCGCTGCGGCGGCCAGTCGTCCCTGGTCACCACCGTGGACAGGATCCGGGCCCGGTCGAAGCCGGGGATCTCCTCACGCAGGTCGGCCAGCAGCAGGCCGGTCTCGGCGTCCTGGTCGAAGTCCCCGACCGCGGGCCGGGGCACGGCGGTGCCGACGTACAGGTGCCAGCCGTCCGGGGCCATCTCCGGGCAGGTAGCGGTGAAGTTCGCGGCGTAGCACAGCCGCCGGGTGCGGGCGAAGCTGAGCAGCCCCGGCGCCGCGAGCAGCGGCTCGGTGCTGGCGAAGTTCACCGAGATCATCGCGCACGGCCGGTCGGCGCGCTTGACCGCCTCGGCATAGCCGGCGGGCATGGCGTCCGGGCTCAGCAGCCGCAGCGTCGCGGCCGGGCCCGCGTCGCTGATCACCACCCGCGCCGCGACCGTGATCTGCCCGCCCCCGCGGTTGATGATGGCGCCGCTGACCAGGCCGTCCGCCATGGTCAGGGTGTGCACCTCGCTGCCCAGCCAGACCTGGCCGCCCGCGGCGGCGATCGCGGCGGCCAGCGACTCCCAGATGCCGACGGTCCCGCGCGGGCAGAAGCCGAACGTCTTGAACGCGCTCTTGCGGGTGAAGTAGGTGAGGAAGACCCGGGCCGGGAGCTCGTCCGGGCCGACCGCGAACACCGACCCGCACATGCTGCGGAAGATGCCGTG
>JAICWX010000073.1 GCA_025934635.1 Streptosporangiaceae bacterium | reverse complement strand
TGGCCACCCTGCTCGGCGGCCTTCAGACCGCGGGCTACGTGACGCGGACGCCCGGCGCTGACAGCGCGGGCGACCGCCGCACCGTCAGCCTGGACCTGTCACCGACGGGCACGGACGCGGTGACCCGGTGGCACCGGGTGAACGAGGACATCATCCAGGCGGCGCTGACCGGGCTGCCGCACACGGACCGGGCCGCCCTGCGCGACGCCGCGCCCGCCCTGCGCGACCTGACCGCCGCCATCGACGCCCAGGCCGACTAGATGACCTATTCCAAGGGATATCCCGGCAGAGGCGAGGTGAGGGTGTCCAGGATCAGGTTCTGACGACTGACATGGACACCCTCGCAACGGCACTGTACGTCAGAACTGACGACCTGCTGAAGCAATCCCCGCAGCTCGCGCCGCTGAGGCCGGCGGTGGGCATACCGCCGCAGCTCAGCGATGCAGAGCTGGTGACGCTGGCGGTGCTGCAGGCGCTGCTGGGCTTTGAGTCCGAGGCCCGCTGGATCCGGTTCGCGCACGCCAGGTTGCGGCACCTGTCCCGTACCTGCCCCTGCAGCCCGGCTATAACAAGCGGCTGCGCACGCGGCCGGGCTGATCCTGTGCTGCATCCGCGTCCTGGCGGCCAGCACCGCGCTGTGGACCGATGACGTCTGGGTGGTGGATTCCACCCCGGTGGAATGCGGCCGGTCCCGGGAAACCGCGAAACGCTCTGACCTGGCCGGATGGGCCCAGTACGGGTACTGCGCCTCCCATTCCCGCTGGTTCTGGGGACTGCGGCTGCACCTGGTCTGCACGCTGCACGGCCTGCCCGTCATGTTCGCCCTGGCCGGTGCCAGGGCCGATGAGCGCGAGACTCTCCCGGGCATGCTCGCCGCCGATCCGTCCCTGGCCGCCGCCCGGCCAGGCCAGGTCATCACCGGCGACGAGAACTACTACGGCCGCGACTTCGAGGCGGCCCTGGCCGGAGCAGGCCTGATCCTGCTCCGGCCAGCTCGCAAGGGCGAGCCGGCCAGGGCCGGCGCACAGTTCTTCCGCCCGCTGCGCCAGGTCATCGAGTCTGTCAACGACACCCTCAAAGGCCAGCTCGACCTGGAACGCCACGGCGGGCACACCCCCCGGGGCGTCACCGCCCGCATCCTGCAGCGCCTCCTCGCCCTGACCGCCGCCATCTGGCACAACGACGCCACCGGCCAGCCCGTCATGCGCTCACTGGTCGCCTACGACCACTAACCCCTTGGAATAGATCATCTAGGGCCACCCCCGGCTAGCCGTCCGGCCGGATAGGGTTGTGAACTGCTCACGGAATAGTGAGCAATAGTGAGCGTACATGTTCTAGCAGTTCGGTGATGGGTGAGGCTGGCTGAGTGGGCGCGCGTGCAGGGCATCTACTCGCAGACGGCGTACCGGTGGTTTCGTGAGGGAGCGCTGCCGGTCCCGGCGGTCCGGATGACCAGCGCGCGGTGCTGGTGTCCCCGCCCGCGTCCGCGGGACCCGCAGGCTGGCCGTTTGGGTTGAATGCGCGGGGGTGTCCTCGTGCGGCTAGAGGGCTGACCCGGGCTGGCAGTTTATCCGGCTTGCCTGGCGGGCGACTGGTGCCGGCGGCCCGGTAATGCGGGTTGAGGCTGTGGTCGGGTCCGGCGCCAAGCTCCGCCGCCTGCTGAGAGCAAATGCCTTCTCGTTACCATCGGCACCGGTAGTCCCATAGAACTCTTCCTGACCGCGAGCACCTATCTCGCTGAACTCGCGTGTAGATCCGGCAGAATGTCGTAGACGACCAGTAAGGTCGAACTCAGAACCTATAAATTGACTCCGGCATGGTGCGTGCCTGGTCCTCGAGATGGCCGAGGTTCTCACCTGATTCTGGCCCAGTCTGCATGGCCGCGGGCGGGCCGGGGAACCGGGCACTGAAGGCGCTGGGCTGCGGCCGGCGATACATCGGGCTGTAGGCGGTACCCGCTGGAACTGCTGCGGACGGGAGCAGGATTCTCGTGTGATGACCCAAAGGGGGCGTGATGGGACAGGCGAAGGCGGGTGAGCTGAAGCGCGCCCGGCAGCGCGAGCGCCAGAGTGCGGCTGCCCGGCTTGGGGTCCAGCTTCGTGCTGTCCGGGAACGCGGTATCAAGCCGGATGAGGTTACGGGCCTGCTGGCCGAACGGCCGGGCTGGCTGGTCGCGGAGCAGGAACGGCGGCGGGCCCAGACCGAGCGGGAGGCGGAAGACAAGCTGCGCCGTGAGCTCGCCGGCGCCCTGGTCGCCTCGGTGCACGAGGCGTGGTTCCAGGAACTGAAGACCGCCGTCACCGGTGCGGACGCCGACGCGATCGACGCACGGTGGGACCCTGAGGTCGGGCGGGCGAAACAGGAAGCGCGGCAGCTCGCCCGCGAGCTGACCGTTGAGCAGGTACGGGCGCGGATTGGCCGGGAGCGGGACGCCTCCTACGAGGCGGCCCGCTACCGGGCCGTCCAGCTCCTGCGGCGGGCACTAGGAGATGACGGTGGCCAGGTTCGGGATTCCTGAGGGCTGGACCGTGCAGGCGTTCTGCTTCGCGCTGGATCCGTCGCCGGAGCAGGCGGCGTGCCTGCGACGGCAGTTCGGCGGCCGCCGGTACGCCCGCAACTGGGCCGTCCGCACCCTCAAAGACGACCTGACCCGGTACCAGGAGACCGGGGAGCAGACTGCCGCGCCGTCACTGGCCGGGCTGCGGAAACGCTGGAACCAGGCCAAGGACGCCGAGTGTGTCGACGCTGAGACCGGCCTGGTGTGGTGGCCGCACGTCAGCAAGGAGGCGTTCGCCGACGGCATCAAGGCCGCGGTCGACGGCTACTGGAACTGGCAGGCCTCCCGGGCCGGGACACGAGCAGGCAGACAGGCCGGGTTCCCGCGGTTCGCCAAGAAGGGCCGCGACCGGGACCGGGTCACGTTCACCACCGGAGCCATCCGGGTCGAGCCCGACCGCCGTCATGTCACCCTGCCCCGGGTCGGCACCGTCCGGGTGCACGAGAACACCCGCCGCCTGCAGCGGCTGATGGCCAAGGGAAGAGCCCGGATCCTCGCGGTCACGGTGTCCCGGCAGGGGACCCGGCTGGTAGCCGCGTTCCGGGTTCTGATCCAGCGTCCCGTCCAGCCCGGGCCTGCCTGGCCGGGCTCCCGCGTCGGGGTCGATGTCGGGGTCCGGGTCCTCGCCACCGTTGCCAGCGTTCACGGCGAGATCCTCCAGCGGGTGCCGAACCCCCGCCCGCTGGAGGCAGCGCTGAAACAACTGCGGCGCCTGTCACGGGAGCGGTCGCGTCGTACCCGGGGCTCCAGCCGCTATCTCCAGACCCAGCAGAAGATCACCCGGTTGCATCGCCGGGTCGCGTGCATCCGCGGCCACCACCTCCACACCCTGACCACGAGACTCGCCAAGACCCACGGCGAGATCGTTGTCGAAGGACTGGACGCGGCCGCGATGCTGCGGCAGAAGGGCCTGCCGGGTGCCCGCGCCCGCCGGCGCGGCCTGTCCGATTCCGCCCTTGCCGAGACCCGCCGCCAGCTCAGCTACAAGACCGGCTGGTACGGCTCCCGCCTGATCGTCGCCGACCGCTGGTACCCGTCCTCCAGGACCTGCCACGCCTGCGGGAGCGTGCAGGACATCGGATGGGCTGAGCACTGGACCTGCACCGGGTGCGGGGCCGGGCACCAGCGTGACGACAACGCCGCCGTCAACCTCGCGCGCTACGAGGACACCAGCATGCCTGGCGATAGCGCCGTCGGCCCAGTCAGGGCCGCCGTCAAGCGCCGAGCCGACCGTAAGACCCGGCCTGGCCGGGCCGGTGGCGATGAAGCGCGGAAGGGAACCAGCCGCAACGCTGGCAACCAACCCCGAGACGGGGTGCCGACGAGATGAGCGCTACTGCTCACTCATCAGCTACGGTTCGGAACCATGCCGCTAATCAGCGTGGTCATCCCGGTGCACGGGGTCGAGGCCTACTTGGATCGCTGCCTGGACTCGGTGCTCGGACCTGCTGACCTGGCCGCCTGCGGCGACGGGACCCAGGCCTCGCTCGAGGTGATCGCCGTCGATGACGCGTCCCCGGACCGCTGCGGTGCCATCCTGGCCGCCCGGGACGACCCCCGGCTGCGGGTCCTCACCACCTCCGCCGCGGGCGGCCCCGGCCCGGCCCGTGACCTGGGGGCCAAGGAGGCGACGGGGGAGTACGTGTGGTTCGTCGACGGGGACGACGAACTGGCCGCGGGCGCCCTGGCGGCGGTGGCCGAAGCGCTGACCCGGCTGCGGCCCGACGTGCTGATCACCGACTTCGAGAACCTCTATCCCGACGGCACGACCAGCCCGAGCGACGGTGCGAGGTACCTGCGCGGCAGTGCCACGGAACCGCTGCGCGGCGGGGAAGCCGGCCCGCTGTCGGCCAGTCCCGGCCTGATCCACCTGACGATGACGGCGTGGAGCAAGGTATTCCGCCGCGACTTCCTGGCCGGCCTGGGCCTGTCGTTCGGCTCCGCGGGACCGGCTCCGCACGAAGACGTACCGGTCACCGCGCTGGCCCTGCTGACCGCCGGGCGGATCGGCGTGCTGGACCGGGTGTGCTACCGCTACCGGCGGGGCCGCCGCGGCTCGTACCTGGCCGCCGTCAGCGCCGCGAACTTCAACATCTTCGGTTCGTACCAGAAGATCTTTGATCATCTCTCCGAACGAGACGGCCAGCGCGCCCCGGTAACTCCTCCCGCCGTCTACACGGCCGTATTCGAACGGGCCATCTGGCACTACACCACGCTGCTGCCCTTGGTCCCGCGCCGCCGCCGGCGTGAGTTCTTCCGCCGGATGTCCGCCGATTTCCGGCGCTGGCGGCCTGCCGGGTACCGGTTCCCGCCCGGCCCGCGCGGCGTGAAGTTCCGGCTGGTCGCGCGCGGCGCCTACGCGGCCTACGCGCTGGCCGATCCGGTAAACCGGCTGCGGGTGCGGCTACGCGGGAGAAAGTGACCAGCTTGGGCCGATTCGTGACGGGTGACGCGCCCCCGCCGTAAGCTTCCGGGAACGGATTACTAAGGGGTGAGCGACATGCGTCATCTCATGGGTGTCGTGCTAGCGATCGTCATGGCCGCCGTGGTCTTCTTCGCGGCCTCCTGGGGATACCTGAAGCTGCTCATCGGGCCGGCCGGGCCCGGCAGCGCGGCGCTGCCCGGGGCCGGCGGTTCGCTGCTGCACAACCACGCCGTGCTCGAGGGCTTCGGTGCGCTCCTGGGGGCGGGCCTGGTCGCCGGGCTGCTGATCGCGGCGCCGAGGATCTCCCCGCTCGCGGCCGGCCTGCCCGGCCTGGCCCTGCTCGGCTGGACTGGCCTGTACCTGTTCAGCGTGCGGCACGCGGTCCACTACATACCGCTGAAGTCCAAGCCCTACGGCGCCGGCTTCGAGGTCATGCTCTTCGACGGGGTGCTGGCGCTGGCCGGCCTGGCCATGGTCATCCCCCTGTTCGTCCCGTCGCGGTGGCGCCGGCCGCGCGTGGTGACCGATCCCGGCCCCTACTCGGGTACCACGGCCAGCTTCCCCGACCTGCAGGCGACCCAGACGATGCAGGCCGACAGCAGCCTGCTCTCGGACTGGACCGAGACCAGGCCGCATCCCCAGGCTGACCCGGGCGGCCCCAGTCCTTCCGGTCCGCCGCAGGCCCCCTGGGGACCGGCCGAATACAGCTGACGCGCTGCGGGCACCGGGTTAGCGGATGCCCAGCAGCTTCTTGGCCTTGGTCCAGGTGAAGGTGGCGTCGGCGGGAGCGTGGCCGCACACCGCGGCCATCAGCACGGTGTCGCTCTCGCCGTAACCGGCGGCCCGGGCCGCCTGCCCGGTGCCCATGGCCAGCCCGCCCGCACCGCCGCGGCAGGACGCCTGGCCGGCGTTGGTGAGCAGGATGTCCCGGTGTCCCCAGCACAGCGTGGAACTGCCTCCCTGGCAGTCGAGGTTGCTGCCGCCAGGCCCGTCGTCGTACATCCACGCGTAGTCGGCGCCGAGCGCGTTGATCCATCCTCCGGACCACGTAGCGCCCGCGTACACAGCCCGGCCGCCGCCAGGCAGCCGCCCCAGCACGCTGCCCACCGCCGGGTCCCGGCCCGCCCGCGCCCCGGTCTGCGCGACCGCGCTCAGGGACTTGCTGAGCACCGCCGCCGGGGCCAGCCCGCGCTCGGTGCGCTCGAGGTTCACCACCACGAACAGCTGCCGGGCCGGCGTGAGCCGGGCGTAGGCCGGCCGCGAGAGCGACATGCCGCCCATCTTCTCCAGCGCCCGGCGCGCCTGGCCGATCGCGGTCAGCGCCAGCTGGTTGCACATGCTGCTGTTGTCGCCCGCGCCGCACGAAGACAGCAGGGAGGTCGCCGGCATCATGCTCCGCGCGGGGCTGCCCGGCGGGAGGATCCCCCGGTGTCCCGTCGTGCTCGCCAGCGCTCCGCAGGCCGATCCGGAAACCGCAGCACTGGCCAGCACCACCGTCCCGACGGTCGCCGCCAGCCAGTGTTTCCCCCGTAGCTTGCCCATCTGTCCCCCCCGGGTCAGGCGTTTCCCGTTGTCAGCCTCCTCGGAGCCGCTTGTGCGGTGCAGGGCCGGAATACCTGATCAGGGCAGCCGTTTGGCCTTTGCTGGCCGGGACGTTAGTCCCGGCTTTTAGTCCTCGGCGCCGGCCGCGGACAGGGTCAGGCCGCCGCACGTCATGCGCGCGGCGGCCTGGTGACCTTGCTGCTCCGGGGCTCCGCCCGATCAGCTGGGGTGGAACTGCTCGGCCTCGGTGGAGCCGGACAGCGCCACGGTCTCCGCGTTGGGCGAGATCGCCGAGGTCACCTGGTCGAAGTAGCCGGTGCCGACCTCGCGCTGGTGACGGGTGGCGGTGTAGCCGTCCTTCTCCGCGGCGAACTCGGCCTGCTGGAGCCGCACGTAGGCCGGCATGCCCTCCGTGGCGAAGCCCTTGGCCAGGTCGAACATCGAGTGGTTGAGGGCGTGGAAGCCCGCCAGCGTGATGAACTGGAACCGGTAGCCCATGGCGGCGAGTTCCTTGCCGAACTTGGCGATCGTCGCCTCGTCCAGGTGCGCGCTCCAGTTGAACGAGGGCGAGCAGTTGTAGGCGAGCAGCTGGTCCGGGTACTCGCTCTTGATGGCCTCGGCGAACTCGCGGGCCACGTCGAGGTCGGGCTTGGACGTCTCCATCCAGAGCAGGTCGGAGTACGGCGCGTAAGCGAGCCCCCGGGCGATGCACGGCTCGATCCCGTTGCGCACCCGGTAGAAGCCCTCCGCGGTCCGCGAGCCGGTGACGAACGGCTCGTCGCGCTCGTCGACGTCCGAGGTCAGCAGCGTGGCCGCCTGCGCGTCGGTGCGGGCGACGACCAGCGTCGGCACGTCGCACACGTCGGCGGCCAGCCGGGCCGCGTTCAGCGTCTTGATGTGCTGGCCAGTCGGGATGAGGACCTTCCCGCCCAGGTGGCCGCACTTCTTCTCGGACGCCAGCTGGTCCTCCCAGTGCACGCCCGCGGCGCCGGCCGCGATCATGGACTTCATCAGCTCGAAGGCGTTCAGCACGCCGCCGAACCCGGCCTCCGCGTCGGCCACGATCGGGGCCAGCCAGTACGGCGAGCCGGCCAGGTCGCCGTCCTCGGATTCGGACCAGGCGATCTGGTCGGCGCGCTGCAGGGCGTTGTTGATCCGGCGGACGACCTGGGGCACCGAGTTGACCGGGTAGAGGCTCTGGTCCGGGTAGGTCTGCCCGGCCAGGTTGGCGTCCGCCGCCACCTGCCAGCCGGACAGGTAGATGGCCTGCAGGCCGGCCTTGACCTGCTGCACGGCCTGGTTGCCGGTCAGCGCGCCGAGCGCGGTCACGGCGTCTTCCTCGGCCAGCAGCTTGCGCAGCCGCTCGGCGCCGCGCCGGGCCAGCGTGAACTCCTCCGTCACCGAGCCGCGCAGCCGCACGACGTCCTCAGCCGAGTAGGTCCGCTTGGTGTCGTTCCAGCGGGCGTTGGTCTCCCATTCGTTCTGCAGGCGGGCCGCTTGCTGGCTGATGCTCTCCACGTTGGTGCCTTCCTCAGGTGCGTGCTCTGCGGTTCGGTAATTCCGGGCGTTATCCACAGCGTGTCCGGCGTTGCGCGGCCTGGATAGGGACCAATGTGGTGAAGAACTTGATTTCTTTACAGTTCAGAAAGTTATACTGAGCTTCGTGACGAAAGATTCGCAAAATTTGGTCTATACCGATGGTATAGACCTTGTGACCTTCGGCCAGCGGCTTCGTCATCTGCGCCGGATGCGCGGCCTGACCCTGGCCGAGCTCGGCGAGCGGATCGACCGGGCGCCCTCGGTCCTGTCACTCATGGAGAACGGCCGCCGGGAACCGAAGCTCTCCCTGATCGAGCAGCTGGCGGCGGCCCTGTCGGTGCCGGTGACCGAGCTGCTGAGCCGCCAGCCGCCCAGCCGCCGGGCCCAGCTCGAGATCGCCCTGGCCGACGCGCAGCAGGACCCGTCGTACCGGCGGCTCGGCCTGCCGCAGCTGAAGATCGGCGCGCGCGTCCCCACCGACGTGCTCGAGCACCTGGTCGCGGTGGCGGCGGAACTGCGCACCCAGCAGTCCAAGCCCGCCGCCACCCCGGAGGAGGCCCGGGCGGCCAACGCGGCGCTGCGCGACGCCATGCGGGAGCGGGGCAACTACTTCGACCTCATCGAGCGGGAGGCGGCAGGCACGCTGCGCACCGTCGGGTACTCCGGCGGCGCGCTGTCCCAGGGCATGCTGATCTCGGTGATGAACCATCACGGCTTCGCCATCCGGTATGTCCAGGACCTCCCGCGGTCGGTCCGCTCGCTGACGGACCTGCGCGGCCACCGGATCTACGTCAAGCAGGAGCCGGTCGGCGCCGATTCGCCGCGCGCGGTGGTCCTGCAGGCGCTCGGTCACTTCCTGCTCGGCCACCAGGTGCCGCGCGACTTCGCCGACTTCCTGCGGCAGCGGGTCGAGGTGAACTACTTCGCCGCCGCCGTCCTGATGCCGGAGACGGCAGCGGCGCCGCTGCTCGACCGGGCCAAGCAGAGCCGCGATCTCGCGGTCGAGGACCTGGTCGACCTGTTCTCGGTGTCGTATGAGATGGCCGCGCACCGCTTCACCAACCTGGCCACCCACCACCTGGGCCTGCCGTGCCACTTCGTGAAGAACGACGCGAGCGGCATCATCTACAAGGCCTACGAGAACGACGGCGTGATCTTCCCGGCCGACCCGTCGGGCGCGATCGAGGGCCAGCGGCTGTGCCGGCAGTGGTCGGGCCGGCAGGTGTTCGGGGCGGCCGATCGCTTCTCGCCGTACTGCCAGTACTCCGACACCCCGTCGGGTACCTACTTCTGCGTGGCCCAGGTCGACCCGCGCGCCGACCGCGGCTTCGCCATCACCCTCGGCGTGCCGTTCGAGCAGTCGCGCTGGTTCCGCGGCCGCGAGGCCACCACCAGGACGCACTCGGCCTGCCCCGACGGCGAATGCTGCAGCCGCCCGCCGGCCGCGCTGGCCGAGCGGTGGGAGGGCCAGGCCTGGCCCTCGGCCCGCGCCCACTCCCATATCCTGTCCGCGCTGCCCGCCGGCAGTTTTCCCGGCGTCGACGACGCCGACATCTACGAGTTCCTCGACCACCACGCCCGCGACTGACGCCCGAGACGGAAACGAGTCCCCCGAGCATCACGCCCGCGACCGGCGGCCGCGAGCGAAAGCCTCAGCCGTGCCGCCAGGCGCACGCGCCGTACGGCAGCAGTCCCGGCTGCACCACCGGACGTGATCGGCTTGCATTAACGCGGTGGATCCGGACTATGCGGTGGATCCTGTACCCCAGAGGGGTCCAAATCCTCCGAGTAAGCCGGATCCACCGCGTTAACTTCCGCATGGCGAAAGAGCGCGTGAAAGCTGTGGAGTGTGAAGTTGATGGGGCCGCTGATCAGTGCGAGGTCTCGGTGTCGCCGCTGATCAAGGCAGGCTCTTAATCGCGCCGCTGATCAAGGCAGGCTCTTAATGGCGCCAGCGATCAAGGCAAGCTCTCGGTATCGCCAGTGACTAAGCCGAGCCGCGGATGTCGCGGCGGGCGTCGTCGGCGATCTGGTGGATCTTCTGCTCGGTCTCGACCAGGCTGGCCTCGGCCCGCGCGGTACGCTCGGCGGCGCGCCGCTCCCGCATGCTCGGCTTCCTGCCGGCCCGCGCGGTCTGCTTCGATCTTTTGAACAAGCCCATGATCGTGTCCTTCCGATCGCCCTTCCCGGGCCGCCGGCTGGCAGCCAGAGGCGAGCTACCCGCTCCGCGCCCATGTATGTCAGGCCCGCCCGTCACATGGCTCTCAGTAAGATAACAACGAGGAAAACCTTTTCATTGGAGGCAGCGTGCAGCATCGTCCGCTCGGCAAGACGGGCCTGTCAGTGTCCGAGATCGGCTTCGGGGCCTGGGGGATCGGCGGCTCGGGGTGGATCGGCGCCCAGGAGGACGAATCCGTCCGCGCCCTGCACCGGGCGATCGAACTCGGCGTGAACTTCATCGACACCGCCCGCGGCTACGGGGAGAGCGAGCGCATCGTCGGCCAGGTCGTCCGCGAGCACCGCGGCGACCCGCTCTACGTGGCGACCAAGGTCCCGCCCAAGAACCGGGCCTGGCCCGCGCCGGACGGCATCGACCCGGCCGACGCGTTCCCCGGCGACCACATCCGGGCCAGCCTGGAGACGAGCCTGCGCGCCTCCGGCCTGGAGGCGTTCGACCTGCTCCAGTTCCACGTCTGGAGCGATGAGTGGACGGGCCGGGGCGACTGGCTCGAGACGATCGGGGACCTCAAGCGAGAGGGGAAGATCCGGTTCTTCGGCGTGTCGGTCAACGACTACCAGCCGGACAACGCCCTCGCACTGGTCCGCAGCGGCCACGTCGACGCCGTCCAGGTCATCTACAACGCATTCCACCAGGCGCCGGAGGAGCACCTGCTGCCCGCCTGCGCCGAGCACGGCGTCGGCGTCATCGTCCGGGTCGCGCTGGACGAGGGCGGCCTCACCGGGCGGATCACCCCCGGCGTCACCTTCCCGGACGGGGACTTCCGGAACCGGTTCTTCGGCGGCGACCGCAAGGAGCAGGTCAAGCAGCACGCGGACGCCCTCGCCGCCGACCTCGGCATCGAGGACGGCCAGCTGGCCGAGGTCGCGCTGCGCTACGTACTCAGCCACGACGCCGTCTCCACCGTGATCGCCGGCATGCGGACCGTCCGCAACGTGGAGCGGAACGCCGCGGTGGGCGACGGCCAGGGGCTGAGCGCCGGGCAGCGGGCCATCGTGGCCAGGCACCGCTGGGAGCGCAATTTCTACCAGTCCTGAAGGCCCGGCCCGCGGCCTGTGACAACGGAGGAGCGCTGGCAGGCCACCCCGTTCGGAAAATCTCGGGGCTACGGACGATCATGCTCCCCGCGGCCGGAACCACGATGTTACTCTTGAGTAACTAGTCACCGGAGGCGGCATGAGCGATGGTGGTCCCGCGGTGTTCTCGCTGGATCTTAGTGATGACCTGACGGAGATGCGCGGCTGGGTGCACGAGTTCGCGGCCTCGGTCATCCGGCCGGCCGGCGCGGAGTGGGACGAGCGCGAGGAAACCCCGTGGCCGGTGCTCGACGAGGCGGCCAAGATCGGGCTGTACTCGCTGGACTTCTACGGGCAGCAGTACATGGAGGAATCCGGGCTCGGCATCCCGGTCGCGTTCGAGGAGCTGTTCTGGGGCGACGCGGGGATCGGCCTGTCCCTGGTCGGCAGCTCGCTGGCCGCGGTCGCGGTGGTGGCCAACGGCACGCCCGAGCAGATCGGGGAGTGGTGCCCGCAGATGTTCGGCCGCCCGGGTGAGGTCAAGCTGGGCGCGTTCTGCTCCTCCGAACCCGACGCGGGCAGCGACGTCGGCGCGATCAAGACCCGTGCGAGCTACGACGGCGCCTCCGACGAATGGGTGCTGAACGGGGTCAAGACCTGGGTCACCAACGGCGGCATCGCCAACGTGCACGTGGTGGTGGCCTCGGTCGACCCGGCCCTGGGGTCGCGCGGGCAGGCGAGCTTCATCGTGCCGCCGGGCACCGCGGGCCTGTCCATGGGCCAGAAGTTCCGCAAGCACGGGATCAGGGCCTCGCACACCGCCGAGGTCGTGCTGGCCGACGTCCGGATCCCCGGCCGGTGCGTGGTCGGCGGCCGGGACCGGCTCGAGGAGCGGCTGGCCCGGGTCCGCGAGGGCGGCCGCAGCGGCGAGCAGGCCGCGATGAAGACCTTCGAGGCGTCGCGTCCCGGCGTGGCGGCGATGGCCGTCGGCGTGGCCCGCGCGGCGGCCGAGTACGCCACCGAGTACGCGCAGACCCGGGTGCAGTTCGGCCGGCCGATCGGGCAGAACCAGGCGGTGGCCTTCATGCTCGCGGACATGCGCGCCTCGGTGGACGCGGCCCGCCTGCTGACCTGGCGCGCGGCCTGGATGGCGCGGCAGGGCAAGCCGTTCGTCAACGCCGAAGGGTCGATGTCCAAGCTGGTCGCGGGGGAGACCGCGGTCCGGGTCACCGAGCAGGCCATCCAGATCCTGGGCGGCAACGGCTACACCCGGGAGTACCCGGTGGAGCGGTGGCACCGGGACGCCAAGATCTTCACGATCTTCGAGGGCACCTCCGAGATCCAGCGCATGCTCATCGGACGGGCCGTCACCGGGCTGGACGTCAGGTAGCCCGGCCCGCAGTAGTACCGAGGTATCGCGGGCATCAGCCGGTCAGATCGGCCAGCAGCAGATCGACGATCGCCTCCTCGTGCACGGCGACGTTGACCGCCACCATGGCCGGGCTCAGCCCGGAATCCCACGGAGTAGTCTCGGCGCGGCCGGTCAGCATGAGCCGCCGGCCGGCCGGCAGGCGCTCCACTGCCTCGTAGTAGTCGGCACTGCTCAGCCGCCACGGCTGAGCGCCCTGGTCGATGATGCGGCGGGCGATGGCGATGCCTGGCCAGTCGAAGTCGCCGTGGTACCGCACCACGGCCCGCCTCAGCAGCAGCGACCCGGCTGCTGCGGGATTGCCGGACGTGCAGGCCAGCGGCCGGTCGACGCCGCCGGCGGCGAGCCGCTGCAGTACTTGAGGGTTCTCGCACGCGTGCACGATCTCACCAGGCCGCGTCAGGTCACTGGCCAGGCGCAACTCGTGCACGGTCAGGTGGGTGATCAGGCCCAGGTCGGCCCGCTCACGCATCATCGCCGCCCAGCGGCCGGGGCCGGGCGGCCGCAGCCCGCAGGTGATGACGGTCCCCGAGATCTCGTCGGTGCTGACCCCGACCCGCTGCCACAGCAGCCGGCGTTCCGCCGCCGAGGTGGGCGGCGGAACATCCAGCGCGAACGCCAGCCCTCGCAGCACCAGGGCCGTGGCCGGCGCGCCATCGTCGAGACCGTGCGCGTCGCCGGTCACCCCGCTGGCCAGCTCGGCGATCGCAGTCGGCGGTAGGCCAGCGTCCAGAACTGTGACCAGCGTTCCGGCCGCGATCGCCAGTGCCAGGCTGGCCTGATCGGCCGGAAGCCGGGTCAGCACGCCGCCCCGGTGCAGCCACTGCGTCCAAGCCCGTGTCCAGTCCTGGTCGGCCAGGCCGTGCCCGGCCAGCAGCCGGTCCAGTTCGGCCCACAGCTTCTCGCGGCGGGCATGAACTTTGTTCCGTTCGGCCGGCCGGTCCCGCAGCGGGCCACTGGTCAGCTCGGCCACGACGGCGACCAGCCCTCGCTCGGCCGGGCTCGATCTCAGGGCGACGTCGAGGGCGGCTAGCTTCACCTGGGTCGGCCCAGCGCGCACGGGGCGACCCAGCAGACCGCTGAGCTGGTCCGCGCCGCGGTCGTCCAGATCGACTGTGACCGCCCCGCGTATCGCGTGCCCGCTGCGCTCTAGCCGGTCCCGCAGCACCAGCCACAGCGGTTGCAGTGACGGGTCGGACAGGTAGGTCCGCAGTTCGGCCGGAAGGCCGCTCACGCGGTACTGCGCAGATGCCGGCTGTGCCCGTCCCAGTGCACGTGGGTGGTCACCGCCGAGCTGCCGTTGCTGCGCCGGACCTCATACACGTCCAGCCGCGGGACCTGCGGAAAGCAGCCCCACAGTGCGTGACCAGTCATCACGAAGTCCAGGTCGAGTGTGACCAGCAGGCCCATCAGCTCGGCCACGGTGCCCTCATCCACCTTGGCGAACGCGTCGTCGAGCAGGATCAGCCGCAGCGCCCGGCCGTCGTCGCCTAGGCTGGTCAGGTAGCCGTCGGCGGCGGCGAACAGCGTCACGTAGGACACGAACCGCGTTTCGCCCTGGGACAGCTTGGCCCGCCGGGACAGTCGGCGCTGCTGACCCTCCTCCGGGCCGAGGATGGTCACGTTCACCTCGTGCCACTGCCGGTAGTCCAGCGCGGCGGCCAGGTGCACAGCGTAGCCGCTGCTCGGGTCGGCGAAGTGGAACTCCTCGACCCGGTGCCGCAGCAGCTCCGTCAATTCGGCATTCTGTGCCTCGGAACGCACCCGGTCCGCTGTCGCCACTAGTTCGAGAATCCGGCCCAGGGCCGCGTGCTCCTCGCGCAGGCCCCAGCCCAGCCGTACCCCGATCCCGTTGCTTGTCTGGATGCCCTTCAGGCTCGTGTTCATCGCCTCGACCAGCTGGCCCGCCTGGTTGACCCGGCGGCGTAGCTCTTCGGCAACCCCGCCGAGGACGAAGCGGGTGAACACCTCCCGCTCTCGGTCGGTCAGGGCCGCCCGGCCGTTCCGCACCCGTGCCGCAAGCGTCCGGGCTGTGCCGGCCAGGGTGCGCTCGTCGCCTGCGCCGGCCACCTCGACCACCAGCACGTCATCGTCCAGCCGGTATCGCACGTCGAGCTGGCCTGACACCTCGCGGTCGAAGTCACGGAAAGCGTTGAGCACGCTATTTACCGACGGCACCTGGCGGACCGTGGCGACCTTCGTCAGCACTGCGTTCGCCGTCGCCGTGACCTGGTCCAGCTGGTCTGGCTGGACGATGCTGTCCAGCCTCTCGGCGGTGGCGGCCGCGGCCAGGCCGGGGAGCGCGATCGAGCGGTTGAACCGGCGGCCCATCTCGGTCATCCGGCCCAGCTGCGCGTCGGCGTCCTCGGCGGCCCGCCGGCCCGCCTCCCGGGCGGCACCGAGTCTCGGCCCCAGCTCACTGACGGCCTGAGTCGCGTCATTCCAGTCCTGGCGGGCCCGTTGCTGGGCTTTCTGGGCCAGCGCCAGCTCAGCCTGGGCCTGCTCGATGGACAGGTCGATGGCGTCGTGCTGGGCCGCCAGCGCGCTGGCCTCGGCGTGCCACCGTGACCAGGTCTCGCCAGCATCCCGCTCGGTGCCGTCCCGCAGCGCCTCGGCGTCCGCCGCCCGCTGCAGCTGCTCGTGATGCCGCCGGGCGTAACCGTCCAGCCGGCCCAGCTCCCGGCTAAGCCGCGTGCCGCTGTCCCGTGCCCGGCCCGCCGCGGCCGCCGCCCCTTCTAGTGCGTCCCTGCCTGACGGCAGCCCGTGATGGGCGCAGGTGGCCTGGTGATTGGTCAGCTCACCGGCCCAGGTGACCCGTTTCTGCCGGGCCAGCTCGGCTTCCCGGGCAGCCCGGGCGGCGCTGCGCCCAGCCCGGCTGGAGCTCTCGGCCGCGAGCCGGCGGGCCGCGAACAGCTCGGTGATGCGCGGCGCGGCGCGAACCAGCGCGTCCAGTTCTGCCACGGTGTCGTCCAGCCCGGTCCGCTGCCGCTCCCGCAGCGCGGCCTGTCCGGCCAGCTCCGTCAGCTGCGCGTCGATGTGGGCGATCCGCTCCCGGCGATGCGCGGTGCGGGCAGCCGCGCCGATGTGCCTGGCTTTGGCGGCGACGTGGCGGCCGCGGAGCGGGCCGTTCTGCCAGCGCCCGTCGGCGGACACCGTCGTGACCGCGGCCGGGTCGTCGTAACCGATGGCAGCGAGCACCGATGTGATCGTCTCCGCGGGCAGGCTGGCCGCCGGATCGGCCCGCAGCGCTCCGGCCAGGGAGCGCTCCGGCCGCGCGGTGCCCGGGCTGATCAACAGCTCGCCGTCGGCGGCCAGCATCGTCCCGTCCGGCTGGATGACCGCGCCGAGCAGCCCGGCGGCCAGCAGCGCCCCTTCCAGTCCGGCCCGCTCCCTGTCGTTCAGGTGGCCGGCGAAGTCGGCGCAGCGCCACAGCGGCTCCCCGCCGCGCCCGGCGTCCAGCCAGGGCGGCTCGGCCGGTTTCGGGTCCCGCTCGGCGGCCAGGTCCGCGCGCTCGGCCCGGAGCCCGGCTTCCCGTTCGCGGTCGTCAGCCGCTGCCCGGTCCAGGTCCGCGCGGGCGGCCGCCACCACCGCCCGGGCCGGGCGGGCCGCCACGTCGGCCACCTCGTCCAGCCCGTCCAGCGTTAGCCCGTCGTCGCCTGACAGCGCTTCGGCGTCCCGGATCAGCGGCCCGAGCACCGGGTGGGCCGCCCATCCGGCCTCGCCGAGCAGCTGCGTGGTCTGCGGATCACGGCACCAGGCACGCCAGCCTTCGGCCAGGCCGACGGCAGCGGTGTCCCGCGTCATGGCATAGCCGCCCGCCGTCTGCGCGTCCTCCTCGGCGGTGGTACGCAGCTGGCTGGCCTCGGCCTCCATCCGCAGCACCTGCTGCTCGGCCTGCTGCAGGCGCCGCGCTTCTTCCAGGCGGCGCTGGGCCAGGCCCAGCCGTTCGGCGGCACTGGCAGCTGCGGCCCGGGCCATGTCCTGCGCCGCGTCCAGGTCCGCCGGCATCACCCTCGCCGGTGCCGCCGCCGGGCGGACCACCGGCTGCGGGTCGCCGTCGCGTTGGACGCGCAGCAGCGCCGAACCGGCGCCCGCCGCGTGCTCCACCGTGCGGATCTCCTCGGGCAGCCCGGCGGCGGGCAGGCCCGCGTCGGCGAGCGCGTCCCGGGTGGCCGCCAGGGCCGCGGCTGCTTCGCTGGTCGCGGTCCGCAGCTCGCCGAGGGCTCGCCCGGCATCCTGGACCGCCCGCGCATGGTGGTCCCGGCCCCGTCCGGCCTCGGCCAGCGCCCGGTCCGCTGAGCGGGCCAGCTCGGCCACCTTCTGATCCCGCTGTACCAGGTCGTCGGCGGTCTTGAAGATGTCACGCATCTCGATGGCCCGTAGCGCCGCCTCGATCTCAGACCGTTCCTCGGCCAGCTGCTGGACGGCTGCCTCCCGCTGGTCCGATTCCTCCTCCAGGGACGCCAGTTCGTCGGCGCGCCGGGCGGCCCGGTTCCTGGCTTCGGTCACGGCCGTGGCGGCGGCCAGCGTCTCCTGGGCTCGGGTACGCAGCGTCTCGGCCGCGTAGCGCCGGTAGACACCGAGGAACTTGTCCACCTCCCGCGCCGAGTCCTCCAGCCGTCGCTGGGCCAGCCGGGTCTCGGTGAGCCCGTCGAGCTGCTCACCTGCCCGGCTCAGCGCCTCCTCCTGCAGCGGCGGCAGCGATTCAAGCAGAATCTGCGGCAGCCGGCCCTCGTCGATGCGGTTCCCGACATCCGGCGCCCGCAGCGTGTGCATCAGCTGCAGCAGGCCGTCGTAGCGGTCCCGTCCCGCGTCACCGTGCAACCCGAATACCAGGGTGCGGATGTGGTCGCGGTGGGTATGGGCCGACTCCGTAATGCGATCTGACCCGATTAGCTCGGTCAGCGCGTCGCGCGACAGCGGCTCCCGGGCGGCGGACATCAGGGGCAGGCCGCCGCCGACACGCAGCGGGGTGGTGAAGTACCACACCTTGGTGCTACTCGCGGACTGGCTGTGCCGGACCAGCGCGCCGACCGTGAGGTACTCCCCGGGCCGGGCCAGCTCCAGCCACAGGTAGCCGGTCCGGTTCGACTGGCCCTGCGCGCCGGTGCGCATCAGCTCGTCCAGGCTGACCCGAGCCGCACCGGTGGCGTCCATCCGGCGCCGGTCCGCGTCCAGCAGGAACGGCAGCAGCATCTCCAGTGCCCGGGACTTTCCGGAGCCGTTGGTGCCGCGCAGGATCATCCGGCCGCCGCTCAGGTTGAACTCGTTGTCCAGGTAAAACCAGACGTTGACGATGCCGGCCCGGGAGAGCCGCCACCGCTCGTCGAACCGGCGTGGCGGGCGCGGCTGCCGTGGCTGGCTCATTGTTCGGCTCCCTCGGCCTGGCGGGTAGCGGGGCGGGTGCTCACCTGCGGCTGGTACCGGGCCGCGAACGGGAACACGGCCAGGCCGCTGTCCGTGGGCTGCGCCAGCCGGAGCGCGGACAGCAGTTCCACCACCTCAGTGCGCAAGATGTCCGGCGACTCGGCGTAGCCGCCCTTCCAGGCGGCCCGGTAGCGGTTGACCAGCTCGCCGAGCACGGTGCCGACCCGCGCCCATGGTACGAGGAAGGCCGGGACCGCACGGCCGCCGATCACGACCGTGCTGCCCGGCGGCGGGGTGGCCGCGCTCAGCTCGTCAAGCAGCAGCAGGGCGGCCTGCTTGGCACTGCCGCTGCCAGGAAAGTCCACGTCGGTGAGGCCGCCGGCCCCGCTGGCCGGGTCGTAGGCCAGCGCTCCCTCGGCCCGGACCTCCAGCACCAGCCCGAAGTTCTCGTCGAGATGCCGGGCTAGCTCGGTGCGTTCGCGGGACAGTACGTCCAGCTCGTCGTCGGGCAGCTCGGCGCGGAACACCGCCGGGCTTTCCACCAGCCGCTGGCGGAGCCGCCGCCGCGGCGGTTCGGCGACCAGGCGTGACCAGGTTTCTTCCGCCGTGCCGTACTGATGCAGCGGGCTAGGCAGCAGGTGAATGAGCAGCGCCCGGTTGATGCTGAGCAGCGCCTCGTCTCCGGGGCGCTCACTCCAGCCGGTGAGCGTGCCATCGGTCTCGGTCACCACGCCCCAGGCCGCCAGCAGTTTGAGCGCGGCGACCAGCTGACGCCGGTCGCCGATGCCGTCGGTGACGGTGACCGACTGCTCGGCGGCGTCGGCCCGGACCTGGTCGACCAGCGCGGAGATGAGAATCTGCTCACCCACACCTGGCGCGAGCAGCGCCCCGCAGGCCAGCGCGAGCAGGACGTAAGTGCGGGCAGTGAACGGCACGTCGCCCGTCCCGCGGCGGGCCGCGCGCACGGGCGCGGACGCGGGCAGCGGGGCCTTGACCAGCCGGGCGAACGTCGACTCGACCACCAACGCGTAGCCCAGCTGGGCCGCGAACATCGCCTTCAGCGCCGGGGCATGCCGGCGGATCAGTTCCAGCTCGGCCGGGTTCCGCGACGCGGTCAGGATGGGGGATGTGAGCAGGTGCCTGGCGGCGAGCCGTCGCTGGCCGGCGTCCATGCCTGCTGTGGACACCTGCGGCGTGGTCACTGGGCCACGACCCAGTCCGGCTCTGGCCAGTTCTCGTCCACGCTGTCGGTGGCGGCGGACACGGTGAGGCTGAGCCGGACGAACGTGGTGTCGCCGTCCGGGCTCCTGACCACGGTGTCCGGGCCGGGGACCGCCCGCAGCCGCAACCCGGCATCATGGTCGGTGACTTGCTCACCCTGCTGGGCCAGCAGTGCTCCCACCAGATCCAGCAGCAGGTCGCGCGCCGCGGGGGAGAGCGATGCGCCGTGCAGCGCGCCGGCCAGCGCCAGTTCGGCCGCCGCGGCCTGCCGCTGCTCGGCTTCCCGCTCCGCCTCGGCGGTCAGCCGCAGCCGGTCCGCGGCCGGGTCCGGCACCCGGGACGTGCGGCCGCGCATCGCCCGGTCCCCGCGTTCGCGCAGCGACACCGGAATGGGCACCGGCTCGGCGTGCCACCAGGAGGTCGTCGGACCGACCCGCGGATCGGGCTCGTCCGGGCCGAACAGCAGGTGCCGGGCAGGATAGGCGCCGAACGCCGCGTCATAGAGCCGGTGCGCCTGCTCGTCGTCCGCGGCCGCGAACCACCGGGTCAGTCGCAGGAAGTCGGCCCGCCGCGAGAACCCCGTCCCCGAGGAGTCCAGTAGCCGCTTGGCGTTGGTGATCAGCTGCCCCAGCGCCTGGGCCGCGGCGCCGCGCAGCTGCTCCGGTCCAGATGCCCCCTGCGAGGGGTCATACCAGGCGGCTAGCTCCTCCCAGTCCGTTTGCGTGCGCCCCTGCGCCCGCTCGGCCTGCGTGCCATCAGGCGAGGTAAGCCCGGGCAGCGTGGCCAGGGCTTGCAGCACGCGATCGGCTTGCGTGAGCACCAGTCCGGCCCGGTGTGCGACAGCCGGCGCGTGCCGGTTGACGTCGGCGGTGATCAGGTCGATGTAGACCAGCAGCAGTTCCTTGAACTGCGCGTACTCCTCGCCGGCGAGGTCATACCGGCTGAGGATCCCCGCCAGGTAGGCGTAGAAGTCCCGCACGCTGTCAGTGAACAGCCGCTGGTTGGAGAACACGGTGGTTACTTCGCCGGCCAGCCCGTCCGCGTCGAGGGCGTCGCCGCTGGCGCGGCCCCCGCCCAGCATGGCGAGGATCCGGTCGAGCGATTGCACGATCTGCCCGAGCAGTTCCCGGGCCACCTCGCGAGCCCCGTCGCTGGCGTGCAGGATTTCGACGGCCTGCCGGTGCACCCGGCCGCCCAGCTTGGACACCTGATACCGCGATCGTGACCGGATGTACTCGGCGACGGTCGCCACCCGCGCATCCCGGATCGACGGCACCAGGTTCCCCCAGTCCGCCAGTTGTCGGCACCGCGCCTCGGCCGTGTCCCTGGACAGGTTGACGCCGCGCCCTGTTAGCTGGTCGGCAAGCTCCCCGGCCGACAAGTCCGTCAGCAACGTCGCCGCGAACAAGTCCATGATCGCGACGTAATCCGCCGACTCCTCGGAGGTCAGGTACCGGAACAGGGCACGCCGTGATCCGTCTGCCGTCGCGGGATCGCCTGAGGGGGCCACGGGATCAGGCTAGGGGAGGCCGCCGACATTCCTGCGCGGAAATTCAAGGAACAACCGCGGCTGGCCGACGTCCATATCCCGCGAGCCGCTATCCGTTTCGCGCTGGCATCGCTGCGGTCGGCCAGCCGGTCGGGCATGCCGATAGGTTGACCTAGATTTGACCGGGTGAATGCTGTACTGACGGCCAGGGGACTGTCGGCCGGGCACGCGGACCGGGTCATCTTCTCCGGGGCCGACCTGGTGGTGCCGCCGGGCAAGGTGATCGGGCTGGTCGGTGCCAACGGGGCGGGGAAGTCCACGCTGCTGCGGATGCTCGCCGGGCTGGACGACGGCGCCCGCGAGGCCGGGTCCGTGTCGCTCAACCCGGCCACGGCGACGGTGGGGTACCTGCCGCAGGAGCCGGAGCGGCGGGCGGGCGAGAGCGTGCTCGCGTTCATCGAGCGGCGGACCGGGGTCACCGGCGCTGCCGCCGAACTCGACGCGGCGACGGCCGCGCTGGCGGCCGGGGAAGCGGGGGCGGACGACGCGTACGCGGCGGCGTTCGAGCAGTGGATGAACCTGGGCGGGGCGGATCTGGAGGAGCGGACTGCGAAGGTCGCTGCCTCGCTCGGGCTCGTCGTGCGGCTGGACGCGCCGATGACCGCGCTGTCCGGCGGGCAGGCCGCGCGGGCGAATCTCGCGTCGCTGCTGTTGTCGCGGTACGACATCTTCCTGCTCGACGAGCCGACCAACGACCTGGACACCGAGGGGCTCGCCATCCTGGAAGACTTCGTCACGAAGCTGCGGGCCGGGACGGTGCTCGTCAGCCACGACCGGGCCTTCCTCGAGCGGACGGTAGACCAGGTCCTCGAACTCGACCTGGCGCAGCAGTCGGTGCAGCTGTACAGCGGCGGGTACCTCGCGTACCTGGAAGAGCGGGCGATCGCCCAGCAGCACGCGCGGGACGGCTACGAGAAGTACGCCGACAAGAGGGCGGCCCTGACCGACCGGATGCGGACGCAGAGCAGCTGGGCCGACACGGGCGTACGGCAGGCTCGGGCCAAGGCGCCCGATAAGGACAAGCACCGGCTTTCCGCGCAGGTCAACCGCACGGAGAAGCTGGCCAGCAAGATCAAGATCACGGAGCGGATGCTGGACCGGCTCGAGGTCGTGGACGAGCCGCGCAAGGAGTGGGAGCTGCGCATGACGATCGCCGCGGCCCCGCGCTCGGGGACGGTCGCCGCATCGTTGCGTGACGCGGTCGTGTCGTTCGGCGGCTTCACCCTCGGACCGGTGAACCTGCAGGTGAACTGGGCGGACAGGATCGCCATCACCGGGCCGAACGGAGCGGGGAAGTCCACGCTGATCGGCGCGCTGCTCGGGCGGGTGCCGCTTTCCTCCGGTTCGGCGTCCCTCGGTTCCGGGATCTCGGTGGGCGAGGTCGACCAGGCCCGGTCGCTCTTCGACGGGCCGGTGCCGCTGCTCGAGGCGTTCGCCGCGCAGGTACCCGGCCAGGTCGCCGAGGAAAACCGGACGCTGCTGGCCAAGTTCGGCCTCAAGGCGGACCACGTGCTGCGGCCGGCCTCGTCGCTGTCGCCCGGGGAACGGACCCGGGCCGCGCTTGCGCTGCTGCAGGCGCGCGGGGTGAACCTGCTCGTGCTCGACGAGCCGACCAACCACCTCGACCTGCCCGCCATCGAGCAGCTGGAGTCAGCGCTGGATGAGTATCCCGGGACGTTCCTGCTGGTCACACACGACCGCAGGATGCTGGAGTCGGTGTCTGTCACCCGCCGGCTCGTGGTGTCGGACGGCCAGGCCGGCGAGGTGGACGTAGCGTGAAGGCGGCGGCGTTCTTCGCGACCGGGCCGCAGGCCGAACTGGCCTACGCCGAGGTCCCGACCCCGGCGATCGGCTCGCGGGACACCCTGGTGCGCGTGCAGGCCTGCGGGGTCAATCACTCCGATCTTGACTCCTGGCGGGGGACCTCACGGTGGGACTTCACGCTGCCGTGGGTCCTCGGGGCGGAGTTCACCGGGACGGTGGCCGCGGTGGGCGACCAGGTCACGTCCGTGCGCGCCGGGGACCTGGTGACCGCGCTGCTGCAGTACAACTGCGAGACGTGCGAGCGGTGCCAGAACTGGCGGCCGGATCTGTGCCCGAACCTCACGATCTTCGGCACCGGCTGCTGGGGCGGATACGGGGAGTTCGTGAAGGTGCCCGAGCGGGCGCTGATCCCGCTCGAGCCGGGCGATGACCTGCTGGCCGTCGCGGGCGGGCAGTGCACGGTCAGCACCGCGTGGCACATGGTGAACCGGCTGGCCGTCGTCCGCCCCGGCGACCTGGTCCTGGTGCCGTCGGCCTCCGGCGGCGTCGGCAGCGCCCTGGTGCAGTGCGCCCGGCTGGCCGGCGCGCGGGTCATCGCCACCACCGGCTCGCCCGCCAAGCGCGACCTGATCGAAGCGCTGGGAGCGGACCAGGTGGTCCTGCGCGGGGACGGCACCGGTGAGCCCGCCCGCTACACCGAGGCGCTGCTGGAGGCGGGCGGGCGCCGTTTCGACGCGGTGCTCGACACCGTGGGCGGCCCGCAGTTCGGCGCGCATCTCGAGGCCCTGCGCGATGACGGTGCCCTGGTCACCTGCGGGGCGCACGCGGGCGAGATCGTCCCGCTCGACGTCGTCAAGGTGTTCCAGTACGGCTGGCGCATCATCGGCTTCCGGATAGCGCCGCCCGATGAGCTGCGCGCGGCCGTGGACCTCATCAGGAGCGGGATGGTCAAGATCCCGGTCGCCCGGACGTTCCCGATGAGCCAGGCGGCCGAGGCGCACCGCTACCTGGACCGGCAGCAGCATGTCGACAAGGTCCTGCTCACCGCGGTCAGGTGAAGTACCAGTGCTCGATGTCGAAATTGGACAGGCATCCGGAACATGCAGGCCGCGCGTGAGGTCGCCCCGGGATCTGGACGCCGGCCGGCCGCCGGCCAGCGGATAATTGAAACACGTTCTAGTTTGGCCGTATGCTGATCCCGCCCCGGCTGAGAGAGGCAGGCCTCATGATCCTGGACCGGTTCCGCGTTACCGGCCAGGCGGCCGTGGTCACCGGGGCCGGCCGCGGCATCGGCGCGGCCACCGCGATCGCGCTGGCGCAGGCGGGGGCGGACGTGCTGATCTCGGCCCGCACCGAAGGCCAGCTCGCCAAGGTCGCGCGGGAGATCGAGGCGACCGGGCGGCGGGCCGTCGTCGTCCCTGCCGACCTGACCGACCTCGACGCCGCGGCCAGCCTGGCCGGGGCCGCCGCGGAGGCTTTCGGGCGGCTGGACATCGTGGTGAACAACGTCGGCGGCGCGTTGCCGCGCCCGTTCCTGGCGACGAAGCCGCATCACCTGGCGGACGCGTTCCAGTTCAACGTCGGGATCGCGCACCGGCTGACCCAGGCCGCGGTTCCGTACCTGCTGGCGTCCCGTGACGAGACCGCCCCGGACCACGACACGGGCGGCGCCGCGGCCCGGGGCCAGGGCGTCGTGATCAGCGTCTCCTCGGTGATGGGCCGGGTCGCGGGCCGCGGCTACCTCGCCTACGGCACGGCCAAGGCGGCCCTGGCTCATTACACCCGGCTCGCCGCCGCCGACCTGGCTCCGCGGATCCGGGTCAACGCCATCGCCGTCGGCTCGGTGGCGACCTCGGCCCTGGATATCGTGCTCACCAACGACGAACTGCGCGGCCGGATGGAACAGGCTACCCCGCTCGGCCGGATCGGCGACCCCGAGGACATCGCGGCCGCCGCGCTCTTCCTGGCCTCGCCTGCTGGCGGCTACATCACCGGTAAGGTCATCGAGGTCGACGGCGGCCTCAGCCAGCCCAATCTTGATCTGGGCCTGCCGGATTTGTGAGGGTTCTCCGGCGTCACGCAGTGGGGTGAGACGGAATGGCTCGGCGTCGCGACCGGCAAGATGGCGCGCACGCTGCCGGGCGAGAGCGACGCCAGGACGCGCTTGCGCCGCCGCTCCGGCGCCCCGCGCCGCCGCCCGAGCGCGTCGGTGACCAGCGCGAGCACGGAGATATAAGGATCCAGGGCCACGCGGACTTCGCCGGCGCGGTCGATACGCAACCCGGTGACGGGCCCGTGCTGCCCCGCTGGCACGGCCTGCTGGTTCATCGGTGCCGCTTCGCTTCCTTGGCCGGTTACCCCGGTGGCCCCCGGTATCCATGGTCACCGGTAGCGTCCCCTTTGCGCCACTTTTCGCCGATTCTGGCGCCCGTCACAGGTAGTCGTGCAGGATCCGGCCGCCGGCCAGGGTGAAGTCGCAGCGCCAGTAGAAGCCCTCGAGGAACGTGCGGGCCGGCAGCCGGTACAGCGGGGCCGTCGCGCTGGGCCGGATCTCCGCGGTACAGGGACCCTCGTAGCACTCGCGGACGGCCAGCCCGGTCAGGTCGCGGGCCGTCAGCTGCCGGATGGCCGGGCGCCCGTCGACGTGGTTGATGATCTTGAGGTTGATGTTGGTGACCGGGTCCACCCGGCTCCGCAGCCGGTTCGTGCTGCTGGGGGACGGCTTGTACTGCATCGTCCCGGTGAAGATGTCGATGCCGTTGTGCCGGACCCGGCCGATGTGCAGGTCGCCGGCGACCTCCAGGGTGACCTCGGCGATCCGCTTGGGCTGGCCGTGGAACTCGCGGCCGCCGGCCATGGCCCGGTCGCTCTCCACCCAGAAGTAGGGAGAGTAGGCGCCCAGGAGCGTCCCGTCCGGGCCGCGGTAGCGCGCCGCGACCATCACGTTGCATTCGTGCACGTCCCGGCCCATGCCCGGCACGTCGCCCCACCGGGCGACCTGGACCTGGACCGTGTCGTTGACCGGCTCGAGCGGCGCGGGCAGCAGCGCCCTGATCGCCGCCGGGTCGGTCGCGTACTGGAAGGTGACGACCTCGCCGTCGCGGAACCGGCTGGGCGGCAGGCCGGTGAGCGGGCTGTCAAGGGGAGTGCCGGCCGCGTCCGCGGGATCCGGGATGCGGAGCGAGCCGGGATGATGGCCCGTCATCCGGTCACCCGCTCAGCCGGCGAAGGTGGCGGCCGGCAGGCCGGCGACGGCGACGTCCGCGCGGAACACCGCGCCCGCGGCCGGCTCGGCGGCGTCGCCCATGCCCCGCCGGGACGTGGTGATGAAGAGCTCGTCCAGCCGCGGGCCGCCGAAGGTGCACGCGGTGACATTGCGCACCGGGACCTCCACCAGGCCGTCGAACGTGCCGTCGGGCCGGTAGCGGTGGATCGTGCCGCCGCGGTGCATCGCCACCCACAGATGCCCGCCGGCGTCGACGGCCAGGCCGTCGGGCACGCCGTCGGCCGGGTCGAACTGCACCAGCGGCCTGCGGCCGGACAGGCCGCGGTCCGGATCGTGGTCGAAGGCGTCGACGCGCATGGTCGGCGTGTCGATGTAGTAGGCGGTCCCGCCGTCCGGGCTCCAGCCGATCCCGTTCGACACCGTGATCTCGCGCAGCACGATGTGCACGGTGCCGTCCGGGTCGAGCCGGTACAGCGAGCCGGCCCCCGGCGTGTTGTCGACCGCCATCGACCCGCAGTAGAACCGGCCCTGCGGGTCGCAGCCGCCGTCGTTGAACTGGACGCCGGGCGTGTCCCAGAGCTCGTCAAGCGGAGGCGGTTCCCCGTCATCCGGCCCGGTCAGCGCGAACCGGCGTTCTAGCGCGACGACCATCCCGCCGCCGGCCCGCGGCCGCAGCGCCCCCAGCGACGCAGCCAGGCGCCGCCTGGTGAGCGTGCCGCCGGCGCCCAGCGTGTACAGGTCGCCGTCGAAGGTGTCCACCCAGCGCAGCCCGCCCCAGGACGGCGACCAGACTGGGCCCTCGCCGTGCTCCGCGTCCGGCTCGGTGATCTGCTCTGCTTTCACGGCCGGCTCAGCTCCAGCCCGGCGAGCAGCGTGCGCAGGGACGGCAGGAGAGCGCTGGCGTCCGCGCCGGGCAGCGGCGCGCGGACGCCGCCGAGCGGGATGCCGTGTCTTTCCTCGGCCAGCCGCTTCATCATCGCGACCCAGGCCACCGGGCGCCCGGCCGCCAGCAGCTCGTCGCGGAAGGCCAGGGCCGGCGCGAGTACCTGGTGCCCGTCCGCGGCGCGGCCGTCAGCCGCGGCGGCGCAGGCGGCCAGCATCGGTTCGGGCAGGACGTTGGCCAGGCCGGCGATGGTGCCGCGGGCACCCGCGGTGACCGCCTCCACCACCGTGCTCTCGATGCCGACCATGACCTGCTTGCCGGTGGCCAGCACGGCCCGCGTGTAGGCGAGGTCGCCGCCGGAGTCCTTGACCCCCCAGACCGGCATGGCGGCGACCAGGTCCGGCGGCACCGGCGGGGCGAACTCCGGGATGTGGTAGAAGATCACCGGGTGGCGGCTGGCGGCCAGCACCGGCTCGGCGAAGCGCCGCAGGCCGTCCGCACCGTACTGGCGGAAGTAGAACGGCGGCAGCAGCATGATCGCGGCCACGTCGAGGTCGTTGATCACCTCGACGAGCTGCAGCGCGCCGTCCAGGCTCGGGTCGGTGACGGCCGGCACGACCGGCAGCCCGGGCACCGCCGCGGCCAGCGCCTCGAGCAGCACCCGCTTCTCCCGCAGGCTGAGCGAGGGGCCCTCTCCGGTCGAGCCGAACGGCACCAGCCCGTCCACACCCCGGCTGGCCAGCCATTCCGCCTGCCTGCCGAACGCCCCGGGCGCCACTGCGCCGTCGCTGGCGAAGGCAGTCAGCAGGGGCACGTAGACACCTGAGATCACGGAAGTGCCTTTCGCTCAGTGCTGGTCACTGGGGCCACGTTGACTCAACCACGGATGCCTGATTATTGTCAACAAATATCGAATATCAGATACCAAATATCCCCGGTGAACGAGTGCCGCGGATGAGAAGGCGGGGAGGGTATGGCCACTGTCGTCATCGCCTACGGCCAGCGGGCCCAGACCGAGCTGGATACCGGGCTGCTCGAAGGCATGGGCTACCAGGTCCGCCACCTGTCCGGCCTGTCCGGCCTGTCCGGTCTTGCGGACGCCGACGCGCTTATGGTGACGGTCCAGGAGGTGACCGAGGCCGTCCTGGACGCGATGCCGGCCTGCAAGGTCGTGGCCCGGGTCGGCACCGGCCTGGACAGCATCGACCTCGACGGGGCCGCCCGCCGCGGTGTCCAGGTCACCTATGTCGCTGACTACTCGGTCGACGAGGTCTCGACCCACGCGATCGCGCTGCTGCTGGCCTGCGCCCGGCGGATCCCGCAGTACCTGGACCTGGTCCGGGCGGGCCAGTGGAACTCCGTCGGGGCCGGCACCATCCGCCGCCTGTCGGAGCAGACGCTCGGCATCGCCGGGTTCGGCCGGATCGGCCGGGCGGCCGCGGGCAAGGGACGCGGCCTGGGCCTGCGCGTGCTGGTCTGCGATCCGTACCAGTCCGGCGAGGACATCCGGGCGGCCGGCTGCGAGCCCGCCAGCTGGGACACGCTGCTGGCCGAGTCGGATTTCATCTCGCTGCACGTCCCGCTGACCCCGGATTCCGACCGGCTGATCAACGCGGCCGCCCTGCGGGCGATGAAACCCACGGCCGTGCTCATCAACACCGCCCGCGGCGGTCTCGTCGACGAGGCGGCGCTGGCCGCCGCGATCCGGGCGGGGGAGATCGCCGGGGCGGCGCTGGACGTGCTGGCGGCCGAGCCGCCGGCCGCGGGCAGCCCGCTGCTGGCCGATCCGCGCGTCCTGATCACCCCGCACGGGGCCTGGTACTCGGCCGAGGCCCAGCGGGACGTCGTGGTGCGCGCGTGCGAGGACGTGCGGCGCGTGCTGACCGGCCGGCCGCCGCGTTCCCCCGCGAACAAGCCCGCCGGCTGACGCCCTTCCCGCCCGATCGCAAGGAGGAGGATGCCCCGTGCGCATCACGCACATCGAGACCATCCGGACGGACCGCCAGCCGAGCCTGCTGTTCGTCCAGGTTCACACCGACGCCGGGATCACGGGCCTGGGTGAGACCTGCGTCGGCGTGGCCGCGGTCGAGGCGTACCTGCACGAGACGGCGGCACCGGAGCTGATCGGCACCGACCCGCGGGACATCGCGCGGGCCTGGGCGACCGCGCACCGCCAGTTCATCGGCTTCGGCGGCTCGTCGGTGGCGGTCCGGGCCACCTCGGCGGTGGACATCGCGCTGTGGGACATCCTCGGCAAGGTCGCCGGGCTGCCGGTCTACCGCCTGCTCGGCGGGCCGGTCCGGGACTCGGTCCGGGCCTACAACACCTGCGCGGGCCCCGGCTACGGCGGCTCGTCGAGCAACGTGAACCGCAAGCGGTGGGGCCTGGGCGATACCGAGCCGGCCGGGGAGTACGAGGACCTGCTCGCCTCGGTGACCCGTCCGGAGGAACTGGTCGCGAGCCTGCGGGCGGACGGCCTGACCGCCATGAAGATCTGGCCTTTCGACGAGGCCGCCCTGCGGACCGGCGGCGGCTGGATCGGCCGGTCCGACCTGCGTGCCGGGGTCAAGATCATCGAGCGGACGCGCGCCGCCGCCGGGGATGACATGGACATCCTGCTGGAGATGCACTCGCTGTGGTCACCGCAGGCCGCCCTGACGATCGCGCGGGCAGTGGAGGAGTTCGGCCTGTTCTGGATCGAGGACCCGTTCCGGGTCGACAGTCCCGAGGCGCTGGCCCGGTTCGCCGACCGCACGTCCATCCCGCTCACCGTGGGCGAGACCATCGGGACCCGCTTCGACTACCAGCGCCTGCTGCGCACCGGGGCGGTGGGGTACCTGATGTTCGACGTCGGCTGGACCGGCGGCATCTCCGAAGCGGTGAAGATCGCTGCGCTGGCCGAGACATACGGGGTCCAGGTCGCGCCGCACGACTGCACCGGCCCCGTGGTGCTGACGGCCGGCTGCCACCTGTCCGCGCACCTGCCGAACGCGGTGCTGCAGGAAACGGTCCGGGCCTTCTACCACGGCTGGTACCGGGACCTGGTGACCGAGCTGCCCCGGCTCGAGGCGGGCCGCGTCACGCCCCCGCCCGGCCCGGGCCTCGGGCTGGAACTGCGGCCGGACGTCCGCGAGTGGACCGACCTGCACGTCCGGACCACCGGGGCGGCCTAGCCGGGCGGCGGGATGCCGGCCTGCCGGCTGAACGCGGCCCGGGTCGCGGCCGCGGTAGAGCTGAAGTACCCGGGTGGCTCGATGAAGCCCCACTCGCTGAAAGCCTGGCCGCTGGTGAGGGCGCGCCGGTAGCCGAAGCAGGCGAGGTAGAGCGGCCGGATGCGCATGACCGCCTCGAGCCGGCCGAGTTCGTCGCCGGTCGGCTCGACATGCCGGCGGTAGGCGCTGACGGCAGCGTCGATCCGCTCCTGGTCCGGCCGTCGCGGGTGCCACGAACCGGTGCCCCAGATCAGGTAAGCGAAGTCGGCCAGGCGCGGACCGCGCCCGGACGCCTTCCAGTTGATCGCGACTGGCCCGTGCCCGGTCAGTATGGCGTGGTCGGGTGCGTGCAGGAGATTGCCGTGCAGCAGGCCCTCCGGCAGGCCGTGACCGTCGTCGGCCGCGCGCACCTGGTCGCGGAGCTGCTCGAATCGCTCGCGCTCGGCCGGCCCGACCTTCGTGTCGACGGCGTCGAGAAACGACAGGGCCGCCAGCAGGTCCTGGCGCGGCGTGCCCTCACGACTCGGGTCCTCGCCGCTGGCCCCACCCGGACGGTCGGCGGTTTCGTCGGAGGGCAGCGCGTGCAGCCGTCCGAGCAGCTCACCCATCATGGCGAACTTCGCGGCACCGCCGGGAAGCCGGGCGCCTTCGACGAACCGCGTCACCAGGACCGCGCTGCCATCGAAGTCCGATACCGCATCGCCGGCCGCCAGGCGCTCCGCGGGATAGTCGTGCCGCTCCAGGAACCGCAAGATGGCGGCGTCGCCCTCCACGCCGGCCCGCGGCCGGGCGGGCGGGAACGCGCGGGCGACCCACGGGCTGCCGTCCTTGCGGTCGATGCGGAATACGTAGGTCTTGTGCGCGCTCAGCTTCGTCGCCGCGACCGGGTCGATCCCGTAGCGGTCCCGGAGGTGAACGAGCAGCTGCTCAGGGACCGGCTGGTGGTGCATGCGCGCACCGAGACCCTCCAGGTCCGTCAGCGCTTCGGTGTAACGCTGGCCGGTCTCCCCGGCGTGGCGCCGGACGACCTTCTTGAAGCTGGCGTCTTTGGTCACGACAAGCCTCCCCGTGACACCCTCGTCCCCCAGCGACGCGGTGCAGGAAGATGGCCTGTGACAGTGACGACCGAGAGGGCGAATCCCCTTCGCCTGCGGAACCCCGGCCGGGGCGGATGTTCCACGGCTCGGCGACCGGTCGTCGCCGTGAAACACACTCTTCCCGAGGCGCCCGGTCTTCGTCAAGCGCGGGACCGGGCCCCAGGCGCCTCGGGGGGATGAGGCGCCCGGGGTGACCGGGGGTCAGCCGCGCGCGATCAGCGCCCGGGCCGCGGCCGCGACCTGCTCGCCGCCGGGCAGCAGCGCCTCGAGCAGTACCCGGCTCTGCGGTACCGGCGAATGCGGCGCGTGCACCCGCATGACCGGCCCGTCCAGGTAGTCGAACGCGGCTTCGGTGAGCGACGCCGCGATCTCCGCGCTCACGCCGCCGTACCCCGGGCTCTCGTCGACCATGACCGCCCGGCCGGTCTTGCGCAGCGAGGCGGTGACGGTCTCGAGGTCCAGCGGGTACAGGGTGCGCAGGTCGATCACCTCGGCGGAAACGCCCTGGTCGGCTAGCTGTCCGGCCGCCGCCACGCAGGTGCGCACGGTCGCGCCGTAGCCGATCAGCGTTACGTCGCCGCCCTCCCGCACGATACTGGCCAGGCCGAACGGGATGTAGTCGCCCGGGCCGCCGACCTCGCCGCGGACACCGGTGAGCGCCTTGTGCATGAGGAACAGGACCGGGTCGTCCAGGTGCAGCGCGGTCTTGATCAGGCCCTTGGTGTCCGCGGCGGTGGCCGGCACGGCGACGTTCAGGCCGGGCATCTCGGCGAACCAGGACTCGATCACGTTGTTGTGCTGGGCGCCGCCGAAGGCGACGCCGTTGGTGGCGCGGATCACCATCGGCACCGGGATGCCGAACATGTAGTGGATCTTGGCCGCCTGGTTGCACAGCTCGTCCATGCCGCCGAACGCGAAATCGAGGAAGTTCAGGTCGACCACGGGCCGCATCCCGCCCAGGGCGGCGCCGACGCCCGCCGCGACCATGGCCGCCTCGGAGATCGGCACGTCCCGGATCCGGTCCGCGCCGAACCGCTCGCCCAGGCCGAAGACCTGGGCGAAGTGACCGCCGCGGAGC
>JAICWX010000069.1 GCA_025934635.1 Streptosporangiaceae bacterium | reverse complement strand
TCCGCCGCCCGCGCCTCATCCCGGTCCAGCGGCGCCGTCGCGGACACGATGATCTTCACCCGCGACTCCGCCAGCCGCCCCGCCCCGAACAGGCCCATCGTGCCGGGCAGCCTGACCGCCAGGTCATGCGCCCGGCTCATCAGCTCCTCCGCCGCACCCCGGCCCTCCGCGAACAGCAACCGCAGCTCATCCACCGCGAACTCATCCCACACCGCCGGCATCCCCGACACCGCATCAGCCGCGCAGCCCGGCTCAGCGCGGCGCCGGATGAACTCCGCCACCGCCGCATGCTTACGGGCGCACGCATACGCCTCGACCCGGCCCCAGGCAGAGACCACCCCGTCCAGCTCGCTATCCGAGACACCCGCGTACCGGCCGTCAGTTCCCGCGGCGCTCTCGGCGAAAAACGCGAGCGTCCCTCCACCAGGCTGCGCATCCAGCACGTTTCCCGACGCGAACCCGGACGACCCGAGCGTCAGGTCGTCAGCCGCAGCCCTCGGCTCCTCCTCGCCGTCACCGAGAGCGGGCGGCTCGTCAACGTCGGCGGTGGCATCACACCACGCCTCCCACTCCGCCGCCGACATCCAGTCAGGAGCGGGAAGAGGATCACCGGGCTCTGAGGCGGGATCCGCGTGAGCCGGTCCTGGAGGCATGACACCTCCCTCGTCCGGGAGAATTGACTCGTAGAACACAATATCGCATGACGGGCAATCTGGCAACGAAAATGAAGTCTAATGCGAAAATATTTACTACCCCGGTGGCGCGAGAAGCGAGACCGAGTGCCCGTAATCAGGTTTGCGCGCTGAGGCCTGGCGTCCTGGAGCAGGTGGACGAGGACGGGGCAGACGGGGACAGGGGACAGCGCGAGCCAGTTCCCCGGACTAGCCGGGAACGGCCGCGGCCGTGCCGCGCTAGGCGGGGGCGGGCTGGGCGGCGGCCAGGCGGTCCGCGCGCAATCTGGTCACCAGGTCTTCTTGCCGCGGGTCGACCGCGGGCAGCGGGCCAGCCACCCAGCTGAGCAGCATGTCGGCCAGGCCCGGGTTGCGGACCAGCGCCGGGCCGTGCAGGTAGGTGCCGACGATCCGGCCGAAGTAGGCGCCTTCCGTCCCGTCTCCGTTGCCGACGCCGGTGACCACGGTGGCCAGCGGCTTGACGTTCGGACCGCGCCGGGTCACGCCCTGGTGGTTCTCGAAGCCGGTGAGCCGGTCGACGCCCAGGGCCGGGTCGACGTCCGCGGTGATCTCGCCGACCCCGCGCCGCTCGCCGCGACCGCTGCGGATGTCGATCAGCCCCAGCCCTGCCACCGGCTCGCCCTCCACCCCGCCGAACTCGGTGCCGATGATCTGGTAGCCGGCGCAGACCGCGAATACCACCGCGCCGCGGCTCGCGGCCGCGGCCAGCCCGCCCCCCGCCGCGAGACGGCGGGCGGCCAGGATCTGCGGCAGGTCCTCGCCGCCACCCAGCAGGTAGATGTCACCGTCCACAGGCACCTGCTGGTCGGAGTTGACCTCGGCGATCTCGACCGGCAGGCCGCGCAGCCGGGCCCGGCGGGCGAGCACGAGCAGGTTTCCCCGGTCGCCGTAGGTGCTCAGCAGGTCCGGGTACACCCAGACCAGCCGGACGGCCGACGGCCCCCGCTGGGCCGGCCCGGCCTCGTGCCGTCCCCGGCGCTCGTCCATCGTCAGTCCTGCCTTCCGCTCTGTCTTCCGCTGGCCCCGGTCTTCCGCTGGCCCCGTTCAGCCGACGCGGCCGAGGGCCGTGCGGATCTGCTGGAACGCGGTGTAGTTGGCGATCACGTCCATGGACTTGCTGCGGGCCTGCTCGACCGCCTCGTCGATGTTCCCGACCATCCGGAACGGCACCTCGTCGGCCTCCAGCCGGACCGCCAGGTCGAGCCGGCGTTCCCCAGCCACGAACACGGGCCGCCCGCGGAGCCTGCGGTAGTCCACATCCCACAGCCAGGAGGTGTCCTTGCCGTCCGGCGTCTGGGCGTTCACCGCCAGCAGCACGGGCACCGGCGGCGGCACCAGGACGTCGAGCGCCTCCAGCCAGCCGGCCGGGTTCTTCGCCAGCAGCAGCCGCAGCGCCGTGCCGTTCCGCTCGACCTGCGTGTACCGGCCGGCCACCGACCGCACCTGCCCGACCGGCCCGACCGCCTGCGTGGCGCTGATGCCGAACACCTCGGCGACGGCCAGCGCGACCACGGCGTTGGACCGGTTGGCCCGGCCGGGTAGAGCCAGGTCGAGCGGCCGGGACCGGCCGGCCGGGTCGATCATCTCGTCACCCACCAGGGCCCAGCGGACCGGAGGCCGCCGGTTCGTGCACTCGCCGCAGTACCAGTCCTCGTCGTCGCGGCGCAGGTGCGACCCGCAGTTCGGGCAGCACCAGGAGTCGTCATGCCAGCGCTGGCCCGCAGCCACCCAGGTGACCTGGCGAGCCTGCCCGGCCGCCCACGCCACCAGCGGGTCGTCGGCGTTCGCGATGACCTGGCAGCCCGGGGCCGCGGCCAGGGCCTCCCGCCAGCGGCGGGCGAGCATCCAGATCTCCGCCGCGCGGTCCATCTGGTCCCGGCTCAGGTTCAGCAGCACGACCACCCGGGCGTTCGTGGCCGTCAGCATGGCCGGCATGTACTTCTCGTCGACCTCGAGCACGGCCAGGGTGGCGTCCGGGGCCTTGGCCAGCGCGGAGACCAGGCCGGCTTCCATGTTCGCGCCGAACGCGTTGGATGCGATCGGCTGCCCGAGAGCTTCGAGCGCGGCCGCGATGAGCCTGGTCGTGGTGGTCTTGCCGTTCGTGCCGGTCACCAGGACCACCTGCCGCCCGCGGGCGAGCAGCGAGAGCAGATCCGGCTGGAGCCGCAGGCCGATGATTCCGCCGATGACCGATCCGTCGCCGCGGCCGGCCAGCCTCGAAGCCCGGCCGGCCGCGCCGCCGACCGTGGTGGCCAGGCGGGCCCGGAGGGGAAGGCTGGAACGCCGGGACGGCGCGCTGCTAGTGCTCATCTCGGCCTGATGCTATCCGGTCGCGGTCCGGTCCATGTCCAGGGTCCGGAGCGGCCGCCCCGATGAGCCGGCGCGGCCAGGACAGCACGACTTCCAGCCAGCCCGGCTGCCCGCCGTGTCCGGCGGCCCCCATCGCCCGGGCCGTGTGGCGCAGCCGCCGTGGCGGGCTGATCCCCATCCCCGCGATCGCAAGATCAGCGTCGAGATCCGCCCGGCCGTCACCGAGCAGGGCGGTCATGGCGGCCGTCCGGTTGCGTTCCGCTTCCATCGCCAGCGGGTGCCCCCGCAGCCCGGAAAGCCGGTCCGCGACCCGTATCCCCGGCCAGTCGGGCAGCCCGGCCAGGCCGAAGTCGAGTGGCGGCGCGATGTCATCCGGACGGAGGCGGTCGCGGCCGAACGGGCTGAGCCGCTCCATCTCGTGCAGCCAGCGAACCTGCGGGATGATCCAGACGGATCCGGCCCGGGCGGGGACGGCGTCGCCGTCCGCCAGCATCCGGCCCGCCACCGTGGCGACGACCGCGGTGAGGCAGCGCGGGTCATAGCACGGTCGCAGCGCGTGTGCACGGGCCCCGACCGCCACCTCGACCACCGTCGCCAGCAGGCACTCGCGCCCGCGAGGGCTGAGCGCCTGGCCGCCTGCCCGCAGCGGGGCCGGCACCCCGGGCAGCGGGCGGCCGGTCAGGAAGGCCAGTACCAGCGCCTGCACCCAGAGCCGGAGCCAGGCCTGGCCGGGATCTCCGGCCAGCAATCCGGCGGCGTGTACCTCGTATCCGCTGCACGGCCGCCGCTTGCACCGCTCACCGCACGCCGCCGAACGGCGCCCGGCCAGCTGTCCCGTCACTGCGGGGCCACCGCCGGGCGTTGCTGTGCCTTCGCCGTCCTGGGCATCGCCGGACGCGACGCTCACGGGCAGGGCGGCCTCGAGTCCCAGCGGCGGCTCCGATGCGGAGCGGTCGCCTTCCTCCACCGGGGCCACCACGACGCCTGCCCCGGCTCGCCGCAGGTCCTCGAGCAGGCCGCCGAACCACGCCGCCCCCCGGGCCGACAGCTCTGACCCCGCCGAAAAGGCCGGCTGCCCTGGTTCGGCCGGCCCACCGGGAACCAGCGAGCCACTGGATACTGGCGCGCCGCCGGGGACGGCGATGACGATGACCGGCTTGGGGACGCCCGCCTGGACGCGGTTATCCGGCCGGGGCTCCTGGCAGGCAAGCGGGCCCGCCCTGGCGGCCGGGTGGCTCAGCTGCTCGGCCAGCCGGAGCAGCAGCACTCCGGTCAGGAACCAGCTCGCCTGCCCGTCGGCCAGGCCGCTGCCGGTCACGAGCACGTTTCCCCGGAGCAGCGATGCCAGGGCGGCCGGATGACCCCCTTCGAGGAAGAGGCCAGCCGGGCCGGCCCACAGCGCGTCCAGCCGGGCTTCGAGGAAGCCGCGGACGCCGGCCTGCATGCCCGGGTCGTAGCCCAGGTCCCGGGTCGCATCCACGGCGGCCAGCTTGAGCTGGCGGAAGGCGGGGACCGCGGGCGGACTGACCGCGCCGGGACGGGCGGCGCCGGTGAACATGTCCCAGCCGCCGTCCGCGTAGGCGCGCCGCAGTCCGGCCCGCACCGCCCCGGCGACCGGCTCGCCGAGGCCGAACGCCGCCTCGAACAGCCCGGCCAGCCGGTCGGCGTGGGCCTGGACCGGATACCCGGGCGCGGGTTCGAGCGGATTGACCGTCACCGGTACAGCCTGCGGGTCCGTGATGTCGATGACGGTGACGTCCCGGGGCACCGCGGCGAGGAGGCTGCGGTCCGCCGAGCCGACCGGGACCAGCGCCAGCCACGGCGTCCGGGCCGAGCTGAGCTCGGCCAGGACGGCGGCCGCGCCCGGCAGGATGGTCACCTTGAGTGAATATCAGGTTACTGTCAGATACGCCACCGCTATCGGCGCAGAACCCGGACGCAGGTCTAGAAGCGCCCCCGCCGCCAGTCCAGGCGCCGCGGCGGCGGCCCGACATTGGGCGCCGGCCGGCCCGGGACCGCAGACGGGGCCGCGGCACCGGGAAGCGATGCGTCGCCGTCGGCGGGACCGGCCGGATCCGGCGTCTCCTCGGCCGGCCGGGCACGGACTTCCTCCAGGGTCAGCTCGGTGGCGGCGGCCAGCCCGCCGATGCCCGGGTTGACGTCGGCCAGCACCACCTGCCCGCCACCCGGTCCGGCGTACCTGATGATCATCGCGCTGGCCGGGAGGTGCCGGAGCTCGTCCGGCCCGGCCAGGAATTCACGGGAGCGCTCGAGGGCCTGCGCGAACGATTCGCTGTCCGCCGTCGCCTTCGCGGTCGCCATTCCCCACCCGGTGGTCACCCTGATCTCGGCGGCGGCTGCCTCGCCCTCGCCGCCGCTGGCCTCGCCGGCACCTGTCGCGCTGACCGTACTGGTGTACACACCGCCGGCGGTGTCGCTGGCGAGGCCGCCGATGGTCTCGGTGAGCTGCGGCAGCACCAGGCGGTGGCCGGTCCCTAGCTCCTCGCTCGCGGCCCGGGCGTCCTCGGCGCCGGCCAGCCGCATGAAGGCGGTGACGGTGTTCCCGTGGCCGAGGCGCGGCCGGACATGCGCGGGGATGCCCTGGTAGGCCAGCACGAGTCCGGTTGCCGACCGCTCGCACGCGTCACTGAGCCGGTCCAGCGTGTCGCCGCGCAGCTTGTCCGCGCCGAGGACGAACAGCATGTGCGGCCCGGCCGCCCCGGGCCGGGCCCGGTGCTCAGGGTCACTGGGCCGGGAGCCACTGGGCCGGGGGTTACTGTGCAGCCGGTGGGTCAGCGCGACCGTCAGATAGGTGCCGAGCATCCGGCTGCTGGCCGCGCCCACTCGCTGGTCCAGCGCGATCACGCGCAGCGCGCTGGGCGGCGGCGGCACGAGCCCGGTGCCGGCCGCGGCGAGCTCGCGCAGCCGGGATTCCAGGACCCGGGCCCGGCCAAGGGAAGGATCACCGGCCGGGCCGGGTCCGCCGACCGCGCTGGCTACCGCCGACCACAGGTCCGCCAGGGCCTCGCGGCTGAGCCCGCCGGTCAGGTTGAGCCGGGGCAGGTCACCGGGCAGCACCCAGACCAGCGGGTCGGTACCGCGGGCCCGCGCGAAGCCGAGCAGGTCAAGCGCCACCGCGGCCCCGGTCAGGTCCAGCACCGTGACCTCGCCGCCGGCCGCCAGCTGGCCGGCCGCGGCCGTGGTGAGTATCGCGGACCAGCCCGAGAGCGTGCCGCCGGCGATGTCCATGCGGGGCCCGTCCTGCGGGACGCGGACCGCGTACCAGCGTTTCTGCCGGTCGTAGGCGAGCCGCCGGGCCTGCCACTCCCGCATCTGGGCCGCGTGCTCGGCCTGCCAGGCGAACAGGCGGCTCTCCTGGGCCTCCCGCGCCCGGCCGATCCGCGCGCGTTCATCGGACATCCTCGACCGCAGGGCGCGCTCACCCTGCCAGAGGGCATACCCGCTGACGGCCGCGACCAGCGCGCAGCAGGTCACCGCGAGCCCGGTGAGGAGAGCGCCGAGCGAGCCGGCCGCGCCGAGCGCGACCAGCACCAGGCCGAGCACGACGGCGACGGCGAACACGGCCTTCAGCGGCCGGTTGAGCTGGCTCTCCGCGCGGCGCTGGGCAGCCGCCCAGTCCGGGCTGAGCCGCTCGGGCTCGGGCGGCGTGGGACGGCGCGGCGGCGGCCCGGGGTCCGGGTATGCCATGGCGTACTGCCAGCCCAGCCGGAGCTGGCCGGCCCGGGGGGCCGTCACGCGCCTTCCCAGGCGCCCCGCGGCGTGGCCGCGGGGCCGCCCCGGACCACCTGGGGTACCCGGGCCCGGACCAGGAGCCCACCCGGGATCAGCCGGGGTGGATCCTGCACCGCCAGCAGGAACTCACCGGCGCGCAACGCGGCCGGGTCGGCGGCCTGCGCCCCGGAGTCCGCGGCGGCTCCTGGCTCCGGCGGCTGACCGGGTCCGGGCCGGAGGCCGGCCGCAACCGCGGACAGCCGCCGCGCGGCCGCGGCGTCCGTCATCCGGTGGGCCACCACCACGTTGACCAGGTCCGCCAGGTCCGCCGCGACCGGCGCCGACGTGGTGGCCGCGAGCACCGGCAGCCCGGCGGCCCGGCCGCGGGCGATCAGGTCGCTGACCGGCTGGCGCGGCAGGGCGGCGCACTCGGCCAGCCAGATGAGGCCGTTGCCGTCCGGGCCGGTCCCGTTCCGCACCGGCCCGGCGGCCAGCAGGTCCTGGCAGATCAGGCGGGTGAGCATCGCCGAACTTTCGGGGGCCGCCGGACCGCCGAGCCGGAACAGCACCACGGAGCGGTCGGTGACCGCGCGGCCGAGGTCGATGTCCGCCGCCGGGCCGTCGGGCGACGGGCGCAGCCAGCGGCCGAACGGCGACTCGCGTAGTTCCCGCAGCTGCTGGCTGAGCCCGGCGATAGTGGCGGGCTCGGCGCTGACGAGGCTGGCCGTGACCCGGATCCGCTCGGCCAGCACATCGCGCCGGGGATAACCGCCGGGCACGTATTCCAGCCGCGCCCGCATGGCCACGGGGTTGAGCAGGTGGATGACGTCGTCGAGCACCGGAACGCGCGGGTCGCCGGGAGCCGCGTCGAGCAGCTCGAAGACGTCGTCAAGATAGGAGGTACAGCTGCGCCGGTACTGGCGGCCCGGGCCCTCCCAGCTGAGCATGGTCGTGATCAGCGCCGCCCGCCGGCCCGGCGAGCCGTGCCGGAACGGCTCGTAGCAGGCGACCCGGGCCCGCGAGGCCGCGGCTCCGGCAGGCTTCATAGCGCCAGCCGACTTCACGGCACCGGCCGGCCCGGGCACGCCAGGCAGTTCCCCCGCACTGCCGCTGCCGCCGAACACCAGCAGCGTCACGCCCGCCGCGGCACAGACCGCCGCGAGCTGACCGGCCAGCGCCGGATCGCCGGTGTGATCCACGGCGAACACCGGCTTGCGCCGGCGGACGGCGGCGTGCACGAGCTGGAAGCCGGTCGTCAGCACGTCGGGCGCGGCCGAGCCGCAGACCGCTACGCTGCCGGACGCCTCGGCCCAGGACAGCGTGATCCGGTCGCCCGACCCGGCCGTCACCCCCAGGCAGCCGCCATCCCTGCCGACCACCCCGCCGGACCGGATCGCGTGGATCACGGCCGCACGCCGGGCGGCCACGATCAGGCCCGGCCGGGCCGGGCGCAGGTCCTGCTCGTCGGTGTGCAGCCAGCTCAGCCAGCCGGCCAGGGCAGCTTCGACGGCGCCGACGACCAGGGCGAGCGGCAGCTGACGCGGCAGCCAGGTGCCGACGCCCGCGTAGGCGCCGGTGAAGTGCAGCAGGTGACCGGCCTGATGGCCGCGTTCGCCCAGGTAGCCGACTATCCGGGCGGCTCCGGCGGTATAGCCGGCCAGCGCGGCCCCGACCCCGGTCGCGGTCCAGGCCAGGCCGGCCACTGCCGGGATCGCCAGCCACGACAGGCGCCATCTGGTCAGCTTGGTCACCAGGTAGAACACGGCGGCGAGGATGATCGTCAGCTGGGCGAACAGCAGGTGCACCAAGACCGCGAGCACCACGCATACTGCGAGGATCTCGTCACGGCGGGGCAGGCCCCGGGGGACAAGGTATCGGGCACGCCGTGGCATTTATTCCGCCTCTGTCACGACCTCGGCCGGCGTCTCGGGACCCAGCGTCCCAGGTACAACGCGCGTATGTCCAGGCTGGCACGCCGCGGCAGGGGACATCCGCGCGAACGACATCCAGACCGGTGGTTCCCTTAGGGCCAGTGGGTCACGGGTGACCCTACGGTGCTCACGGTGCCTGCCGTCTGTCCCAGCCCCGGCCCCGGCGGTACGGACCCCGGCCTCAGGGCCCCCATCCACACCACAGACCCCACCCGTCCCCCGCCCCCGCTTCCAGCAACGGCATTGATGCTCCATCGATGCCGCCCCGGCGGCATAGACGCTCCATCGATGCCGTTAATGGCGCCACATGAGACGAGACGGCAGGGCACCAGCAGAACCACGAGCATCACCCGAATCACGGACATCACTCGCTGCTCCCCAGCTAGCGCAGGCCCGCCGGGGGCCCGCTCAGGGCGTGCTCAGGGCGTGCTGGCGGGCGCCTCAGTCGTGTCAATCGCGACCCTGAACAACTCTGGCCTCAGCATCACCACGGTGAGCCCGGCGGGCTCCCCGGTGGCGGCGTCGTCGAACCTGACCGTGACCGCGATCACCGGCTGCCCGGGCGACAGCCGCAGGCTCCGGGCGACGGATGGCTGCGGCGGGGACATCTCGACGCTGACCGCGGCGGCGGGCAGGCCGTTCAGTACCGAACCGAGCGAGGGCACCGGCTCGTCCTGCTCCTGGTCAGGCTCGGCGCCCTCGTCGCCGGGCGGATCGTTCAGGTAGGCGGTGGACACAGCGGCCGGGTCGCCTGCGGACACCCAGACGCACCGGACGACCCGGATCGGCGCGCCCGATGGCAGTCGCAGTGCCCAGGCGATGTCCTGGGGCGCCTCGCGGCGCGAGACGTGCCGGGTCTGGCAGGTGATCGCCCCGCCCATCGGATCCAGCCGCGTGCCGAGGCCGACCGCGCCCTCCACCGGGATCCAGTAGTCGGCCGGGCTAGCCCGGTACAGCTGCCCGTCGGGCAGCCGCCGGACGAGAGAGCGCCGGGCCAGGTCACCGAGCGCGGCGTCGATCTCGGTCAGGCTGACGTTGTACCGCCGGGCCAGCGCGGTGCGCCGGGGCAGCCGCCAGCCCGGCTCGCGGTGCACCAGCGCCGCGGCCATCCGGTCGGCGAGCACGGTGGTGGCCCGGAGCGGCCCGCGGTCGTGCACGACACCGGAGCCGTCCGGAGGCGCCGCCTCCGCGGGCGGCGGGGCTGGCTGCAGGGAAACCGGACGGTCACGTCCGGAGGCGTCAGCGCTCATCCCGGATATCGCGTGGTCATGTATCAGCCTTTGATCTTGGCGATCTGCGTACCGGACAGGGTGACCACGGACGACGGCAGGGGCTGGAAGTTCACCTTCGCCAGCTGAGCGGCACCGCTGGTGATCGCCCAGCTCAGGAACGCCCGCAGGTCCCGCGCCCGGACGGCGCTGCCCCGCACGGTGCTCACGATGGCGTACTCGTAGTTGACGATGGGATAGGCCCGCGCCCCTGACCCGTTGACCAGCGAGATGGTCTCGATGGCCGGCGTGTTGGTGAAGCTGGCCAGCGCCGCCTGGATCGTGCCCGCGGCCGGCAGCACATAGCTGCCCGCCGAGTTGCCGAGCGCGGCCTCGCCCTCGCCCGCCGTCCTGACCTGGGACAGGTAGCTCACGCCGACGTAGCCGATGGAACCGGGCGCCGACCTGACGCTGCTGATGACCGCGTCCGTGCCGGTCGCGCTGAGCTCGCCCGGCTGCCGCGGCCAGGCGACCGTGGTGCCGATCAGCGAGTTGCTCCAGTCCGTCGGATCCTGGGCGTTCAGGTACGAGGTGAGCAGAAAGGTGCTGCCCGAGTCGTCGCCCCGGTGAACCAGCACGATGCGGGTGCCCGGCAGCCTCACGCCCGGGTTCACGGCCGCGATGGCCCGGTCATCCCAGCTGGTGATCTGCCCGGCGTAGATCCGCGCCAGCAGCTTGCCGTCGAGCTTGAGGTGTGCCGCCGGGCTGATCCCCGGCACGTTGTAGACCACCATGAGCGCGGCGACGGCCAGCGGGATGTTCACCAGGTGCGTGTGCTTGGCCAGGGTGGCCAGGGACAGGTAGGCGTCGGACGCGCCGATATCGGCCGTGCCGGCCGCGGCGGAGTCGATGCCGGTGCCCGAGGACGAACTCGTAGTACGCACGGTCACCTGGGAGAACCGCGCATGGTAGGCAGGTCCCCAGCGGGCGAACAGCGGTGCCATCAGCGAGCTGCCGGTTTCCGACAGCGTCTGGGCGGTGGCCGCGGGCGCCGTCGGCAGCGTCACGGCCTCGGCGGTGGCCGCCGCCCCGGGGGAGGATGCCATCGTCAGCGGGGCCGGGCTGCTGCAGGCGGCCAGGGCGGCCAGGGCGAGGGCGGCTACGGCGAGGGTGATCGCGGCCAGCGCACGCCTGCCCGCACCGCTACGGGAAGGTGCCTGCGCCTGTTCCGCATCCAACGACAACTTCTGCCCTCACTCGTCCTCGACCGGAGCGCGGGACGGCAGGATCCTGCCTGCCCACGCCCATTGATATGCAGCACAGGTAAACGGGAATTGAACAAAAGAGGAACGAACAGACGGCCACTTGATGTCATATAGCTGAACGGGATCTTCAGTAAAGACGCCGGCGCCGGACCAGGAGCCATACGGTGACCATGGGCCCGACGCCCGGCCCCGATATCCGCGCTGCCTGCGCCCGCCCCCGGCGGCGTGAAATCTACCGTCAGACCTGTGATAGAGCCTGGCCAGCGGGGCCGCCGAGCCGCCCGTTGCGCACTGCCGTAAAGGTAGGACACCAGAACTTAACCTTCCAGCCCCCTCTTATCCATATTCCATTTCCCCGCAGGTACCGCCAACGCGGCCAAACTGGTCTCGCACACACGGTCTTACCGGATGACCGGCCGTCCGAGGCTGCACTCATAGCGGCCGGAAAAGAAAACTGAGGGGTACTGAATATGCAGCTTCGATACAGACAGCGGGTCGCGGCGGCGGGGGTATCCGTCGCCGCCTTGGCGCTGGTCCTGGGCGCATGCTCCTCGTCGAGCAGCAGCAGCTCCCCGGCGAGTAGCGGCTCTGGTTCGGCGGCGGCCGGGGGCTCTTCCTCAGGCAGCTCTAACCTCAGCGGCACGCTGAACGCCAGCGGCTCTTCGTTCCAGCTCACCTTCCAGCAGGCAGCGATCTCCGCGTTCAAGTCATCGCAGCCGGGTATCACCGTCAACTACGGCGGCGGCGGCTCCGGCAAGGGCCGGACGGACCTGGCTTCGGGCACCGTCAACTTCGCGGGCTCGGATTCCCCGATCCCGGCCAAGGAGGCGTCCGGCTTCCAGGGCAAGACGGTGCTGTATTTCCCGGTCATCATCGGCCCGATCACGATGTCATACAACCTGTCCGGCGTGAGCAACCTGAAACTGGACCCGAAGGTCATCGCGGACATCTTCCAGGGCAAGATCAAGACCTGGAACGATCCGGCCATCAAGGCGGACAACGCCGGGGTCAGCCTGCCTGGCACCCCGATCACCCTGGCCGTCCGCTCCGACTCCTCGGGCACGACGCAGAACTTCACCCTGTTCATCCAGGACGCCGTGGGCAGCGCCTGGTCGCTCGGCAGCGACTCCACCATCAAATGGCCCTCGACCGCCCGGGCCGGCGACGGTAATGGCGGCGTGGCGCAGATCATCAAGTCCACTCCCGGCGCCATCGGCTACGTCGACTACACCGACGCCAAAGCCTCGGGCCTGAGCATGGCCTCGGTCAAGAACAAGTCCGGCAGTTTCGTTGCGCCATCGTCGGCGGGGGCGTCCGCGTCGGCCGCCGGGGTCACGGTGAAGCCGGACCTGACCTTCGCGGCGGTCTGGGGTTCGGGCGCGACCGCCTACCCGATCACCTACCAGTCCTGGGACCTGGTGTACGCCAAGCAGCCGAACGCGAACGACGCGGCCATGCTCAAGGCGTACCTCGGCTACCTGCTCGGGGACGGCCAGAAGCTGCTCGACCAGCTCGGCTACGCGCCGCTGCCGTCCAGCCTCGACCAGCAGGCCGTGGCTCAGCTCGACAAGATCACCTCCTGAGGGGTGAGCTTGGTGATCGAAGCTCAGACGGGTTCATCGTCATGAGCACGGTGGCGCAGGCGGACCCGGCCCAGGCGGCCGGGTCCGCCGGCCCGCTGTCGCAGCGGCGGCCGCTCGGCGACCGGACCTTCCAGATCCTCGCGCTGGCGTCCGGCCTTCTGGTGCTGGTGATCCTGGTCCTGATCGCGTATTCGACCAGCCAGCAGTCCGCGTCGTGGTTCAGTCACGAGGGCCTCTCCGGAATTTTCTCGACCAACTGGGACACCGGGAAAGACAAGTTCGGCCCGATGGCCTTCGTGTACGGCACGGCCGTCACGGCGGTGATCGCCCTGGTGATGGCCGTTCCGGTCAGCGTGGCCATCGCCCTGCTGCTCACCGAGGTGGTGTCGCGCCGGTGGGCCCGGCCGATCATCTACGTGGTCGACCTGCTGGCCGTGGTCCCCTCCGTGGTCTGGGGCCTGTGGGGGATCCTGGTCTTCGCTCCCTGGCTGCAGAAGATCTACACCGGCATCGCCGGCGGCGTACAGAGCGTCCCGGTGCTCGGTCCCCTGTTCGGCCAGCCGGTGAGCGGCGCCTCGTTCTTCACCGCCGGCGTCATCCTGGCCTTCATGATCACGCCGATCGTGACCTCGCTGTCGCGGGAAGTCATCGCGACCGTGCCGGCCATCGACCGGGAGGGCGCGTACGCCCTCGGTGCCACCCGGCTGGAGATGATCCGCGGCGCCGTCTGGCCGCACAGCCAGGGCGGCATCGTGGGGGCGGTGCTGCTCGGCCTGGGCCGTGCCATGGGCGAGACGATCGCGGCCGCGCTGGTCATCGGCGCGTCGCCGGTGGTCACGTCGCACCTGTTCGCGCCCGGCTATAACATGCCCGCGGTCATCGCCAACCAGTTCGGCGAGGCGTCCGGCGTGTTCCGGGCCGCGCTGATGGGGATCGGCGTGCTCCTGTTCATCGTCACGATCATCATCAACGTCGTCGCCCGCGGGGTCGTGGACCGCTCCGCCCGGCGCAAGAGGGGGGCCTGATGGCCGTCGCCTCCGCCCAGCAGGGGGCCCAAGGACCCGACCTGCGCGAGCCAGCCGGCGGGCGCCGCACCAAGGACCGCGTTTCGACCGGCCTGATGTACCTCGCGTTCGTGCTCGTGATAATCCCGCTCGGGTTCGTCCTGTTCACCGTCATCGCCAAGGGCGCCCGGGCCATCAGCTGGTCGTTCCTGACCGGCAGCATCCCGCCGAACGTGCTGCCGCTGGGCACCGGCGGGATGGGGCCGGCCGTGGTGGGCACGCTCGAGATCACCGCCCTGGCCTCGGTCATGGCCGTGCCGCTGGGGGTGCTGGGCGCGATCTACATCAACGAGTACGGCGGCACCGGCTGGCTGGCGAGGTTCGTGCGGTTCATGGCCGACGTGATGACCGGCGTGCCCTCGATCATCATGGGCCTGTTCATCTTCTCGCTCTGGGTGCTGCACTTCGGCTACTCCGGCCTGGCCGGCGCCTTCGCGCTGGGCTGCCTGATGCTGCCGATCGTGATCCGCTCCAGCGAGGAAATGCTCAAGCTGGTGCCGAACTCGCTGCGCGAGGGAAGCTACGCCGTCGGGGCCACCAAGGCCCGGGTGGTGGTGACCGTGGTGCTGCCCGCCGCGATCGGCGGGATCGTCAGCGGCTCGCTGCTCGCCGTGGCCCGGGCCGCCGGTGAGACGGCACCGCTGCTGTTCACCATCCTGACGACCGCCACCCTCAACGCCAACGTGTTCAGCGGCGCTAACACCGCGCTGTCCGCGCAGATCTTCGTGAACGCGACGCAGCCCTACGACGGGGCGCAGGGCCGGGCCTGGGGCGCGGCCCTGACCCTGATCGCGATCGCGTTCATCCTCATGATTGCGGCCCGTATCGTCACTGGACGATTCACCAGGTACTCGCGCTAGGAAGATGATGGAACAGTCTGAACAGGAAGTCGTCACCCCGCTGCCCAAGCCGGCCGCCCTGGAAGACGTGGACCCGGCGGCTGCGGCGGCCGCCGGGACGACCGGGACCTCCGTCTTCCACACCGATGGCATCTCGATCTACTACGGCTCGTTCCGGGCCGTCACGAACGTGTCCCTGACCATCTACGAGAACGAGATCACGGCGTTCATCGGCCCGTCGGGCTGCGGCAAGACGACGGTGCTGCGCACCCTGAACCGGATGAACGACCTGGTGGCGGGGGCTCGCGTCGAGGGTGACGTACGCTACCGCGGGGCCTCGCTCTACCACAAGGATGTCTCTCCGACGGCCGTCCGCCGCCGCATCGGCATGGTCTTCCAGAAGCCGAACCCGTTCCCGAAGTCGATCTACGACAACATCGCCTACGGGCCGCGCATCAACGGCACCCGTAACCGGGCCAAGCTGGACGAGATCGTGGAGCGGTCGCTGCGCCAGGCGGCCCTGTGGGACGAGGTGAAGAACCGGCTGAAGAGCTCGGCGCTGGGGCTGTCCGGCGGCCAGGCGCAGCGGCTGTGCATCGCCAGGACGCTCGCCGTCGAGCCGGACGTCGTCCTCATGGACGAGCCCTGCTCGGCGCTGGACCCGATCGCGACCGGTGCCATCGAGGACCTGATGAAGGAGATCAAGTCCCAGTACACGATCGTGATCGTCACCCACAACATGCAGCAGGCCACCCGGGTCAGCGACCGCACCGCGTTCTACTCCGTGCTCGTCAACCCCGACAGCGACACCCGCACTGGGGTGCTAGTGGAGTACGACCGGACGGAGAAGATCTTCGGTGACCCGCGAGACGACCGGACCAAGGCCTACGTCACCGGCCGGGTGGGCTGAAGCCGGCTCGCGCCAGGGCCGGGAAGCCAGAGCCGCATAAAGCCAGCGCCGGATCCCCGGCGGCCGGACCGGGCGCCCGCCCCGATTCAGTCGGCCGAGGATCCGGCCAGGTAGATCACCCGGTAGCCGATGTTGACGGCCCGGTCGCCCAGGCGCTCGTAGAACCGCGCCACCAGCGTCATCTCCATCGCGACGGGCAGCGTCATCCCGCCCGAGGCGAGCTCGGCGATCAGGCTGGCATGCAGTTCGTCCATCTCGTCGTCGCGCTGGTCGAGCGCGGACGCGGCCGAGCGGTCACGCTGGTACCAGGAGTCCGCCGCCTGGCGCCACATCTCGGACGCGATGGCGCCCATCCGCTCGACGAGCCCGCGGCAGCGGGTCGAGAGATCATCGCTGAGGATGTGGTTGGCCCGGGCCGCGATCGAGGTGACCAGGTGATGGGAGCGGCTGAGTTCTGGCACGATCCGCAGCACCGACAGCAGGAAGCGCAGGTCCGAGGCGACCGGCGCCTGCAGCAGGATCTCCCGGTTGACCAGGTCCTCGATCTCCGGGTAGAGGGCGTCGATGACCTGGCCGCGCTGGCGCAGGACCGGGATCACCTCGCGATCGCCGTTCAGCAGCGCCCGGGTCGCCTCGGGCAGGTCCTCGGCGACCATCGCGAACAGCTCGATGACCTTGGCCTCGATGGCCTCAAGGTCGCGTTCGAATTCCTGCCGGCGCTCGGGCACGGTAAAAGCCTACTGGGCCGTTCACCAGCCGACCAGCCGCTGCTTCCCGCCCGGAGATGAACATCAGGCAACACGGCAGGGACCGCGACCGTACGCCGGCTGGCCGCCGCACTGCTGCTGCAGGCCACCGCCTGCGAACAGCGGCATACCTAACGAGCTTGGCGTGTGCCGTCCGGCCCGTTCCTCCCGTTCCGGACGCCAGGCCGCCGCAGGCCTTACATTTCCTTATGCGGGTGAGGAAGCAAGGAAGTGGAGATGCGGGCGCTTGACGCGATCGGCCACGCTCTGGCGATGGCCGGCTCGATGACCTGGGAGATCACCTGGTCGCTGATCCTCGGGTTCACGCTGTCCGCCGTGGTCCAGGCGGTGGTGCGGCGCGAGACGGTGGCCCGGCTGCTCGGCGACGACAAGCCGCGGACGCTGGCACTGGCCGCCGGGCTCGGCGCCGCGTCCTCCTCGTGCTCCTATGCCGCCGTGGCGCTGGCCCGGGCCCTGTTCCGCCGGGGTGCCAGCTTCACCGCGGCGATGGCCTTCGAGATCGCCAGCACCAACCTGGTGATCGAGCTGGGCATCATCTTGGCCTTGCTGCTGTCGTGGCAGTTCACCCTGGCCGAGTTCGCCGGCGGCCCGATCATGATCGTGCTGGTGGCGGTGGCGTTCCGGCTGTTCGTCCGGCAGCGGCTCGTCGACGCCGCCCGGGAGCAGGCGGACCGGGGACTGGCCGGCTCCATGGAGGGGCACGCCGCCATGGACATGAGCATCCAGTCGGAGGGACGCTTCTGGCGGCGGCTGCTCAGCCGCGAGGGCTATACCTCGGTCAGCCACATCTTCGTCATGGAGTGGGCCGCCGTCATCCGCGACGTCGTGCTCGGGCTGCTGATCGCCGGGGCGGTCGGTGCCTGGGTGCCCGGCTCGTTCTGGCGACACCTGTTCCTGACCGGGCACCCGCTGGCGGCCAAGCTCTGGGGCCCGCTGATCGGCCCGGTCATCTCGTTGCTCAGCTTCGTCTGCTCGATCGGCAACGCGCCGCTGGCCGCGGTCCTGTGGAACGGCGGGATCAGCTTCGGCGGGGTGGTCGCGTTCATCTTCGCCGACCTGATCATCATCCCGATCCTGGTCATCTACCGGAAGTACTACGGCACCCGGATGATGCTGGCGATCCTGGTCATCTTCCACGCCACCATGGCCGCCGCCGGGTACATCGTGGAGTTCGCCTTCGGCGGCCTGGGGCTGATCCCGGCCGAGCGGGCCGCCAAGATCGCCGAGGCCGGCATCACCTGGAACTACACCACCGTTCTCAACATCGTCTTCCTGCTGCTGGCCACCGCCCTGCTGGTCCGGTTCTTCCGCTCCGGCGGCCGGCCGATGCTCACGATGATGGGCGGCAGCCCCGACGCCCCCGGGCCGGTGTAAGGGGTTACCACAGACCGAGCAGGGCGCCGAGGGAACGGGCCGCCTGGCCGCCTTCGGACTCGCCGATGCGCAGCGCGGCGGGGACGTCGAGGTCACCGGCCAGGGCCGCGCGGGTGGCGGCCACCGCGGCCGTCCCGCTCCCGCCCGCGCCGCTGCCGCCCGCCCTGCTCCCGGCCCGGAGGATGACCGAGCCGCGATCCGGGCGCCCGGCCGCGGCCTGCAGGCGCTCGAGCCTGGCCTCCGCCGCGTCCAGGCCGTCCGGGCTGAAATCCCAGTCCTGACCCCAGCGGCGGTCCAGGATCAGCAGCCGTACCGCCGCCGCGGAATGCTCCTTGAGCAGGTCGCTGACCAGGACGAGGTTGCCGGTCGACTTGGCCATCTTGGCCCCGGCCACCCGGACCACGCCCGTATTGAACCGGACCCGGGCGAAGGGCGTGACCCCGGTGAACGTCTCGGCCATGGCCGCCTGGCAGGCGTGGTGCGGGAAGCACAGATCCGCGCCTCCGGCCAGCACGTCGACGGCCGGGCCGAACGCGTGCAGTGCCATGGCCGCGCACTCGGCGTGCCACCCCGGCCGGCCGGTCCCCCACGGGCTGGCCCACCCCGGCTCGCCGCCGCTCGAGGTCCGCCACACCGCGACGTCGAACGGGTTGTCCTTGCCCTCGTCGGCCGGGTCGTCGCCGTATTCGGCGGCCAGCCGCAACGCCACCGCACGGTCCGGCACGGCCGCCTGCGCGGCCACCGCGCCGCGGAACCAGACCTGGCCGCCCCGCTCGTACGCCGCCCCCCGCTCGAGCAGTCCCGCCGCCAGCGCGATTGTCTGCCCGATGTAGGCGTGCGCCCGCGGCTGCTGCGCGGGCTGGCCGACATTGAGGGCGGCCATGTCCCGGTCGAAGTAGAACTGCTGGATCGCGGCGAACCGGTCGTACGGCGCGCCGGCCCGGTCGGCCGCGGCGAGCAGCACGTCGTCCACGTCCGTCACGTTCCGGCAGATGACCACGTCGGCGCCGGCGTCCCGCAGCACGCGGGCCAGGGCGTCGATCCAGACGAAGGTGGCGGCGTGACCGACGTGGGTCACGTCGTAGGGGGTGATCCCGCAGGCGTAGACGCGCGCGCGGCCGACCAGCGGCAGTGGCGTGCCGCCGAGCGTCACCGTGCCGGACGGGCTGATGCCGGACCAGCCTGCGGTCTCCGTCTGCTCCATCGCCCGTCCTTCCTGCGGAAAGCTCCTGCCGGAAGCAACGCTATGGCATCGGGGACGACGAAGCGCGGCCGCCGTGCCTGAACACGGCGGCCGCGCCCCGCAACCAGCTGGCGAACTAGAGCGCCACGTCGACCTTGGTCACCTGGCCGTAGCCGGCCTCCACCGGCCGCTCGGCCCGCAGGCCGCCGGGCGCGAGGACGCGCAGCGTCCAGGACCCGGGCGCGGCGAAGAACCGGAACCCGCCGTCGTCGCCCAGCGGCACCTCGGCCACGAACTCGTCGCCGGTGCCCAGCAGGCGGGCGTACCCGGTGCCGACCGGGGCGCCCGCGCGGGTGACCCGTCCCTCCACCACGGCCTGGCTGCCGGTGGCCGCGCTCGCGCTGACGCCGCCCGCGGGGGCGCCGCAGCCGTCGGCGGCGGTCGCCCTGCTGGCCGGATTCGCTTCACTCATCGTGCCTCACCCAGCTCGATCGGCACGCCGACCAGCGAGCCGTACTCGGTCCAGGAGCCGTCGTAGTTCTTGACGTTCGGCAGGCCGAGCAGCTCGTGCAGGACGAACCAGGTATGCGCGGACCGCTCGCCGATCCGGCAGTAGGCGATGGTGTCGCGGCCGGTGAGGTCCAGGCCCGCCTGGTCGGCGTACAGCGACCTGAGCTCGTCGTCGGAGCGGAACGTGCCGTCCTCGTTCGCCGCCTTGGACCACGGCACGTTGCGGGCGGTCGGGATGTGCCCGCCCCGCTGGGCCTGCTCCTGGGGCAGGTGCGCGGGCGCGAGCAGCCGGCCGGTGAACTCGTCCGGCGAGCGGACGTCGACCAGGTTGCGCTTGCCGATGGCGGCGATCACCTCATCGCGCAGCGCGCGCAGCGAGGCGTCCTGCTCGGCGGCCTGGTAGCTGGCCGGCGCCCGCTCGGGCACGTCCCGGGTCAGCTCGCGCGAGTCGAGCTCCCACTTCTTCCGGCCGCCGTCGAGCAGCAGCACCTTGTCGTGCCCGTACAGCCGGAAGTACCAGTAGGCGTAGGCGGCGAACCAGTTGTTGTTACCGCCGTAGAGCAGCACGGTGTCGTCGTTCGAGATGCCCCGCTCGGACAGCAGGTTCTCGAATCCGGTCTTGTCCACGAAGTCCCGGCGGACCGGGTCCTGCAAGTCCTTCTTCCAGTCGATCTTGATCGCGCTCGGGATGTGCCCCTTGTCGTAGGCGCTGGTGTCCTCGTCTACCTCGACGATGACGACACCAGGCTGGCCGATATGGGCCTCCGCCCAGTCGGCGTCCACGAGGACGTCGGATCGGCTCATGGTGGATATACCTCCTTGTTAGGCGGTCAGGTGCCGTCGCTAGGCGGACGGCCGGACCCTTAGATTCCGCTGGATGAACAGGTACAGCTGGCAGCCCAGGCAGAGGTCGAAGGCCGCGTTGAGGAACGCCGCGACCAGCGCGAGCGCGGTGAACACGATGCCGCCCGCGGTCACCCCGGCGGCGTAGCAGACCACCCCGGCGGCGGCGAAGACCATGCCCACGCCCTGCGAGAACCGGGGCGGGGCCTCGGGCTCGGTGCTGGCCGGCGGCCCGAGCCGCGGCCGGACGAGGAAGCGGTAGAGCAGGCCGTAGGGCGCGTACCGCAGCCCGGCCAGCGCCCCCACCGCGAACACCGCCAGCTGCGCGGCGAGCAGCCAGGCACTGCCGGTCAGCAGCACCACGGCCAGCACCACCGTCGTGATCACCGCACCGAAGCGGGGACCGCGCGGGTCGATTTCCACCTTTGAGCTCCCTCGCGACCGAACGGGCTTTTGTTCCTGTCTGGGTTACCGTCCCGAGCTCACCCGGCTAAGTCGCGGGCGCCGGGTTAAACGGCACGCGGCGATGGCCCGCCCGGGCGTCAGGACTGCGGGGCAGGCGGACAGATCGCGGTAGCGACGTGGCAGAAATCGACGGCGCGCCGCTTGGTCAGCGTCCTCGCCGTCCTCCAGGTCACGCCCTCGATGCTATGCGCGCTCAACCGGACTGTCACTCCCCCCGGGCACGGCGACTGCGTCGCCCAGCGCGGCGATCACGTCGGCCTTCCGGGGCAGGCCCGAGGCCCGCTTGACGATGGCGCCCTGCCGGTCGAGCACGAGCACGGTGGGGGTGCTGCTGATGCGCAGCCTCCGGACCAGGTCCAGCCGGGCGACCGCGTCGACCTCGACGTGGCTGACGCCGTCCGCCATGTCCGCCACCTGGGCCAGGATCTGCCGGGTGGGACGGCACGGGGCGCAGAAGGCGGTGGAGAACTGCACGAGCGTGGCCTGCTGGCCGAGCGGGCCGCCGAGATCATCCGCGGTCAGCATCTCGGGCCGCGGGCCGGCCGCCGGCTGGGCCGCGACGCCCGGGCGGGGCGCCAGCGCGGGGTCAGCGCGGAACCGCCCGGCCCGGCGGCGCATCGCCAGCCCGAGCCCGGAAGCCGCCACGAGAGCCACGACGAGCGCGATCAGGCCGGCAGTCACGCCAGTGGACAGCGTCGGCGGGGCGTCATCCATTCCCGCGGCGTCCATTCCGCGCCGGACGGCCCGGTCAGCCCAGGGGGCGGTCAGACGGGCCTGGCGGTCAGCAGGACCTTGCCGCCCGAGGTGATCTGGTAGCTGGTGACCGCCTTGTCGGTGGCCGCCGTCGAACCGCTGTACCAGACCTTGCCCTCGTCGGGGGCCGTCGTCCAGGACCCGGCCAGGGTCCGCGTCCCATCGGGGTGCACGATCCACAGCTCGCACGTGGTGCCCACCGGGATGTGGTCGACCAGGACCGCGTAGGCATCGCCCCACTGCTCGTGTGAGTAGGCCACCGAGGCGCTCGCCCCGGTGACCTTGCTGACCGCCTGGACGGTCTCCCACTGAGAGGGACCCGCCGAGAGCGGGACCTTGATCGTCCGGGCGGTCGAAATCGAGCTCAGCCCGCCGAACAGGCCGCCCGCGATGGCTGCCACGGCGGCGGCCGACGCCGCGATGCGCCACCGGCCGCGACGCCGCCTGGCCGCGGCCAGGTCGAGCACCGTCCCGATCAGCTCGCCCGGCGCGCGGTCCTCGACGGCGACGGCGGCCGGAACGCTGCTGCCCACGGTGTCATCGGCGCGGATCCGGCTGATCTCGTCCGGGTTGACCCGGGCCAGCAGCGCGGGCAGGCCGGCCAGGCCGGCCAGCTCGTCCCGGCACTCTTCGCAGGTCAGCAGGTGAGCGTCGAGGAGGGCCCGCTCGGCCGGGTCGATGGCGCCCAGCACGTAGACGCCGAGCGAAAGCCTGGCCTCGGTGCAATCCCAGCTCGGGGTCATGGCGCCAGTCCTCGTTCCTGCAGCGCCAGCTTCAGCGCTTTCAGTGCGTAAAACGTCCGGGACTTCACGGTCCCGGGCGGTATTCCCAGCGTAGCCGCGGCTTCGGCGACCGAGCAGCCACGGTAGTAGGTCTCGACGATCACCCTCCGGTGGTCCGGTCGCAGCGAGGCCAGGGCGTCCGCGACGGCCCACGACTCGAGCGTGCGGTCGGCGTCGTCGTCGGAAGGCAGCAGTTCCAGCGCCGCCTGCCCGGTCTCCGGCGGCCTGGCCTGCCTCGCCCGGTAGGAATCGACCGCGAGGTTCCGCGCGACGGCGAACAGCCACGGCCGGGCGGGCCGGTCGGACAGCGCCTCCGGGTGGCGCCATGCCCGCACGATCGTTTCCTGCACTAGGTCCTCCGCACGCTGCCTGTCCCCGCCGGTGAGGTGGAGGGCATAGCGAAGCAGGGCACCGCCGTGTTCGGCGTACAGCGCCCGGACGAAAGCCTCGTCTGCCACTCGCCCCGACCGGGGCGCGGTTCCCGCGTTCGGCACACTCCTGGATACGTCTTGCGGCACCGCCCGGTTCAACCGGCCGGGAAAAATGTCGTCACCGGGCCCGGTCCCTGGCATCGGGGACCCAGGAGGGATGGGTGGTGGTCCGTGCTGGCTCATGAGGCACCGCTGGATCTGTGACTTCCGGAGCTTGACTTCGGAAAGTAACGATACGAATACTCTATGACGTTTTCAACCCAGTCTGCCGCAAGACACGGGGAAATCCCAAATGTGCTGGTCGCGATGATGCTAGCCGGGCGGAAGATCATCCTCCGGCGAATTGCGGCAGCACCTCGACGACGGCCGCGTCCGGCAGGACGAGGTCGGCGGCCATGCCGCGGCCGGCCGCGGCGCCGTCCACCAGGAAGGAGGAAGTCGCCAGGACCGAGCGCAGCCGGCTTCCCTCGCCGCGCCGGGCCAGCACGGCGTCGAGGGCCTCGGCCAGCGTCCCGGCCTCGACCGACTCCAGCTCGACACCCGCGGCCTCGCGGGCCGCCGCCCAGTACTGGATTGTCACTCTGGCCATGTGAGATATCCTTCTCTTTACGGACCCGGGCGCTGTTGCCCCCGGGTCCTTGTCTGTTTATACAAGTAGTGAGGTGCTGCCGCACCAGCGAGTGGAGGTACCGCCGAGTGAGCGACCTGCTGCTGATCACCAGCGTGCTCGAGCCGTCCGCAGAAGTGCTGCCTGCACTGGGACTCCTGCTCCACCCGGTCCGCGTGCTGCCCGCTGACGCGTCGGCACTGGTCGAGGCGCCGCCTGCGGATGCGGTCCTGATGGACGCCCGGCGCGACCTCGCGCACGCCAAGAGCATCTGCCGGCTGCTGCAGACGACGGGCCTGGACTGCCCCCTCTTCGCGATCGTGACCGAGGGCGGCCTGGCCGCGGTGAACGCCGAATGGGGCGTTGATGACGTGATCTTGACCACAGCCGGCCCGGCCGAGGTGGAAGCGCGGGTCAGGCTGGCCATCGGCCGCCGGGCGGTCGCCGCGGTCACCGAGGCGCCGGACGAGATCCGCTCCGGCGAGCTGGCCATCGACGAGGCCACCTACGCTGCCCGCCTGCGCGGCCGCGTGCTCGATCTCACCTTCAAGGAATTCGAGCTGCTCAAGTTCCTGGCCCAGCACCCGGGCCGGGTCTTCACCCGGGCGCAGCTGCTGCAGGAGGTCTGGGGTTACGACTACTTCGGCGGTACCCGCACGGTCGACGTGCACGTCCGGCGGCTGCGGGCCAAGCTCGGCCCCGAGCACGAGGCCCTGATCGGCACCGTCCGCAACGTCGGCTACCGGTTCGTGCCGGTCAAGGGAGACCGGGCGGCCGCCGGCGAGAACCCCAGGGGCCAGCGGGACCTGGGCACGCCCCGGGGACACGCCGCCGCTGCGGCTCGCTGACCCCGCTGGCTGACGCTGCTCAATGACGAGCTCACAGATCACCCGCGCGGCCCTCCGCGACCTCCCGGGCAACCTCAAGGTCGCCGCCATCCTGGACCTGGTGCAGGCCTGCCAGGCCGCCGACGGCGTGACGCCGCTGTCCGAGCACGTGCTGCTGCACCTGCGCTACGACAGCCGCGACGACAGCACGGGCGCGCCGGAGCCCGGTGGCGCGCCCGGACAGGATTTCGTCCTCACCGTGGACGGCGAGCTCGCGGGCTATGCCTACCTGGACCCGCCGGCCGACGATCCGCACTCCGGCCCGGCCGAGGTGAGCGGCGAGCTCATGATCGGTCCTGACCACCGCCGGCACGGGCTCGGCCGGGCACTGGCGGCCGCGGCAGCCGCTGCCGTGGACGCTGCGGGCGGCGGTCACGAGCTGCGGCTGTGGGCGCACGGCGACCTGCCCGCGGCGGCCGCGCTGGCCGCCGCGACGGGCTTCGAGCGCTTCCGCGCCCTGTGGCAAATGCGCCGTCCGCTCAGCAATTCAGCGGGCCGGGAAACGGTACCCCCGCTCGCCCAGCCGGCCCTCCCGGCCGGCCGCACGCTGCGCACCTTCGTGCCCGGCCAGGACGAGGACGAGTGGCTGGCGCTCAACGCCCGGGCGTTTGCCAAGCACCCCGAGCAGGGCGGCTGGACCCGGCACGACCTGGACCTGCGCGAGCGCGAGCCGTGGTTCGACCCGGCGGGCTTCTTCATCGCGACCAGGGACGGCGTCATGACCGGCTTCCACTGGACGAAGATGCACCCGCCCGAGGCATCCGGGCCAGCGTCACCGGAGCCAGCGCCATCGGGGCCGGGGCTGGGCGAGGTCTACGTGGTCGGGGTCGATCCGGCCGAGCAGGGCAGCGGGCTCGGCCGCGCGCTGACCCTGGCCGGCCTGCACCACCTGCGGGACCGCGGCGCGGACCAGGCGATGCTCTACGTCGACGAGGACAACGTCCCCGCGATCAAGATGTACGAGGCGCTCGGCTTCACCCGCGCCACCGTCGACGCCATGTACCGGCGTCCGTCCGGTAACTAGTTATCCGCGACTAGTTACCGGCTGTCCGGTTAGCCCGGCGGGGTTAGCCCTGTCCGGCTAGGCCGTTGTCCCGGGCACCAGGAACTGGCACCCCGTACTGGCCGCGCCGCTCGTCGCGCGGTCTCCCCGTGACCCCGTTTCCGCGGGCGGGCTAGCCGCCGCGGATTCCCAGCGCTTCGTCGAGTTCCGCGGCGGTCAGCGGCCGGTCAGCGGCCGCCACCGCACTCAGTACCTCGGCGTAGAGCTCGATTTCATTGAGGGCGTCGAGGTCGTGGACACGAAGATCCAACTGCCTGGGAATCGTGCTCACCTCCGGCGCTGATCGCGAGTCCGTTCGCTTGCGCCCCAGGTTACGTGCCGCCACTGCTCCTCCGCATGACCCAACCGGGCCATTCGCTTACCACCTTCACGTGCGGTTTTACCCACCCTGACGGTAACGATTCCGGAAACCCCCGGCACAGTTAGCGACGATCGGATAATGAGAACCTCAGATGTCACACCCGTATATCTACGAAAAATTCGCATACTCCGTAACACGGCCAAACAGGTACGAAGGCTCCCAAACGTAGATACTGGCCAGTTTCGGTTGCGCGGATGGTGATCGCGGACAAGAGTCATGCGTGGATTCGCCCCGTCCGACCCGTCCCGAGCCGGCATACTACTGGGGTAGCGGTTTCCTGCCGGATCACCGAGGCGACCCGGCGTCTGCCAGCGCCGCTAGATACCGGACCGTCCCCGCCTACTGAAGACACATGATCCTGGGAAGCTATGAATGACAACAGTGATCTCCTGCCGAACCTCGTTCACGAGGACGCCTTCGAGATGCAGATGCGCGGGTACAGCCGCCGTCAGGTCGACGAGTTCATCGCCCGGTGCCGCAGCCAGATCCGCGACCTAGAGCAGCGCCTGGCCCGGTCCCTGGACGAGGGCGAGGAACTGCGGCGCGACCTGGCCACCGCCCGCCAGCAGGCGCTCGGGGCCAAGCCCGCGCACGAGGAGGTCAGTGAGCGCATCGCCCAGATCCTCAAGCTGGCCGACGACGAGGCCCGGTCCCAGAAGACCAAGGCCCACGAGGACATCGCCCGGCAGCGCAACGACGCCCAGGCCGAGGCGGAGAAGATCCGCACCGAGGCCCGCGAGCAGGCCGAGCGCATGCTGACCGCCGCCCAGGAGCAGGCCGAGCGGGCGATCACCTCGGCCCGGTCCGAGGCCGAGAAGACGGTCACCGGCGCCCGCAACGAGGCGGAGAAGACGCTCACCGGGGCCCGCAACGAGGCGGAGCGGACCACGACCGAGGCGCGGAAGAAGTCCGAGAGCGCGCTGGCCAGCTCGAAGGCGCAGGCCAAGAAGGCGCTCGACGAGGCGACGGCCCGGGCCACGGCCATCCACGACGGTGCCGAGCGCAGGCTGAACCTGCTGTCCACCCGGCACTCGGAAACGATCAAGCGGCTCACCGACATCCTGGACGGCGTCTCGGGCCTGGTGACCGCCGAGACCGCCCGGATGTCACTGGAGGACGAGGTCGACCAGAACACGGCCAAGGGGATCGCCGCCGCGGCCGAGGCCAACGGCGGTTCGCACCCGGCCGCCGAGCAGTCCGGTCCGGCCGGCGCTCGCCCCGCTGGCCCCGGAAACGCTGGCCCCGGAAACACCGGGCCTGGAAACACGGGGCCGGGCAGCACGGCACCGCGCCCGGCCGCCTCGCAGCCGGGGGTCCAGGTCCCGGGTCGCGGCCCGGGGGCCACCGCGCCGTCTCCCGCTCAGCCGGCCTCGTCACCGTCGAGTCCGACCCCGGCCAAGCTCCGCGCTTCCGTCATCGACACGGAGGACCACGCCGACGGGATCCGCCTCATGCCCGGCGCAGACAACTGAGGCCTTCCCTCACAGCTGAGGTAAACCGCAGTTCGGGTAACGTGCCCAGGCCCTGCGGGAGCGTGTCGAGCCGTCGCAGGATGACCCCCTCACGCAGGGCCCACGGGCATTGTTCGAGCTGGTCGACGCCCAGCAGTTCGAGGATGGCGTCGGCCACGATGGCCCCGGCGGGCAGCTGCGCGACCCGGCTGGCGGAGACCCCGGGCAGCTTGAGCCGTTCGGCCTGGGTCATCGCGGGCAGCCGCTCGGCCAGTGCCGCCACGTCGGCGTGCCGCAGGACGCGCTTGACGTAAGGACCGTCGCCGGACGGGGCGGCCCCGGCGATCCGGGCCAGCTGCCGGAACGTCTTCGAGGTGCCCACCACCTGGTCGGGGGCGCCGTGCCGGAGCATCCCGCCGGTCTGCCGGGCGATCTCGGCCCGCACGTGCTTGCGCATCCGCCGCACCTCCGAGGCCGAGGGCGGATCGCTGCTGAGCCAGTCCCGGGTCAGGCGTCCGGCCCCGAGCGGCAGCGAGGCCATCGCCTCCGGCTCCTCGTCGATACCCGACGCCACCTCGAGCGAGCCGCCGCCGATGTCGATCACCAGCAGCCGCCCGGACGACCAGCCGAACCAGCGCCGGGCGGCCAGGAAGGTCAGCCGCGCCTCCTCCTGGCCGGTCATCACGTTGATCTGGGCCCCGGTCTGCTCGCGGATCCGGGCCAGCACCTGCTCGCCGTTCACGGCCTCCCGGACGGCCGAGGTCGCGAACGCGATGATCTCCTCGACGCCCTTGTCCTCCGCGATGCGCAGCGCCTCCTCGACCACCCCGCGCAGGCCCTTCTCCCCGGGCCCGGACAGCGAGGTGCCGTCGAGCTGGGCGGCGAGCTTGAGGTTGACCTTGTGCGAGAAGGCCGGCATCGGCCGCGCCCCGCTGTAGGCGTCCACCACGAGCAGGTGGACCGTGTTCGACCCCACGTCGAGGACCCCAAGTCGCATACCTTGACGCTACCCTGCCAATGGTCGGAAAAGGCCGGCTCGCACGCGCTGACCTGGCATCCGCTGACCGCAGGTGAACACTGCGTGACATTCAAGCTAACTTGATCCGAACGAGCTGGGTGCGCGCCCCGAGGAGGCTTCATGCGAAATGGGGAGGTGTCGTACTGGTGGCAGCGGCACGGCATCCCGGCCCGGCGGCCCGCACTGCCGGGCGGTACCGAGGCCGACGTGTGCATCGTCGGAGGCGGCTTCACCGGCCTGTGGACCGCCTATTACCTCAAGCGGGCCGATCCGGCGCTCCGGATCGTGCTGCTCGAGGCGAACTTCGCCGGGTACGGTGCCTCCGGCCGCAACGGCGGCTGGGTGACCTCCGCCCTGCCCGGGTCGCGGGCCCGGTACGCCCGGCATCCCCGCGGCCGGGACGGCGTCCGCGATCTCGAGCAGCACCTGCGCGACACGGTGGACGAGGTCGCCCGGGTCTGTACCGCCGAGGGCATCGACGCCGGCCTGGTCAAGGGAGGAGAGCTGTCCGTCGCCACCTCCGCGGCTCAGGACGCCCGGCTGCGCCACCGGCTGGATGAGGAACGGGACTGGGGCGATGGTCCCGGCATCGTTCGGTACCTAGCGGGGCAGGAGCTGGCCGGGCGGTTGCGGGTGCAGGGAGCGGTAGGGGCGCTGTACTCGCCGCACTGTGCCCGGGTGCAGCCCGCGGACCTGGTCGCCGGGCTGGCCGGCGTGGTCGCGGCGGCGGGCGTGCAGCTGTACGAGGCGACCCCGGTGACGTCGATTTCGCCCGGCCTGGCCCGCACCCCGGCCGGCGACGTGCGCGCGCCGTACATCCTGCGCTGCACCGAGGGGTTCACCGCCGACATCCCGGGCCAGCACCGCACGCTGCTCCCGATGAACAGCGCGATGATCGTCACCGGCCCGCTCGGCGCCGAGGCCTGGCAGCGAATAGGCTGGGACGGCTGCGAGACGCTCGGCGACGAGGCCCACGCCTATATCTACGCCCAGCGCACCGCGGACGGCCGGATCGCCCTCGGCGGCCGCGGCATCCCCTACCGGTTCGGCTCCGGCATCGACCATGACGGCGCCATCGCGGCGTCGACCATCGCGCAGCTGGGCCGGATCCTGCGCCGGATGTTCCCGGCCGCGGCCCCGGCCGGCCTGGAGCACGCGTGGTGCGGCGTGCTCGGCGTGCCGCGGGACTGGTGCGCCACGGTCACCCTGGACGCGCAGTCCGGCCTGGGCTGGGCCGGCGGCTACGCGGGCCACGGGGTGGCCGCGTCCAACCTGGCTGGCCGCACGCTGGCCGACCTGGTGCGCCGCGTGCCGAGCCCGCTGACCACGCTGCCCTGGGTGGGCCACCGCTCACCGCGCTGGGAGCCCGAGCCCGCGCGCTGGGCGGGCGTGCACGGCCTCTACACCCTGTACCGGGCCGCGGACCGGCTGGAGGGCACCGGCCGCTCGGCCCGCACCTCGGTGCTGGCCAAGGCGGGCGACCTGATCTCCGGGATCCCGCACTAGGCGGCGCCGGACGGACCGGCGGCCGCCTCGGCCCGGCGCATGATCGCCTCGACTACCTCGCCCTTCGCGTCCGCGTACTGCTGCATGTAGGTCCAGTCCCGCGCGGCGAGCGCTCGCTTGGTGTGCTCGTAGAGCTCGCGGTCGGCGCGGTCGGAGCTGTTCTTCCCGGTCCTGACCCTCGCGGCTCACGGCAGCAGGGACTTGGCCTGGGTGACCGAGGTGTGCATCACGGTAAAGCCCATCCGCTCGTACAGGCCCACCGCGCCGGTCGGCGAATCGGCGTCCACGACCAGGGACCCCGAGCTGAAGCCGTTTTCCCGGCCCGCGGCCAGCGCCCGGCCCAGCAGGGCCGAGGCGATGCCCCGGCCGCGGGCGGCGCGGCGGGTGCCGATCAGCCCGATGTGGAGGTCCCGGCGGCCGATCACCTCGTTGTAAGCCTCGTATTCGTAGCTGAGGACGAAGCCGGCCGGCGTCCCGCCGGCGCGGGCCAGGAAGCTGAAACCGGGCCGGAACGTCCCGGCCTCCAGGTAATGAGCCCACGCCTGGGCCGAGGTCTCGGTGGAACCCCAGTGGTCGGCGAAGGCCTCGTTGCGGATCAGCCGGGCGTCCTCGGAGACTTCCGGCGAGAAGGGGATGAGCTGCACCTCCGGTGACAGCGGGGCGTCGGGAAGCGGGCCGTTCAGGTCCCGCGTCATCGCCTGGAACCAGCGCACCGGCCGGTAGCCGCGCGCTGCGTACAGGGCCGCCGCGGCGGCGTTGTCCTCCAGGCAGGAACCGGACAGGGACAGCGGCCGGCCCGGGAAGTGCTCCCGGTGCAGCCGGACCGCGGCGTCCTCGGCCCAGTCGAGCAGCCGGCGGCCGAGCCCGCGCTGCCGCCAGGCCGGGTGCACGCCGCCCCAGTAGCGCATGTCGTGCACCGGGTCGGCCGTGCTCCGGATGGCCACCGTGCCGAAGGCGGCCAGGGTGCCGCCGCTGAACGCGCCCACTGAGCCGCGGGGGAAATCGTGGTACGGATCGCCGAACTCATCGAGCAGGTCCTGTTCGGTGAGGAACTCCCAGTCGCGGTCGGCGTGCTGGATCTCGGTCTGCGTGGCCGCCCAGGCCGCCGCGTCCCCCCGCTCGATCGGCCGCCAGTCGATGTCCGCCATGGGCTCATCCTGGGGTGCCCTGACGGCCGGCGGCAACGGATTATCCGCCGGTGCCGTTCAGCACCGAGCGGTTGACCACGCACACGCAGAACTCGTTTGTCCGCGCGAGCTGCAGGGACAGGCGGCGGCCGGCTTCCCTAGCTTCCGGCACGCAGAGGCCGGCCGCGGCGTACTGCCGTGGCCGGCCTCCGGGTCGTCCGCGCTTAGAAGATCTTCTTCAGCTTGCTCTTGTGGGTCATCATGCCCTTGTTGTTAGCGGCGAACGAGTACACCTGCAGGTGCGAGCTGAAGCGCACGGTCATGTGGCGGCAGATGGTCTGGTGGTACCCGAACGCCACCGCGCCCAGGTTGGTGCGGAACTTGCCGGTGGCGTTAGACGCCTCCGCGACCGCGCCGACCGCGTAGATGCTCCTGGACATGTCCTCGGCGCAGATGTTGAGCTTGAGACCCTTGCTGACCTTGGTGTAGGTCCCCCAGGCCTTGAGGCCCGACGTAGCCGGGAAGGAAAGCTTATGGGTAGCGGTAGCGGTAGCGGATCCCATGGTGGCTGCGGACGCCGGCAGTGCGCTGACAGCGAGCATCGCCGCCGAGGCGGCGACGAGGGAAATTCGGCGCATCATGTAAATCCTGTACCTCCGTAGTTGACTGAGGAAAGGCTGAAGGCTAGCAGCGGGACCCCCTGCCGGGCAACGAGGCGCACGGTGCCGGCGAGTCTGGGAAAAGCGGCGGTTAACGGTCGTGCCCGGACAGTCCGCGGCCCCCTCGGCGCCGCGCTCGAGGCGGCGATACCGAGGGGGCCGGGACCGGGAAAGCCCAGGCTAACCCGGGTTTTGTGATCAGGCGAGGTCGAACCGGTCGGCGTTCATCACCTTGTTCCACGCCGCGACGAAGTCGTTCACGAACTTCTCCTTCGCGTCGTCGCTCGCGTAGACCTCCGCGATGGCCCGCAGTTCGGAGTTGGAGCCGAAGACCAGGTCAGCTCGGGTACCTGTCCACTTGACGGCGCCGTCGGCGGTGCGCCCCTCGAAGCTGGACTCGTCCTCCGACGTCGCCGTCCAGGTGGTGTCGTAGTCGAGCAGGTTGACGAAGAAGTCGTTCGTCAGCGCGCCCGGAGTGTCGGTGAACACGCCGAGCTTGGAGCCGTCGTAGTTGGCCCCGAGCACCCGGAGGCCGCCGACGAGGGCCGTCATCTGCGGCGCGGACAGCGTCAGCAGGTTGGCCTTGTCGACGAGGAGGTACTCGGCCGGAAGCCTGACACCCTTGCCGACGTAGTTGCGGAACCCGTCCGCCTTCGGCTCGAGGTGGGTGAACGACTCCACGTCGGTCTGCTCGGCCGAGGCGTCGGTCCGGCCCGGCGTGAACGCGACCGTCACCGGGGTGCCGGCCTCGGCGGCTGCCTTCTCCACGCCCGCGCTGCCCGCCAGGACGATCAGGTCGGCGAGCGAGATCTTCTTCGGGCCGGCGTTGAAGGACTGCTGGATTCCCTCCAGGGTGCGCAGCACCGTCGCCAGCTGGTCGGGGTTGTTGACCTCCCAGCCGCTCTGCGGCTCGAGGCGGATCCGGGCGCCGTTGGCGCCGCCGCGCTTGTCGCTGCCGCGGAAGGTCGAGGCCGACGCCCACGCGGTGGAGACGAGCTGCGAGACGGTCAGGCCCGAGTCGAGGATCTGGCTCTTCAGGCTGGCGATGTCGCCCTCACCGACCAGTTCGTGGTCTGCCGCCGGCACCGGGTCCTGCCAGATCAGCTCCTCGGACGGCACCTCCGGGCCGAGGTAGCGGACGACCGGGCCCATGTCACGGTGGGTCAGCTTGAACCAGGCGCGGGCGAACGCGTCGGCGAACTCTTCCGGGTTGTCCCTGAACCGGCGGGAGATCGGCTCGTAGATCGGGTCGAAGCGCAGCGCGAGGTCGGTGGTGAGCATCCGCGGCTCGCGGGTGCCGCTGCCGTCGGCCTCGGGCACCAGGCCGGCCCCTTCGCCGTTCTTGGGCCGCCACTGGTTGGCGTTCGACGGGGACTTGAACAGCTCCCACT
>JAICWX010000438.1 GCA_025934635.1 Streptosporangiaceae bacterium | reverse complement strand
GGGGCCTTGTGGGTGGAGAGGTTGTCGCAGATGACGTGGACTTCCAGGCCGGGTTCGACCGCCTGGTCGATCTGGTCCAGGAAGTCGCGGAAGTCGGTGGCCGTGTGCTGGGCCGACAGCTTGCTGATGACCTTGCCGGTGGCGATGTCGAGGGCGGCGAACAGGTCGGTGGTGCCGTGCCGTTGGTAGTCGAAGCTGCGCCGCTCGGGCACCCCGGGCAGCATCGGCAGCACGGGCGCGGTACGTTCCAGGGCCTGGATCTGCGGTTTCTCGTCCACGCTGAAGACCGCCGCGTTCGCCGGCGGGGCCAGGTACAGGCCGACGACGTCGCGGATCTTGTCGATGAGCAGCGGGTCCGGGGAGACCTTGAACGTCTCGGTCCGCCAGGGCTGCAGCCCGAAGGCCCGCCAGATCCGCTGCACGCTGGACGGCGAGATGCCCGCCTGGCGGGCCAGCTCCCGCTTGGACCAGTGCGTCGCGCCGTCGGGCACCTCCTCCAGGGTGCGCACCACCACGTCTTCCACCTGCGCGTCGGTAATGGTGCGGGGGACGCCGGGCCGCGGGTCGTCGGTCAGCCCGTCCAGCCGCTTGCGCAGGAAACGGCTCCGCCACCGGCTGACCGTCTTGTCGTTGACGCGCAGCCGGGCCGCGACCGCCACGTTGCTGCCGCCGTCCGCGCAGGCCAGCACGATCCGCGCCCGCAGCGCCAGTCCCTGCGCCGTGCTGCGTCGCCTGACCCAGTTCTCCAGCGTGCGCCGCTCGTCATCCGACAGCACCACCGGCTCCAGCCTGTTATCAGCCATGCTCCCAGCAGACCGCAGCCCGGACCCGGCGAAAAGCCCGCAGATCCAGATGGTGACGCGAAACGACTCACGTGGTAACCCAGCAACTCAGGGCCGGGTCACTAGTGCCATGCGTTGACGACGTCGTCTGCGGCACCCGCAGGCGCGCGGGCATCGCGTTTGCACAGGTGCTAGGTGAGCTGGGAGAGGTCGAGGATGGCCTCGTGGCCGTCTGCGAAGGTGACGATGACGCTGGCCCGGCCGCCGATGGCGCCGAGGTAGGAGTTGAGGGTGGACAACAGCAGGTCATGCGGCTGCTCGATGCGGCTGATGGCCGCCTGGGTGACCCCCATCCGGCGTGCCAGCTCGACCTGGGTGAGCTCGGCGGCCTGCCGCAGTGCGGCCAGCCCCATCGCGTAGGTGCGGTCGGCCTCGGCCATGTCCGCGCGGACCTGGGCTACCCCGGCGGCGATGTCGGGCCGCTGGGCGAGCTCGTTGATGCGGTCGTTGCCGCGGATGAACTTCACGTCCTCAGTCATGGGTGTCTCCCTTCTGGCGCAGCCAGGCATCGACCAGCGCCTCACCGCGCGCTGCGGCGCTGGCGTAGAACACGTCCCCGATCGTCTTCTTGTCGAACCCGACGAGGGCGAGCACGACGTGGTCGCTGGCGGGGAACCAGCAGATGAGGCGAACGGCGACGTCTGGGTCATAGGGGTGGGCGACCCGCCACAGCTCGTGACGGCAAGCCTGCCGGACGCGCTTGAAGGTCGGGGACTCCTCTTCCGGCTTGGCCGGGAGGTCGTTCAGCGCCTGCAGCAGCGCGACCGCGACGGCCAGGAGCTTGCCGCCTTGCTCTTCGGCGTTGGTGAGCCAACGGTCGAACTCGCCTGTCCAGTCGACGATCACAGGCTCAGTATGAGCTCTAGTTAATACAACGTCAAGTTAATATTCCATCGCTACTCGGCTAACCTGGTGACGCGCTCGCCAGGGTAGACGCCACAGCGGCGCTGGGTGTGTAGGGGAGCTTGCGGGGGTCGGGGAAGCCGAGGCTGGTGTAGCCGGGGGCGCGCTTGGCCAGCGATGAGGCGAGGACTCCGGTGTGCTCGTCGTGGTAGTCGTGGACCCCGGCGGTGGCCTTGCCGTCGTAGGGGCGCAGGATCCGCCCGGCGTACTGCAGCAGGCGTCCCTTGCTGGCGACGGGCGCGGCGAGGAACGCCGGTGTCCAGTGGCGGGCAGTCGAATCCCTCCCCGGCGTACGGGCCGGTGGCGATGGCGAGCAGCGGCGGCCCGCCGGGCTGGGGTGCGAGCCGGGCGAGGGCGGCGGCGCGGTCCTTGGCGCCCATGCCGCCCTTGAGGATGACCGGGTCATGCCCGAGGGCGCGCGGGCCGTCGGCGATCGTCTCCAGGTGGCCGGTCCAGTTGGTGAGCACGAGGCAGTTCCTGCCCCGGGCGAGTGCCGTCGTGACGTCGGCGATGACCTGCAGGTTGCGCTCGCCACAGGCGATCAGGTCCTTGTAGATGATGGCCATCCCGCCCGGTGTGGTCGGGCTGGCGTCCCCGCTGTACCGGTAGGCCGTCGGGTGGAGGCGAAGCACCGGCGTGGGCCGCGCGCCGGGGGCGCTGCCGGGCAGCATGTGCGGGCTGTCGGCGGGCTGCCGGGGCAGGGCGATGGTGTGGCGGACCGGGCCGACCTGCATGGCGATGAGGTCGTCGAGCTTGTCGCGCCTGTAGGGGTGGCAGTGAGGCCGAGCCACCGCCGCGCCCGGATCTGCCGGACCGCGTCCTCGAACGCGGCGGCCGGGACGTGGTGGCACTCATCGGCGACGATCAGCCCGTACGAGGCGGTCAGCTCCGCGATGTCGTCGCGGCGGGCCAGCGTCTGCAACGTGATCACGTCGACAGTGCCCCCCAGCTTGGCCCGGCCACCGCCGAGCTGCCCGGCCTTGACGCCGAGGAACTCGCTGATCCGGGCCCGCCACTGGTGGGCCAGCGCCTTGCGATCCACCAGGACGAGCGCGGAGACCTGGTGGGCGGCGATGACCGCGCAGGCCATCCGTCTTGCCCGCCCCAGGCGGGGCGACCAGTATCCCCAGGTCGTGCCTGGCCAGTTCCGAGACCGCGTCCCGCTGCACGGCAGTGAGCGTCGCGGTGCAGGTGAAGTCCTGGCTGCCACCTGGGGAGCGGTCGTCGGTGACATTCAGGCGGCTTCCGGCCTGTGAGGCCAGGGAAGTGACGGCCTCGAGCATGCCGCGCGGCAGGACCAGGCCGCCGTCGATGGTCTCCTGGTAGCAGTGCAGGAACCGCGGGATGTTGTAGGTGGAGGCGCATCCGCTGCCGCTCGTAGAACTCCGGGTTGTGCATCGACGCCGCGTGCCGCAGGGCTGCTGCCAGCGCCGGTGTCAGCTCCGCCTGCTCCAGCCGGATGCCCGCGCCGAGCCGCACGCCGAGGACCGGCGGGGCGGGCGGCCGGGTGTTAGTCGAGGACGGCGAGTTCAGGCGGGTGACCTCAGTGGCGACGGCGACCTTCCCGGCACGGGACAGCGGCGCGCTTGAGCTCGGCCGGGGTCATCCGGCCGAGGGTGGACAGGTACGCCCACGGATCCTTGTGCGGCTCCAGGGTCTCCAGGTCCAGGAAGACCGTCGCCCCGTTTTCCCGGGCCGGCCTGAACAGCGGCGCGGCGATCAGGTTGCCCACCTCGCCGTCAGGCAGCAGGTCCTGGGACGGGAATAGCCGGTCGTAGCTAGCCAGGCTCATCCGGCCGCGCAGCGCCATCGCCTCGCGCAGCAGCCCGGTTCCCAGCCGGCGGGCCGTCTCGGCCGGGATCAGGGAAGTGAAGAACACCCATGCATGCGCCCCGATCCCGGACCGGGATACCTCCAGGGCAACCGGGACCTGCAGGGCACGGCCGGCCTTCACGTACATCAGCGCGTCGAACATCGCCTCCGGGCCGTCGAAGTCCGCCGCCAGCCACCAGCACCGATCGCCATCCAGCAGCGGGTACAGCCCGAGGTGCACCTCGCCCTTCAGGTGCGCGGCCAGCACCGCCGGAGTCAGCGGTAGGTAGCTGCGGTCCTCGTGCCGGACCCCCTTCCGCCAGCCGCCGCGCACCGCCGGAACCCAGCCCGATTTCCCGGTCCGCTGGTTGTCGTACCGGGTCGCGTACACGTCGGTCCGCGCGGCGAACAGCGCGCCGAAGAACGCCACCTTCGCCTCCTGCGGCGAAAGGTGATGCACGATCCCGGGCGGTGCCTCGAAGAAGGCGGCCTGCCCAGACACGGGCGGGGCAGCCTGCTGCGGAGTCAGCCGCAGCAGCTTCAGCAGCCAGGCGTTCTCCGCCCGCAGGCGCGCCAGCTCAGCCTCAACCACCGCCGGAATCTCAGCCACGCAGACACGGTATCCGCGCATGATCAGTGGCTATGCACACTCAGTGACAGTCAGCGACCCGACAGGCCATGTAGTCACCGTGGCGGGCTTGGCTCGCCGAGCTCGGATATGAGTGCGGCTCGCCTTTCCTCGAGCGCGGCGAGCTGCGCCCGGAGCTGTTTCAGCTCGCGGTTGACGTGCGCCAGGTCGGTGCGCGCCTGCCGTTCGCTGAGGTACCGGTCACCGTGCTGGGCCAGCACGAGTTCCTCGACCTCGCGGCGGAGCAGCCGCAGCCACGGGTTCCCGTGCGTCGAGCCGGGCCGGTACTGGAGCTTGCCCGCATCGATCGCCGCGATGATCTCATCGTGCGTCAGCCCGAACTCCGAGCGCGCCGTCTTATCGCTCAGCGTGGCGCCCTTGCGGGCCCATTCTTCCTCGCGGAACTCCATGGCTCCTCGTTATCTCCCGGGGGTCCTTAGCTAGCCGGTGCTCGCGCGCTTTCACCGGCGGTCGGCGAGCTGGCTGAGGCGGGCGCCGATCACCGAGACGCCCGGTAGCGGCTCGCGTTCGTAGTACCAGGGCTTGCGGCGGCGCAGCAGCTCCTCGCCGTGCTCGGCCCAGGTGAAGCCCGGCTTGCGCAAGACCTTCCTGAACACCTCGTCGGCTGTCTCCGGGAAGGCGGCGGCCAGGCGCCGCAGCGGCAGCGGGCCGATGGTCTCCGCACCCAGGTACCCGCGCAGCGCCTCGGAGTACCGCTTGTCTGCCGCCAGCGCCGGGGTCGCGAATAGGTGGCGCAGCATCCCGTACTCGTTGTAGAAGTTGAGCCCGTCGGTCTCGTCGTAGATGATGCCGATGGTGCCGGCGTTGGCGAGTGCGGCCGGGAGCTCGAAGGCGGGGATGTCCGCGCCTGGAACGTCGCGTGGCCGGCGGCGGCCGGGGTAGGCGGCGAGCGCTGCTTCCTGACGGTGACGGTAGTAGGCGTTGAGCCGTTCGCCGGCTTGCGCGGGTGGCAGGACCAGCTCATCGCCGCCGAAGAACCCAATGAACGCGGCCCTGTCCTTGCGCATCTGGTTCCAGCCTTGCTCGATTCTTTCCGGGTTGCGGCAGGCCAGCCCAGGATGCCGGGTCGCCAGTTCGAGCGCGGCCTCCGCGATCTGCGCGGCGCTGGACTCGGGGTAGGCCGTCAGCATCCCGGAGACCAGCCAGGCCCCGGGCAGCGGGCGCACGGGCACTAGGCGCGCGTGCGCGAACCCGCCCTTGGACAGCTGGCGGAATGCGGCCGGGCCGGCATTGGAATACGTGCGGTACTCCAGGTCATCGAGAAGGTTCAGCAGGATGACCGCGTCCCGGTCCTTGCCGCGGACCTCGAAGATTCCCTCCACCGGGTCACCCCAGCCGCGCAGCATCTCCCGGTCAGCCGCGCTCAGGCCCGGCCGGCTGGCCAGGAACCGCTCCAGCACGGTCTTGCCATCCGGCAGGCGGTGCTGAAGCGTGAACCGGTCGATGATGCCGATCGCCTCGCCCTCGCCCAGGCCTCCATCCGGACCTGCGGCCTCGAGCATGAACGGCGCCAGGTGCCGCTCGAACCGCGAGCTGCAGGCGAAGTCGACCAGGGCGCGCTTCAGGCCTGTGCTGCGCTCGATCAGCGAGGCGAGCAGCGCCTCGTCGCCGTTATCGTTCATGGCCCATAGTTTTCCTCACACCACGTCCACTCCGGGCACTCATCCGCCAGCGACGGCAACGACAGGTGCAGGGGCCTCACCTTCTCGTGCACCGTGCGCGCGAGGTCGTCTGCGGCGCCGGGCAGGCCCATCCGGACAAGCAGCAGGTCCTCATCGGTGTCCATGCGCTGCCTGTCAAACCCGTTGAGACATCAGGCGGCTTGATTTATCCCTGCGGTCTCCTGTGACTCGATGGTGGGTCGGGGCTTGTTGATCCAGGCCTTGGCGGGCAGGGCCGGGGCCTGGGGCCGGCGGCCGCGGAAG
>JAICWX010000588.1 GCA_025934635.1 Streptosporangiaceae bacterium | reverse complement strand
TAAGTAGCGATCCAGTTGCGGGCCAGGCTAGCTCGGCTGGATCTGGTAGAGCTGGATCCGGCCGGACCGCAGGCGCTGGCTGGTGTAGGCGACCATCAGGGTCTCGCCGTCCGCGCTGAGGCCGGCGGCGAGACCGGTGACGTCGCTCGCCGGGCCGATCCGCTCGCCGGCGATGAGTTCCAGGGTGCCGGCCTGCAGCAGCCAGGCCACCGCGTCGCTGGCGACGCTGTAGCCCGTCAAGACGGCCCCGTCCGGGGTGAAGCCGGCCGCCGCGGCGGCCGTCACGCCGGCTCCGCCGGGAAGCGCGGCCGTGGCCACGGTGCGCAGTGAGGTGGCGTCCAGCAGGTGCACGACGCCGCCGGCGGCCTGGCCGTGGCCGGCGAGGGCGAGCGTACGGCCGTCCGGGCTGAACGTCAGCGAGTAGGCGTCCAGGTCCGGGACGCTCACGCGCGCGATCAGGCTCAGGCTCACCGCGTCCAGCAGGCAGACGGCACCGCCCTGGGATCTGCTGCTCAGGTAACCGGGCGCGCCGCCGACGGCGAGGACCTTGCCGTCCGGGCGGTAGACCGGGCAGCCGGGGGCGCCCGGCGGGACGGGGATGCTCCTGATGGTCTGCAGCGTCGCCGCGTCCAGCAGCGCCAGGCCGGTGTCGCCGCTGACGGCCAGGTGACCGCCGTCCGGACTGAAGGCGGTGGCACCGAACGCGCGCGGAGCGCGCGGGACGGCGGCCGAGGCCGCCAGGTCCAGTGCAGTCGAGCCGATGGCCTCGAGCCGCCAGAGCCGCACCGCCTCCGGATCGCCGCCGAAGCCAGTGTCGACCAGCGAACCGCCATCCGGGCTGAAGACGACCGCGTTGGCGCCGTGTCCCAGGGCGATGCTCGCCGCCACGCGCATGTCGGCCGCGTCGAGCAGCCACACCTTCGCGCCGCCGGGGCCCGCGGTGCTGAACGCGACCGTACTCCCGTCGGGGCTGAGCAGCGCGCTGGTCAGTCCCGGACTGACCGGACCGGACGGGCCGGGGACCAGCACGCGGCTGTTCACCGGGCTGGATCGCGGTGCGGCCGGCACCGGGGCGCCACGCGATCCGGCCCGGCGTCCCGTGCCCCCGCTGGCCAGGAACTTGAGCGGGAACACGGCGCCGGCCGCGGCGATGGCGGCCACTCCCCCGGCCAGCAGCAGCCGCCGCGGCACCGGGGCACCGCGCGACGGCCCGCCGGCCGGCCCCGCCGGTACGGGTGGCACCGCAGCCGGCCGTACTGGCGGCCTCCTAACCGGAGCGCCGGCCCTCGTCCGCACGCGCGCGGCCGGCGGCGGGGCCGGGGGCCGGGGACGGGCGGGCCGGCCGGGCCGGGGGCCGAGGGCGGTGCAGCGCGAGATGATGTCGTCCAGGCCGGGCCGCGCGGCAGGGTCCTTGGCCAGGCAGGCTGCGATGAGCGGGACCAGCAGATCCGGCACGTCCGTCAGGTCGGGGTCCCCGTCCATGATGTCGCGCACGATGCCGGGCAGCGTGGTGGCCCGGAACGGCGGCGCTCCGGTCGCGGCAAAGGCGAGAACCGAGCCGAGGCTGAAGATGTCGCTGGCCGCGGTGATGCCGCCTTCCCGCATCTGCTCGGGTGACATGTACAGGCAGGTGCCGAGCATGGTGCCAGCCGTCGTCAGGGTGACGGCGCCGACCGCCCGGGCAATGCCGAAGTCGATGATCCGCGGACCGTCGGCCGCGAGCAGGACATTGCCCGGCTTCAGGTCACGATGGACGAGACCGCAGGCGTGGATCGCGGCGAGCCCTTCGGCCAGGTGCGCGCCGGTCCGGGCGACCGTGACCATACCCAGCGGCCCTCTGGTATCGACCCGGTCCTGCAGCGACGGGGCCGCGATGTAGGCGGTCGCCATCCAGGGCCGCTCGGCCCGCGGATCGGCGTCCAGCACCGGCACCGCGTGGAATCCGCCGACCATGCGGGCGGCCGCGACCTCGCGGGCGAACCGTTCGCGGAACGCGGGCTGCCGGGCGTACTCCGGCCGGATGAGCTTGACCGCGACCAGGCGCCCGGACCGGGACTGGCCGAGGAACACCTGGCCCATCCCGCCCTCACCGAGCAGGCCAGTCAGCTTGTAGCCGCCGACGCGCCGCGGGTCACCCGGGCGCAACGGGCGAATCCGGCCGCGTGCTGTCCCGGTGTGCGCCGTCTTGGGATGCGCCGTCTTGGGATGCGCCATCTTGGGATGCGATTGCACGGGCGACACTCCTGGCGGCCACTCAACAGAATCCCCTCGATGTAATTATCACCGGCCTGCCGTGGCCGCGTTGTGACTTCGGCGAGGGCGGATGGCCACTCGTTCGGGTAAAAATCTTTGATGTGACAGGGGCGCGGACGGTGATGCGGGCTGCGGTCTGCCGCCGGTACGGGCCGCCGGATGTCGTGCGGGCCGAGGAGCGGCCGGCGCCCCGGCCGCGGGACCACGAGATCCTCGTGCGCGTGCGCGCGGCGACCGTCGGGGTCGCGGACGGCCGGGCACGCCGTGGATCCCCGTACTACGCGCGGGTCCGGCTGGGTCTGCGGGGGCCGCGGTATCCCGTCCTCGGCTCCGATTTCGCGGGGCAGGTGGCGGGAGCGGGGCGGGCGGTGAGCAGGTTCTCGACGCGGGCGCTACCCGCTGGAGCGGATCGCCGAGGCCCACGCCCGCGTCGACGCGGGCGACGTGAAGGGCACAATTGTCGTGACCATGGCCTAGGGTGTCGGCATGGCTGAGGCGGACGACGTACGCCGGATCGCGCTGGGACTGCCGCACGTCGAGGAGATCGACAGCGATGGCTTCGACTTCCGGGTGGACGGCAAGGGGTTCGTCTGGTCCTATCCCGAGCGCCAGCCGGGGCAGCGCCGGGTCATCAGGACCGACATCGCCGTGCTGTACGTGGGGGACGAGGCGGAGAAGCAGGCGCTGCTGCTGGGCGAGCCGGCGCTGTTCTTCACCGCGCCCGGGTACGACGGCTGGCCGCTGGTGATGCTGCGGCTGGCGGAGGTTGGTTTTGAACGGCTGGCGGAGCTGGTGACCGACGCCTGGCTGATGCGCGCCCCGGCCGAGCTGGCCGCCGAGCTCGGCGGCTAGGAACGTCGTCTAGGCTCAGCGAGCATGCCGAGGCTGCTGATCGTTCATCACACGCCGTCGCCTGCTCTGCAGGAGATGTTCGAGGCAGCGGTCAGCGGAGCGCGGACGGACGAGCTCGAGGGTATCGAGGTGGTCATCCGCCCGGCTCTGACGGCCGCCGCGGTGGACGTGCTGGAAGCCGATGCTTACCTGCTCGGCACGCC
>JAICWX010000061.1 GCA_025934635.1 Streptosporangiaceae bacterium | reverse complement strand
GCGGTGAACTCCGTCATCTACTGGATCTCCAACCCGATCTGGGTGGGCGGATCGCTCACGATCGTCTCGTTCGCCGCGATCGAGGAGTTCTTCGGCACCGTGGGCGGCCCGTGGAAGTACGTGTACGCGGTGGCCTTCATCTGGTTCACCATCGGGGCGGCCATCGTGTCGCTGCGGTACGGCAAGTGGGTGCCGACCCTGGGCGCCTGGGCGCGCGGGGCGATCCTGACGTTCTTCGTGATCTCGGTGCTCGTGTACGCGGCCAAGCACGGGGTGCACGGCTTCGGCGGCCACGCCTTCTCGCCCACCTACGCGGTGTTCATCGCCGTGGTGCCGGTGCTGTTCTTCAACTACGCCGGCCTGGAGGTGCCCTCGGCGGCGGGCGAGGAGATGACGAACCCCCGGCGGGACGTGCCGTTCGCCGTCCTGTCGTCCGGCGTCACGACCGTGCTCGCGTACGGCATCCCGATCCTGGCGATCCTGATCGTGCTGCCGGCCAGCCAGGTATCCGGGCTGACCGGGTTCCTGGACGCGGTCAAGGCCACCTTCACCGTCTACGGCGGTCACGTGGCCGCCGACGGGACGGCCACGCTCACCGGGACGGGCCTGCTCCTGGGCCGGGTGGCGGCCGTCGTGTTCATCTTCGCGCTGGCCAGCGCGGGCACGACCTGGATCATGGGCGCGGACCGGGCCGAGGCGGTGGCGTCGTTCGACGGCGGCGGGCCGCGGGTGCTTGGGCGGTTCTCGGCCCGGTTCGGCACGCCGGTCGCGATGAACCTGCTCTCCGGGGTGGTGTCGACCGTGCTCATGATCGCGGCCTTCCGGATCACCGGGGGCGACTCGAGCCGGTACTTCTCCGCCGTGCTGGGGCTGACGATCTCGACCACCACCATCTCGTACCTGTTCATCTTCCCGGCGCTGATCAAGCTCAGGTACTCGCGGCCGCACGTAGAGCGTCCCTACCGGGTACCCGGCGGGACAGCGGGGGCGTGGATCTGCTCGGTCGTCCCGACGTTCTGGGCGCTGCTGGCGACGGTCGCGCTGATCTGGCCCGGGTTCGGGGTCAACTGGTTCGGCGCCGGAGGCAACCCGAACGATGACCTGGACGCGCTGGGCTTCTCCCACCAGCGGCTGCAGTACGAGCTCAGCCAGCTCGTGCCGCTGGCCGTGATCATCGCGATCGGGCTGGCCTTCTACCTGCTGGGCAGCAAGACGCGCGCCGAGCCCGCGGCCGCCGTCGCGCCGCCCGCCCCGGTGAACCACCCCGAGCCGGCCCCGTGAGCCGGATGGCGCCATTCGGTTTCTCCCGGGTGGTGTTCCTCAGCCACGTTCTCGGGGCCGGCACGCCGGTCTTTCCCGGTGACCCGCCGGTCGAGGTCCGCCCGGCCGCCACGGTCGAGCGGGACGGCTATCACCTGCAGGCGCTGCTGACCGGCGAGCAATCGGGAACGCACTGGGCCGCGCCCGCGCATTTCCATCCCGGCGCCGCGGCCGCGGACGAGCTCGAACCCGGCGATTTCTTCTTTCCCGCGGTCCTGCTCGACGTGCGGGCCGAGGCGAAGGAGGACGCCGATTTCACTCTCGGCCGGACCGAGATCGAGAAGTGGGAGGCCAATCACGGCCCGATCCCGCCGGGCAGCGCCGTCATCATGCGGACGGGTTTCGAGGACCGCTGGGACGACCCGGCGGCCTACCTGAACGCGGACCCGGCGGGCGGGCTGCATTACCCGGGGTTCGGGGCCGAGATCACCCGGTGGCTCATCGAGCACCGTTCCGTCGGGGCGCTCGGGATCGACACGATGGGAATCGACCCGGGCACCGATACCTCATTCCGCAGTAACCGGCTGCTGCTGCATGAGCAGCGCATGCACCTCGAAAACCTGGCCGGGCTGGGTGAGATGCCGACCGCGGGCGGCTGGATCATCGTCGGCGGAATACGGGTCAGGGGCGGCTCGGGCTCCCCGGCGACGGTGTTCGGGCTCATTCCGTAACTGATTCGCCGCTAGTTCCGCGGCAATTTCCATTGCTTCTTCCGCGGCGGGACGGCCCGCGGATCATGGCCATCTGCGGCCCGCGGGGGCGCCGGGGTACCATCGCGTTTTCCCTGGTCATGAATTCACTCTGATCACAGGAGATTACTTGCGCTTACCGATGTGACTATGTGTACTCGACTGGACACATTGTGCGAAATTTCGGGGCGTAATCTATTCACAATATGCATGTGAAAGGTTACTCTAAGTACTAGTTGCCCCGGAATGAGCAGGATTACGGGGCGCCCCAGCGAGAGGGATCGGGGATGCCTGGGACGCGGCATGAACCGGCGGAAGCGGCCTCCGCGCAGATCATCATCGTGCAGGGCTGGCCGGCCCTGCACCCCCTCGAACCCGCCCTGGAGAAGCTGCACGAGATCGCCGCCACCCCGGTGACGGCCCGGCTGGCCTGGTGGTGTTCGGCCGTCAGGTCCGACCGCGACGCGACCCCCGTGCTGCTGGCGCTGCCCGCGCCGGACGGCGCCCTCAGCGCTGCCGCCCTGGTCGCGCTGCACGATGCCGGCGGAGTCAGCCGGGTCACGTCGGGCCGCCCGCACAGCGACGACGCGTGGGAGGTCGCCGCCCTGTCGCGGGACGCCCGCCGGCCCCTGCTTTCCGAACTGGCCCGGTTCGTGGCCGGCCTGGGCGGGCCCTGGCAGCTCACCCTGACGGGACTGCGCGACGGCGGCGATGCCGCCTGGCTGGCCGGCCGGCTGCCGGACGCCGCCGTGACAGCGGCGGCGCCGGTCCCGGGCATCGGCTTCACCGGCGGCGAGGTGAGCTTCGCCCCCGGCATCCGCAGCGGCCTCGACCGGTCCGGCCAGCGCATCAGGCAGCACGCGCTGAGCGAGCAGGTCCAGTTCGAGCGGGACCCGGGCCGGCTGGCAAAGCTGCGGGACGAGATCGAGGCCGTGCACCTGGCCCGGGACCACGACGCCGGGCGGCCCAGCGATCTCGACGACACCGCCGGCGTCGCGTTCTGGCGCTCGGTGTACGACCGGCACGCCGCCCGCGGCGAGCTCGAGGTGGGCACGCTGCGCCTGGACGGGCACCTGGCGGCGTACGTGATCGCGCTCGTCGACCGGCCCGCCTACCGGGTCTTCGACGGGCGGTTCGCGCCGCCGTGGCGGCGGTACTCCCCCGGGCGGCGGCTGGAGGCGGCGGTGGTAGACCACGCCCGGCACGAGGGCTTCGCCGTGCTGGACTGGATGAGCAGCGTCGCCCCGGAAAAGCTGGTCGCCAGCACCGGGGCGGAGCCGCGGTGGACGGTCACCGCGGCCGGCGACCAGCGGACGGCCCGGGCCGTCATCCCCCGGCCCCGCTCCGCTCACGCCGGCGCCCATGGCCTGCGGCGCGCCTGCACCCCGGGCGGCGGCGCCCTGAGCGTGCCGGCGGCCGCGTCGTGAAGCCGACGCTGACCGCCATCAGCAGCGCGCTCACCGCGTTCGCGGCCCTGCCGTACATCATCGACATCGTGCGCGGCCGGGCCAAGCCCCGGATCGCGTCCTGGGGTATCTGGCTGGTCGTCCAGGCGGTCGGGACCGTCTCCTCGGTCGCGGCCGGACAGCTGCCGACGGCGTGCTACACCGGGCTGTGCGCGGCGGGCTGCGCGGCGGTGGTGGTCCTGGGGTGGCGGCACGGGAGCCGGGAGTTCGGTCCGCTGGACGCGGTGTGCGTGACCCTGGCCGCGGAGGGCGTGGCACTGCTCGCGGTGGCGGAACTGCTGCCCGGGCTCATCCCGATGACGTGGGCGGTGGCCGTGTCGGTCGGCACCGACCTGCTCGCCTACCTGCCGACGTTCCATCACGCGTGGGTCAATCCGGACGAGGAGCCCTGGCTTCCTTACGCGCTGTTCGGCGTGGCGGCGGGGCTGGTTCTGTACGTGACCGATTTCAGCGTGCTGACCGGGGTGATCTACCCGGCCTACCTGTTCGCCGCGGATTCGGCCATGGTGGTCATGATCCTGGCCAGCCCGCACTACGGGAACGCGCGTGCTGGCGGCGGCGCGCGCGGGTTCCAGCCGGAACCGATGATGAGCCTGCCGGCCGGGTCGGCGCAGTGGCGCCCGGTGACCGGGCGGGACTGGCGGCAGACCCAGCTCCGGGGCTGACAACTCTGGGGCTGACTGCTCCGGGGCTGACTGCTCCAGGGGCTGGCTTAACGGTGCTGGGCCCGAGTTTTACTGACTGGTAACGTCGCCCTGGTGGAACGCTTCTCTGGTCATGGCGGGGCGCACGCACTGGCGGCCGCCCGGCAGCACGGCGTATCGGTCATGTTCACGCTGTCCGGCGGGCACGTGTTCCCGCTCTACGACGCGGCGGTCAAAACGGACACGCCGGTGCGCCTGCTGGACGTGCGGCACGAGCAGACCGCCGTCTTCGCCGCGGAGGCGACCGCGCGGCTGACCCGGGCACCCGGCCTGGCCGTGGTCACCGCCGGGCCGGGCGTGACCAACTCGGTCAGCGCGGTGACGACCGCGTGGTTCAACGGCGCGCCGGTCGTGGTGCTGGCCGGGCGCGCGCCCGGCTACCGCTGGGGCGCGGGCAGCCTGCAGGAGATGGACCACCCGCCGCTGCTCGCCCCGGTCACCAAGCGCGCCTGGACCGAGCATCTGACGGCGGGCGTGGCTGGCTCGGTGGATGAGGCGTTCCGGCTGGCGGCGTCGGCGCACCGCGGACCCGTTTTTCTCGATATCTCGCTCGAGGCGCTGTACGGGCAGGCGGAGGCGGACCTGCCGCCCGGGCCTTCTGACCGGCCGCTTTCGGCTTTGGTCCCCGATGCCGCGGATGTCGAACGGATCGCCGGGCTGCTCCGGGAGGCCCGGCGGCCGGTGCTGGTGCTGGGCACTGACGTGTGGCTGGGCGGCGCTGAGGAGGCGGCCCGGGCGTGTGCGGAGGCACTGCGGCTGCCGGTGATCGCCAACGGGCAGGCCCGCGGCGTGCTGCCCCGCGGCCACGAACTGCTGGTGACCCGGGCCCGGTCGGCGGCGCTGCGCCAGGCCGACCTGGTCATCGTGGCCGGGACGCCGCTGGACTTCCGGCTCGGGTACGGCTCGTTCGGCCCGGAAGAGGCACGGGCCCGGGTGGTGCACGTGGCCGACTCCCCCGCCGGGATCGCGACGCACGTTGCGCTGGCCGCGTCGGCCGCGGGTGACCTGGCGGCGTTCTTCACCGCGCTGGCTTCGTCCGGGGCAGCGGGTGCCGCCGAGCCGGACTGGGGGCCGGGACTGGCCTCGGCGGTCCGCGGCGCGCTGGCGGCCGACGGGCCGCTGCTGGCCAGCGAGGCCGATCCGGTGCACCCGGCCCGCATCTACGGCGAGCTGCTCAAGGTGCTGGACGACGACGCGGTGGTGATCGGGGACGGCGGCGACTTCGTCTCGTTCGCGGGCAAGTACGTCGAGCCGGCCCGGCCGGGCGGCTGGCTCGACCCGGGGCCGTTCGGCTGCCTGGGGACCGGGCTCGGCTACGCGATCGCGGCCCGGGTCGCCCGGCCGTCCGCACAGGTGGTCCTGCTGCTCGGCGACGGCGCGGCCGGCTTCTCGCTGATGGACGCCGACACCCTGGTCCGGCACGGGCTGCCCGTGGTCATGGTGTGCGGGAACAACGCCGGCTGGGGGCTGGAACGGCATCCCATGCGGTCCCTCTACGGTTACGACGTCGCCGCTGATCTGCAGCCGGGCTGCCGGTACGACGAGGTGGTACGGGCTCTCGGCGGCGCCGGGGAGCTCGTGACCGCGGCCGGGGACATCGGGCCGGCGCTGCGGCGCGCCTTCGACTCCGGGGTGCCGTACCTGGTCAACGTGGTCACCGATGCGGAGATTGCTTACCCGCGCTCCACGACCGGGGTGTAGCGGGCGGTCAGCCGATGGTGGCGATGAGGTCGCCTTCCTGGACGACATCGCCCTCGGCGACGTGCATCTTGGTGACCGTGCCGGGGTCCTCGGCCAGGACCGGGATCTCCATCTTCATCGACTCGAGGATGACCAGGGTGTCGCCGTCGTCGACGTGATCGCCTTCGGCCGCGACCACTTTCCACACGTTCGCGACCATCTCAGCGCGGACCTCAGCCACCGGTGACTCCTCTTGTCGTTACCTGGGACGCAGCTTGCTCACCAGTGACGTATCGTAGTCCCCGCTGACGAACTCCGTGCTGGTGAGCAGGTCGGCGTGGAACGGCAGATTCGTCTTCGGGCCGGTGATGCGGAAGGCCGCCACCGCCGCCCGGGCCCGGTCCAGCGCCTCGGCGCGGTCGGCGCCGTGGACGCAGAGCTTGGCCATGAGCGGGTCGTAGAACGGCGTGACCGTGTTGCCCGACCGGTACCCGGCGTCGACCCGGACGCCGTCGCCGGCCGGCTCCTCCCACTCGGTGATGGTGCCGGGGCCGGGCAGGAACCGGACCGGGTCCTCGGCGTAGATGCGCAGCTCGATGGCGTGCCCCTCGGGTGTGACCGCAGCCGGGTCGAAGGACGGCGGCTCGCCCGCGGCGATGAGGAACTGCTGCTCCACCAGGTCGAGGCCGGTGACCAGTTCGGTGACGGGGTGCTCGACCTGCAGCCGGGTGTTCATCTCGAGGAAGACGAACGAGCCCGCGTCCGCGTCGACCAGGCACTCGACCGTCCCGGCGCCGCGGTAGCCGACGGCCTCCCCGGCCTGGACGGCGGCCGCCAGCATGCGCTCGCGCAGCGCGGCGTCGATGCCGGGTGAGGGGGTTTCCTCGGCTACCTTCTGGTGCCGCCGCTGGACCGAGCAGTCGCGCTCGCCGAGGGCGAGGACCCGCCCGTCGGCCAGGCCGAGGATCTGCACCTCGACGTGCCGGGCGCGCTCCACGAACCGCTCGATCAAGATCTCGGGCGAGCCGAAGAACCGCTCCGCGCGCGAGCGGGCGGTCTCGAACGCCTGGCGCAGCGCTGCCTCATCGGCAGCGGCGCCCATGCCGATCCCGCCACCGCCCGCGGCGGCTTTGACCATGACGGGATACCCGACTCGTTCGGCGGCCAGGACGGCGGTGGCTACGTCGGTCACCGGCTCGCGGGTGCCCGGCGAGACCGGGACGCCGGCCTGCTCCATCAGGTTCCGGGCCCGGATCTTGTCGCCCATCTGCTCGATGGCCGCCGGGGAGGGACCGATCCAGGTCAGGCCGGCCGCGATCACCTGGCGGGCGAAGTCGGCGTTCTCGGCCAGGAAGCCGTATCCCGGGTGCACGGCCTGTGCCTTGGTCTTCGCGGCCGCGGCGATGAGCTTGGCGGCGTCCAGGTAGCTCTGGGCAGGCTGAGACGGGCCGATGTGGATCGCCTCGTCCGCCTCGGCCACGTACGGCAGGTCCGCGTCGGCGTCGGCGTACACCGCGATCGCCCGGATCCCCGTCCGCCGCGCCGTCCGTATCACCCGGCGGGCGATCTCACCCCGGTTAGCCACCAGCACCGATTCCAGCATCCGCCCAGCCTACTGGGGAGAGGCAGCGAGGTAGGGGCCCCCGCGAGCCAAAGGGGCGCGTTCCCGTCTGGACTGAGGAGTGAGGAGCTTGCGACGAACGACGAGGGAAGACGGGAACTCAAAGCGCCCCGGAGGCGAGCGGGGGGATTAGAGGAGGAGCGAGCGGCGGTTTACGACGCGGCTGAGGGCTTCGACGGTGGCGGGGTCGTACTCGCTGGCGGTGTCGAGGCGGAGGCGCTGGACGGCGGCGGCGGCGCGGCCCGGGTCGAGGGAGCTGCCGACCAGGTCGTCGAAGGCATTGGCGGCCTTGATGATGCGGCTGCTCAGCGGCGGACCGGGCGGGGGTGATCCGGGCGGGGGTGATCCGGGCGGGGGCGGGCCGAGGGACGGCGGGGCGGCCGGGGGACGGGGGACGTTATGGCCAGGGGCGGTGTGGCCGTTGACCGCGCCTTCGACGCCACGGTAGGGCTCGTTCTGCCGGCGGACGATCTCGGCCACCGAACCGAGCACCTGGGCCTGCTGGATCACGTCGGCGCCGAGCTCGGCGATGCGCTGCTGGTCCTGCCGGGACACCAGGACGGTGGCCCCGCCGGGGATCGGGTCACGCAGTGAGAGCTGGCCGATGTCGTGCATGAGGGCGGCATATTCGAGCTCGAGCAGCTGCGGCTCGTGAATGCCGAGCTCGCGGCCGATGGCGACGGCGAGACGGCTCACTCGTTCGGAATGACCGGCTTCGACGTAGCCGCCGATCTCGGTCACCTTGGCCAGGGCCCGCACGGTTTGCAGGTACGTGGCCCGGATCCCGGCGTACCGGCGGAAGGCCACCTGGGTGACGAGCAGCGGGGCGGTGAACACGGCCAGCGAGTACAGCCCCATCACCTCGGCCGCGAACGCGATGAGCAGCGCCGAGGCTCCCACCGCGGCCCCCAGTGGCAGCTGGACGCGCATCTCGTCCACCAGCGCCACCCGGAACCGGGCCCGCTGCTCGTCCACCCGCAGCAGCGCGGTGAGCACCGCCTCGAGCAGCAGCGCGAGCACGGCCAGCGAGATCATCAGCGTGACGGCCAGGCCCCAGTTCCGGTCCAGGGCGCTGATGCCGGCCAGCGGCCGGAAGATGTAGGCCACGCAGGCGACGCAGAGCAGGCGGGCGGCCATGCCGCTGACCCGGGCCGGGCGGCCCACGGCCAGGTGCGGCAGCGCGCCGATGATCATGCCGATGGTGGCGACGGTCACCACCTGCTCGGCGCTGTGCTGGACGACGTGGGTGCCGACCCGGATGAGCAGGGCGTAGGCGAGCGCGCCGGCGAACCCGATCGGGGCGGTCTCCCGGTCGCCGGGCAGGTTGAGCCGCAGCACCTCGCCGAACGCGATCAGCGCGCCGAACGCGATCGCGATCCGCGGGTCCTTCAGGCCTGCGGCCGCGGTCTGCGCCACCGCGGCCACCAGCCACACCCCGGCCGCCGTGACCAGCAGCAGCTGGCCGGAATCGCGGACCTGCCAGGGGTACCGTCGCAGTTCGTGTCGTCTCTGGGTCATCAGGGCTACAGGCTGTCGATCACCCGGAGGGGCGCGCCGGGGTCGTCGTGGTCCTGGGCGGTGACGGCGGCCAGGTCGTCGGAGGCGAGCACGGGCGGCTCGGGGCGCGGCCAGCCCTCGCGCTCGAGCGCGGCCACGAAGGCGTCCACGAAGGCCGGGTCGAACTGGGTACCCGACCACTTCCTGAGCTCCTCGATCGCCTCGGCGACCGGGCGGGCGCCGCGGTAGGACCGGTTGGAGGTCATCGAGTCGAAGGCGTCGGCGACCGCGAGCACGCGGGCGAACTCGGGGATCTCGTCCCCGGCCAGGCCCATCGGGTAGCCGCGCCCGTCGATCCGCTCGTGGTGGTGCATGATCCCGGCCAGCGCCTCGTCCAGGAACCCGATCTCCCGCACGATGTCGAGCCCGCGCATCGGGTGCAGCTGGATGGCCGCGTACTCCTCCTCGGTCAGCTTCCCGGTCTTCTGCAGGACCGTGGTCGGCACGCCGAGCTTGCCCACGTCGTGCAGCATGCCCGCGTACCTGATCGCCTCCACCCGCTCGCCGCGCATGCCGATCTCCTGCGCGATCATGACCGAACCGCGCGAGACCCGGTCGCTGTGCCCGCGGGTGTAGAAGTCCTTGGTCTCCACGGCCTGGCACAGCGCGCCCACGGTGGCCTCGTAGGCTTTCTGCTGCTCGGCGAACTGCGTGATGGCCCAGCGGGCGACGAACAGCGGGATCAGCACCAGCAGCGGGGCGAAGAAGCTGACCACGCTCCACAGCGCGGCCATCAGCAGCCCGTAGGCCGCGTAGCCGAGGTCGGAGAGCAGCAGCCGGGCGCTCAGGCCGACCCCGAGGGTGCTGGCGGGCGTCCGGTCCTTGCTCCTGGTCAGCCAGAGCACGCCGCTGAGCAGCCCGTGGTTGGCGGCGACGAGGACCAGGGCCGCGGCGGCGAACGGCGCGATGATGTCAGGAAAGGAATTCTCGTTCGGCAGGCCGACGTGACCGCCGAGGGCGATGAAAACGCGGCCGGCCAGGTACGCGCTGAGCGCGTACATCGAGGTATTGAAAACGCGCTGCAGGATGTGCGGGCCGCGGCGCAGGCCCATTGCGGTGCAAGCCCCCACAATGGCGGCGCCCACCGGACCGACCAGGACCACTGAGGCAAGCATCGCGGCCGAACTGGAAGACCAGCTCAGCTGCCCTTTGCGGAGTTGTGTCGCCCTCGATTCCGTGACAATGACGAGGATTCCGAGGAAAACGACATACTGCCACTTCAGGCCGGCAAACGGCCCCCTGGCTACTAGTACGGCGGCGACGGCGGCCACCGCACTGATGTAGAGCAGTGCGACCCGCGAGAGCTTGCCCAAACTTCCCCCTCGCAGTCAGGAGTAGGTACGCCGCGGACCTGGACTGGTGACGTCAGCCCCAAGCCACGCCGCGGGCGCCCAACTCGCCGTACGCGACCGTAAGGGACGCGTGCCGACCAGCTTTGGCATCACCGCCTGTATGCATGAGGCGGACCTCCCTAAGGGGCGAATTGCGTTCGCCGCACCCGTGTTGTAATCGCTCAACCACAGGATAACGCGAGCGCAGACGTTCGCGCAGGCCTAAATCTCATCGTAAACAAAGCGTGAGCGCTTTCGTCACGATGAGCAATCAATGGCGACACTTGCCGTGCAATTTGCGCGAGTCGTGACAAATCGGATAGTTCGGAACGCGAATGGTTACTCTGCGAACTCGATAGTCGCGCGGACTTCCCTGATCCGGACGAGGACCTTGGCCCGCAGCTCGGCCGGCGCCGGGTCACAGCCGCAGTGCTTCTGCACCAGCTTCTTGACCGCTTCCTCGAGTCCGTACTCGCGCAGGCAGGGCCCGCATTCGTCGAGGTGCTGCTTGATCTTGGCGCAGTCCAGGTCGCTTATCTCGCCGTCGATGTAGCCGTAGACCCGGTCGAGCACCTCGGTACACGGGGTTTCGTGGGGTTTGCCGCAGCTCATCGCCCTTCCTCCCCGTTCGCTGAGGCCTCGGCTCGCGCCATCCCGCGGTCCGACGCGTAGTCGGAGAGCAGGTCTCGCAGCTGGCGGCGGCCGCGATGCAGGCGGGACATCACGGTCCCGATCGGCGTCTCCATGATGTCCGCGATCTCCTTGTACGCGAAGCCCTCCACGTCGGCCAGGTAGACCGCGATCCTGAACTCCTCGGGCAGCGCCTGCAGCGCTTCCTTGATGTCAGAGTCGGGCAGCCGCTCCAGCGCCTCGGCCTCGGCCGACTTCAGGCCGCCCGAGGTGTGCGAGGCCGCCCGGGCCAGCTGCCAGTCCTCCACCTCTTCGGCACCCGACCGCTGCGGCTCACGCTGCCGCTTGCGGTAGGTGTTGATGAAGGTGTTCGTCAGGATCCGGAACAGCCACGCCTTCAGGTTGGTGCCCTGCTGGAACTGGTGGAACGACGCGTAAGCCTTGGCGAAGGTCTCCTGCACCAGGTCTTCCGCGTCCGCCGGATTGCGGGTCATCCGAAGCGCAGCGGAGTACAGCTGATCCAGGAAGGGCAGCACCTCCTGCTCGAAGCGCTCACCGCGCTCTTCGAGGGTCTCCGGAACGGGACCCACCTCCTTGAGGAAATACGGCACCGGCCCGCCGGAGTGCGAACCGTATGTGCGGGAGGATACCGTGCCGGAGTCCGGAGGTTCCGTCAGCATGCCATGGAGTGGCGCAGTGACTGCCATGCCGCGTTCAACACGACGGCGCACCCGGTCATTCCGTGACGGCCAGCACGAACGATGCAACTCGCCGGCATAAGGTTCCGCCAACCCGGGAATGATCAGGTTTCAGGCGCCCGCGACAGCGCCCTCAGGCAGTGAGCTGGGACCAACGGCGCCGAGTCAGGAGTTCGGCCCGTGCAGCATGCGGCCAGCGCAATCCTCGCGCCGGATATCGACCAAGTCCCGGTTTACTGGCAATTCTACGACGCCGTGGCCAGAGCCCAGCTGAAACAGTGGCTGCCTTCCGGCCGCCACCTGCTGGTCGACGTGTCCGGTCCCCGGATCCCGGCGGCCGAGCTGGCCGCCCAGGCCGGGCACACCGTGATCCGCGTGGTAGACAGCGCGCCGTCGCCCCCCGGCCGGGAACTGCCCGGAAAGATAATGCCGGTGGTGGCCGACGCGACGCGGCTCGGCTTCCTGGCCGATGGCTGCGCGGACGGTGTCCTGGCGGACGACCGGGCGCTGTCGGTGCACCTGGCCGCCGAGACGATGATCGCCGAGATCGCCCGCGTGCTGCGCCCGGCCGGGCGGGTGCTCGCCTGCGTCGACTCGCTGGTGCTGGGCATGGCCGTGCTGGCCGATCAGCATCACTGGGCGCACCTGGTCGACCTGCCGCACGCCGAAGTGGTGCTGGTGCCGTGGCCGGACGGCACGATCACCAGGTGCTTCGGCCCGGACCAGGCGCGTGAGCTGTTCGCCGGGGCGGGCTTGCGGGTCAACTGGATCCGCTCGCGGACCGTGCTGGCCGAGTCGGTGGTGACGCACTGGCTGCACCGCGACCCCGGCGGCCTGCCCAGGCTGCTGCGGGCCGAGCTGGCGGCCAAATCCGACGGCTCCCTCGGGGCGCAGCTGGTGATCTCCGCCAGCAAGCCCCGGTGGCCGTCCCGCTAACGGTGCTTCTTGGCCCACTTGGCCTGGCAGGCGACGCAGCGGGCGGCGTCGGGGCGGGCGTCGAGCCTGCCCTCGGGGATCTCGTGCCCGCAGTCGGTGCACTGGCCGTAGGTCTTCTCCTCGATGCGGGCCAGCGCGGCCAGCACCTCGTCGCGCTGGCCGCGGGCGGAGTGGAGGATCGCCTCGGAGCGGTCAGCCTCGGAGAGCATGGCCCCGGCGTCGGCCGCGTCCTGCGGGTACCCCGAGCCCGCCACGGGGCCGGGACCTTCTCCCTGCAGGACCGCTATCGACCGGTCCAGGTCAGCGCGCATCTCCTCTAGACGCTTGCGGGCGACAGTAGTCTCCACTGGTGTCTCGCCTCCCGTCCGCGTGCGGTCGGCAGCGCAGGCTCACCTCAGAGCCGTGGCCACGGCCGCGCGGACTCAGAACAACTAGCCGGGCGGCCCCTCGTTGCCGGCGGAGGACTTGCCGGGGCCGGACGGATCATCGCCGTTCTCCAGGGGCTTGATGAGGTCCGGTCCGTTGTTCCGCACGGAATTAACGGCCATGGATACGGGACGCGACGTCAGGCCGCCCGCCATTGCGGGCTGCATCGCCGCCTGAAGCTGGCCAGGCTCGGTATTGCCCGGGTCGAGCCAGTCTGCCCAGTGCTCGGGGGTGATCACCATGGGCATGCGATCGTGGATCTGGCCGACATCGTCGGTTGCCTGGGTCGTGATAATCGCGGCCGTCCACAGCCAGGCACGTTCGTGGTCATCGGGCAGGGACCCGTCTCGCCATAGTTCGTAGATGCCGGCGAAGGCGAGGGAACCCCCATCCGCTCGGTGGATAAAATATGGTTGCTTCCGCTTTTTGCCGCCGTCAGAAATGGCTATCCACTCGTAGTAGCCGTCGGCCGGGACGATGCAGCGGCGCTTGGCGAAGGCGCGGCGGTACGACGGCTTCTCGGCCACCGTCTCGGCCCTGGCGTTGATCATGCGGCTGCCGATGGAGGCCTCCTTGGCCCACGAGGGAACCAGGCCCCAGCGCACGATGCGCAGCTCACGGGCCTGCGGCTCCTCCTCACGGGCGGGCCGTTCCATGACCGCGAAGATCGGTTTGGTGGGCGCCACGTTGTAGTCGGCATCAGGCTCACGGTCGGGCGAGGCCGCTGCCTTGTCGCGCTCCACGCCGAACTCCTCGAGGAGCTCGAGGCGCTTACGCGCCGACACAAAACGACCGCACATGCAATCTTCCTCATCATGATGGAGTCCGGGACACGTCCCGTTAAGCCTGGATTGGCAGTTAATAACCGCAATCCGGGTAGGTCAAACACGCCACCGGCCGTCCCCGGGGGGTCAGCCCAGTACGCTCGAGGGTATGCACCAGGACAACAACCAGGACCGGCCCTGGGCTTCCCCGGCGGCCAGCGGGCCGGTCAGCGCGCGCGTCCAGCTGCCCGCCTCCAAGTCCGTCACCAACCGGGCGCTGGTCCTGGCCGCGCTCAGCGACGGCCCGTCCGAGATCGCCAACCCGCTCCGGGCCCGGGACACCGAGCTGGCGGCGGGCGCGCTGCAAGCGCTGGGCTCACAGATCACCGAGTACCAAACGGGCTGGCATGTCACGCCCGGTCACCCCGCCCCTGACGCTGCCGTCCGCGTCGACCTGGGCAACGCCGGCACGGTCATGCGGTTCGTGCCCGGGCTGGCCGCGCTGACCTCGGCGACGGTCACCTTCGACGGCGACGAGCGGATCCGGCGGCGGCCGATCGGCCCGATCCTGGCGGCGCTGCGGCGGCTCGGCGTCTCGATCGACGACGGCGGCCGGGGCGCGGCCCCGTTCACCGTGCACGGCCGGGGTTCAGTGCGCGGCGGGCGCGTGGTGGTGGATGCCTCGGGCTCGTCGCAGCTGGTCTCGGGTCTGCTGCTGGCGGCGCCGCGGTTCGGCGAGGGCATCGAGGTCAGGCACGAGGGGCCGCCGGTGCCGTCGGCGCCGCACATCGCGATGACCGTGCGGATGCTCCGCGCGGCCGGGGCTTCGGTGGAAGAGGTTTCTGTTGCTGGTGGCCGGCCGGAGGCCTGGCTGGTGCGGCCGGGGCGGCTCGACCTGGGCTCGGTCACGGTGGAGCCCGACCTGTCGAACGCGGGCCCGTTCCTGGCGGCCGCGCTGGTCACCGGGGGCACGGTCACCATCCCGGACTGGCCGCGCGACAGCCTGCAGGCGGCCGGGCCGATCCTGGACGTGCTGGGCCAGATGGGCGCCCGGTCCTCGTTCGGTCCCGAGGGCCTCGTGATAGCGGGCAGTGGCCGGGTCCGGGGCATCACCGCCGACCTGCGCGACGTCAACGAGCTGGCGCCGGTGCTCACCGCGGCCGCGACGATGGCCGACTCCCCCTCGGTGTTCACCGGCCTGGCGCACACCCGCACGCACGAGACGGACCGGCTGGCCGCGATGGCCAAGGAGGTCAACGCGCTCGGCGGCGACATCACCGAGCTGCCCGACGGGCTGGAGATCAGGCCGAAGCCGCTGCACGCGGGCGAGCCGTTCGGCACCTACGACGACCACCGGATGGTGATGGCGGCGGCCGTGCTCGGCCTGGCCGTGCCCGGCCTGCGGGTGGCCGGGGCCGGCACCGTGGCCAAGACCTTCCCGGACTTCACCGACGTCTGGGCCGCGATGCTGGAACAGCGGCCGTGATCCCGGCATGAGCTCGCGGTCATGAGCTTCCCGGCATGAGCTTCCCGGCATGAGCCCGCGATCCAGCTACGAGCGGCTCGACGAGGACGATGTCCGGGTCCGGCCCGGCCGCAGCTCGCGGCCGCGGACCAGGAAGCGCCCGGCGCACGCGAGCGCCGTGCAGGGCTTCGTGACCAGCGTGGACCGGGGCCGCTACGGCTGCATGACCGACGGCGGGCTGGTCGTGGCCATGAAGGCACGCGAGCTCGGCAAGGGCTCGGTGGTGGTCGGCGACCGGGTCGCGCTGGCCGGCGACGCCTCGGGCGTCGAAGGCTCGCTGGCCCGGATCGTCCGGGTCGAGCCGCGGACCAGCGCGCTGCGGCGGTCCGCCGACGACACCGACCCGGCCGAGCGGATCATCGTGGCCAACGCCGACCAGCTGGTGATCGTGTGCGCGCTGGCCTCGCCGCCGCCCCGGCTCCGCTTCATCGACCGCTGCCTGGTGGCCGCCTACGACGGCGGGCTCAACCCGCTGCTGGTGCTGACCAAGGCGGATCTGGCCTCGCCCCGCCAGGTGCGGGCTTTCTACAAGCCGCTCGAGCTGCCGATGATAACGACCCGGCGCCCGCTGGCGCCGCGCACCCTGTCCCGGGTCCGGAACATGCTCGAGGGCCACCTCAGCGTGCTCATCGGGCAGTCCGGCGTGGGCAAGTCCACGCTGGTGAACACGCTGGTGCCGGAGGCCCTGCGAGCGGTCGGCACGGTGAACCCGGTGACTGGCCGGGGCCGCCACACCTCGTCCTCGGCGGTGGCGCTGCCGCTGGGTTCCGGCTGGCTGATCGATACTCCGGGGCTGCGCGGGTTCGGGCTGGGACACGTGAGCGCGGAGCGCGTCGTGGAGGCGTTCGGCGACCTGGCCGAGGGGACGGTCGCGTGCCCGTCCGGCTGTGACCATCTGTCGGCTACCTGCGCGCTGGACGCGTGGGCGCATGAGCATCACGCTGAGGCGCGGCTGGACTCACTGCGCCGGCTCCTCCGCAGCCGCGACGGCACCCCCGAGGACTCCAGCCTCGACGAACCCGGCTTCAAGCCGGCCAGCTGAGGATCCAGCCCGGGGTCCCTGCCTCAGCTGCCGCGTCGCCTCAGCTGCCGTGTTGCCTCAGCTGCCGCGTCCGCACCACAGTTCACGCCCGTCACCGGCCCGGCCCCGATCCGCGCCCGGCCAACGACATCGATGCTCCATCAATGTCGTGATGGCGACATCGATGCTCCATCGATGTCGTTTGGGCCGCGGCCGGAGGGTGACCTGGGGAGGCCTTGGGGTGGCTGGAGTGAGCTCGTGAGGCCCGAGTGGGTTGTGGGGCTGGAGCGGTTGTGGGCTGGAGCGGTTGTTGGGCTGGGGCGGTTGTGGGGCTGGGGGGCTTGCTGTTGGGTGAGATTGGGTTAGTTGGAGAAGTCCTGGGTGAGCCAGACGGTGCCGGAGGAGTCACGGAAGACGGCGATGCCGATGTGGGTGAAGGAGGTGCTGAGGATGTTCTGGCGGTGACCGTCGTTCGGGGGCTTCTCGTTCAGCATGCTCTGGGTGAGGGCGACCGCCATCTGGGCGATGGCCGACGTGCTGTTCGCGACCGGGCCGCCCTCGCCGATGTTCTCGCCGGCGGCCGACCAGTGCACCCCGGCGGCGGTCTCGCGGGCGCCGAGGCCGGGCTCGCCGGGGCACTGGTGGGAGAGCCCGCAGCCGCTGGCCATGGTCGAGTTGTGGCCCGCGGCGCTGCTGTCCAGGCCGGCGGTGACCGTCAGCGGGGCCAGGCCCGCGGACGAGCGGGCCTGGTTGATGAGCGCGAGCACCTGGCCGGCCGCGTCGCTGGAGGTAGTGCCGGCCGGGCTGGAGGACGATCCGGACGGCGAGGAGGCCGACGGCGGTGACGACGTGGGGCTGGAGGAATGCGCGGGGCTGGATGGCGATGAGGCGGACGCAGGGGCAGCAGAGGAGGGAGCTGTCGAGGATGGCCCTGACGAGGAAGGCGACGAGGACGAGGGGCCGCCGGCCCGAGGGTGCCGGGAACGGGCGCGCGATGGCGTCGGGTGCAGCGAGCGCGGAACCGACGGGCGCGCGGTGACGGCGCCGAACGGCTGGCCGGCGCACGGGGCCACGCTCTGGGCCGCCTGCCCGGCCGGGCCCATGGCTCCCGCGACCGCGGCGGACGCGGCTGATCCGGCGCCGGCCGGGGCCACGGCCGCCTCGGCGGCGGCGCAGGAGGCAGGCGCCGGACGGTCGGTCAGGGTGCCCGACGCGGTGGGCGCGGCCGGGCTGTTCCGGCCGGCCAGGTAGTAACCGCCCGCCCCGAGCAGCGGCAGGAGCAGCAGCAGGGCGACCAGGTAGCGGGCGCGGCCCGGCCGCCGGGGAGGCCGGTCACCGTCGCCGCCCGGCGAGCGCGGAGGCAGGTCACCACCGCGGCGCGGCCGGCCGGGAGACATGCGGCCGGCGCGGCGTGACGAGCGCGCGGGCACGTCGGCGATCCGCACCGTCAGTCCGCAGGTCAGATCACTGTTCCGCGCGGCCCGCCGATGGCCCGGGTCGCCGGTCCGCGCCGGCGGCTCATGGCTCAGGTCCGCGGTCCGCGGTCCGTCATCGGTGTCACCGGCGAGCAGCATCGATCCGGGGTCCGTGTCGCGGGCCTGCACCCACGGGTTACGGCCCGGGTCGCCGGTGAGCAAGGCCGAGCCAGGGGCCGCGTCGCCGGCCGGCGCCCACGGGTCGCGGTTCAGGCCGCCGGCGCGCAGGGTCGAGCCGGAATCGGCGTGATCCGCGTCGTACTCGGCCCAGGGCGGACGGGTCTCGGCCTCGGCCCAGGGCGGCTGGGTCTCGGCGGAGCGGGCGGACGGCGGGTCGCCGTCAGGCGCGTAGGGGTCCGGGTCACGGGAAGGACGCGGAGGCCAGGGATCCGGGCTGCGGTGGCGCGCGGGGGTTCGGGTCGACATGTCAGGCGCCCCTCCTGACGTCCATGTAAAACCTCCCGTGGCCTGCCCCGCGCAGGCTGCCTGCCCCCGGGATCACGCACGTCTAGGTAGCTCCGTTCTCACCAGCCAACAGGCGTGACACTAGATCATCCGGTCGCGACCCGGGCTGGATTGCCGCATGTACGCGTCGTGGCGGCCGGGATACAGGCAGGAAAGCTAGCTGGTAGCGGGCGTGGCGGCGCTGGCCAGGTCGGCGGGCAGCACTCGCCAGGTAAGAAATCCTTAAGGAAACCGGCGGCGAGGACAGCTAGCTGACCGTGCCGCCGGCCCGCCAGTACCGGCCGTCCGCGGTCCGGGACATGAATTCTTCGTCGATCAGGTACCGGCGCAGGGCGCAGTGGTCGTCGAAGACCGCCTTGAGGATCTGGTCGACCTCGGCCTCCGGATACGTGCGGCCGGGCTCGAAGGCCTGCGCTACCTGGTCAAGCAGCAGGCGACGGCGGATTCGCTTGGCCGGAAGCGTGGTGATCCGGCCGTCGCGGATGAAGGCCCGCAGCTGCTCCGGGGGGTCGGCGAGGAGGCCGACGGCACTAGTACCCATCGCAGGCCAGTATGGCGCGAGCGCGGCGGATCTGGCCAGCGCGATATGGTACGCGGTACCGTTTCGCGGGTGGCACGCTATGACGATGACCTGCGGTTCGCGCATGTCCTGGCGGATAACGCGGATGACATCACGACCCGGCGGTTCCGGGCGCTCGACCTCCGGGTCGACACCAAGCCCGATCTGACGCCGGTGTCCGATGCCGATCACGCGGCCGAGGACTCACTGCGCAACGTCCTGCGCCGGTCGCGTCCGCGCGACGCGGTGCTCGGCGAGGAAAGCGGCCGGACCGGCTCGGGGCCGCGATGCTGGGTCATCGACCCGATCGACGGGACGAAGAACTACGTGCGCGGCGTCCCGGTCTGGGCCACGCTGATCGGGCTGATGGACGGCCCGGACGTGGTGGTCGGGGTGGTGTCCGCGCCCGCGCTGAACCGCCGCTGGTGGGCCGCCCGGGACGGGGGGGCCTGGACCGGGCGCAGCCTGACCAAGGCGTCGCCGCTGCGGGTGTCCTCGGTGACCAAGCTGGGGGACGCGTCGATGTCCTACTCCGGGCTCGGCGGCTGGTCCGACCGCGGGCTGATGGACAACTTCCTCGGCCTGACCCGGTCGGTGTGGCGGACCCGGGCGTTCGGGGACTTCTGGTCGCACATGCTGGTCGCCGAGGGTGCCTGCGACATCTCGGCCGAGCCGGAGGTGAACCTGTGGGACCTGGCCGCGCTCCAGATCATCATCACCGAAGCCGGCGGCCGGTTCACCTCGCTCGAGGGTGAGGCCACGCCGGGCGGCGGCAGCGTGGTGTGCACCAACGGTCATCTGCACGACGAGGTGCTGGGCCGGCTGCGCGATTCTCAGCCGTGAAGAACTCCCCCGGCTAGGTAGTTCGCGGGGTTGCCCTCCGTGGCTTCTTCACCGATGCTGGGTGGACCTCACAACTGCACAAGCGTCCGGAACAGGGGTGTAACTCGTGAAGGTACGAGACGGCATGTCCCACCTTGTCCTGACCATCGGGCCTGCCCACACGCTGCGGCAGGCGGCCAAGATGATGTCGGCCCGGCATATCGGCGCCGCCGTCGTGATCGACCCGGAGCACGCCGGCATCGGCATCCTGACCGAACGTGACATCCTCGACTCGGTCGCGGCGGGCGAGGACGCGGACGCCGAACTCGCCGGGCAGCACCGCACCGAGCACCTCACCTTCGCCTCGCCCGACTGGACCCTCGAACGGGCCGCCACCGCGATGATCAAGGGCGGGTTCCGGCACCTCGTGGTGGTCGAGGGCCACGACGTGGCCGGGCTGCTCTCGATGCGCGACATCGTCCGCTGCTGGACCGGCACCGAGGTGGCCGGGCAGGCCGGGCCGGAGGCAGTCACGACCCCGGCCTGAGCCGCGGGGAGCCGGCGGTGGCCGTCCGTACGGCCCGCTCCCGGGATGGCCGACACTGAGGACATGAACCGCGAGGGCGCGGAAACCTACCTGCGGCTGCTGGCCGAGGCCACGATGCGCCGCTCGCTCGACGCTGCCCGGGAACGGTCCGGGCCGCCGGATCCGGGCGGCCACCGGGCCCGGCTGCTGACGGTCGGGCAGGCCCTGGCCGCCGTCGGGGCCATGGATCCCGTCACCCTCGAGGAGATCCTGGTCGACTTCAACCTGGCGATGAGCGTGCGGCAGCTGGCCGGGCCGGCCGAGCAGGGAGCCGGCCAGCCGGGCCGGGCCGCGCGGACGGCCCGGCTGGTCACGCTGAGCCAGTCCATCCACCAGCTGGCGCTGCCCTGGGCGGTCAGGATGCGGCTCGGCCAGTCGCCCGGCGGCACCGGGACGGAGGGCGGACCGGGCCCGGAGAGCGGACCGGGTGACGTTCCGGCCGACCTGTTCGTCCCGGTCGGGCTGGCGGTGCCGTTCCGCGACGAGGCCATCGGCGGGGCGCTGTACCTGCTGGCGTTCGTGCACACCGGCGCGGGCCCGCGGTTCTTCGCGGTGTGGAACATCCGCGCGCCGGCCCGGCAGGACGCCGCCCTGATCCCGCTGGCCGCGTTCACGGTGACCGACGACCGCGGCACCCGGTACCGGGCGGAGTTCACGCCCAGCGGCGACTCCGGGTGGACCAGCGAGCTCGGCCTGCGGCCGGCCCCGCCGCCCGGCACCCGCTGGCTCGACGTCGGCGCGCCCGGGAGCACGCCGGTACGCGTGGCCCTGAACCCCGCGTGCCCGGCGGTCCCCGAGCGGCCGCCGGACACCGAAGCGAAGCTCAGCCCGGGTGAGCTGCTGCTCGTCATGCTCGCGGAGCGGCTGCTCACGGCGGTAGCGGACTACCCGCAGAGCCGGTGGCGGCCGCAGGCCGGGCTGGCCTCGCCCGCGCTGCGGGGCATGGCGGCCGCGCTCGGCGATATCGTCGCCGCGCTGGAGGCGGCCGACGTGCTGTCCCCGCTCAGCCCGGTTCCCGCCCGGCTCGCCACGCTGTGCGCCAGCCTGGACATCCCCGGGCACGGGATCGCCGCGCCGCCGGCCCGGCGGCTGCCGGAGCCCTGGCTCAGCGTGCTGGCCCACTACCAGCGCCGCAAACCCGACCCGGTCCCGCTGCCCGAGGGCTACGCGGCCCTGACGGCCACCCTGCCCGAGCTGGACGGCATCCGGCTGACGCTGCTCGGGTTGCATCACGCCGAGGGACGCTCGGCCGTGCACGTGCTGGTCCGGGGCCAGCGGCCCGGAGCGCATTCCTGGCCGCCGCCCGGGCCGCTCGGCGTCGACCTGGCCCTCCCGCTGTCGATCTGGCTGCGGGACAGCGGCGGCCGGTGGCACGCGGCCCGCCCGGCCGACCGGCACCGGGGCGACGCCACCGACGGCGAGTGCACGATGCGGCTGCAGCTGGTGCCGCCGCTGACCCGCGCCACGCCCTGGGCCGAGATACTGGCCAGCGGCCAGTCGGCCGAGGTCCGCGCCCGAGTTCCGCTCCGCTGGGGGTTCCCGTCTTGACCGCAATGCCGAACGAGGACTGGTTCACCTGCCTGCCGAGCTGCCACGCGGAAATTCCGTGCGGCTCGGGCCGGCACGTCATCCGGTGGGAAGCCGGGGCGCTGCGGCTGGACAGCCACGCCGACCCCGAGGCCGAGCTGGTGCTGGCCGCCCTGGGCGGGGAGAAGGCCCGGTGCATCGAGGTGGCCGAGGCCTGGTCGCGGCACGCGGCCGACCCGACCGTGCTGCGGGTCGGCCCGCGGGGAGCGGACGGCGCGGACGGTGTCACGGTCAGCTGGGAGGACGTCGACGCGGCGGCCCAGGGGGACCGGGGCGGCGTGGGTGCCAGCTGGATCGGCCAGGGTTCCGGCGCGCCGGGGCCGGGAGCGATGCGGCGGCCCAGCGTGATGCTGTCCGCCGCGATGGCCCAGGCCAGCGCCCGGCGCTCGCAGGCCCAGCGGGAGCACGCCGAGGCCAGGCAGCGCACCACCGATCTGCTGTCGCTCTTCGCGCTGGGCCCCGCGTTCCAGATCCGGCTCGTCGGCCAGGTGGCCGCGGCCCACGCGGCCCGGCTGGACGAGCCGGACGAGCGGGGCCGCAGCCGCCGGCCGGTGCTGATCGCTGCCCTGGAGGGGCGGCTGGCGCTGGTCGCCGAGCAGTGGATCGGCATCAACCCCGACTACGTGAAGGCGTCGCTGCACACCGGGCCCGGGTGGGGCTCAGCCGAGCTGACCGGGCGGGGCGAGCAGCGGCGGCTGCGGATCGCCCTGCCCGCGGACTGGCTGGCGCGGGTGTGGGCCTGCGGCCTGGCGCTGACCGGGCGGCAGCTGGCCGTGGCGGTGGACCGGGCCGGCTGGCCGGACGCCCGGGTCCTGGCCCTGCGCGCCCCCGGCGCCGAACCGGTCCCGCTCGACGTGCACGGCGGGCGGGAGGGCGGCGGGAGGGGCGGCGGGGAAAACGCGGCCGGGGGAAACGCGGCCGGGGATGGGCCACACTGGGAGGTATGAGCACGGGTAACCCGGCGGTCGAGGCGCTCGGGGTCGCGGTCGCGGCCCGGGTGCCGGTGCTGCTATGGGGGGCGCCCGGGACCGGTAAGACGTCCGCCATCCGCGCGATGGCCGCGGTCATGGGACTGCCCTGCGAGACGGTGATCGCGTCGATCCGGGAGCCGTCCGATTTCGCCGGCCTGCCCATCGTGGTGGGCGACGAGGTCCGGTTCGCGCCCCCGGCCTGGGCCCGGCGGCTGGCCGAGGCCGGTCACGGGCTGCTGTTCCTCGACGAGCTGTCCACCGCCCCGCCCGCGGTCCAGGCCGCCCTGCTGCGGGTGGTGCTCGAGCGGGCCGTGGGCGACCTGACGCTGCCCGCGGAGGTGGCCGTGGTGGCCGCGGCCAACCCGCCGGAGCAGGCCGCCGACGGCTGGGACCTGTCGGCGCCGCTGGCCAACCGGCTGTGTCACCTGGCCTGGCAGACCGACCCGCGGGCGGTGGCCGACGGCCTCGCCGGCGGCTTTTCGGCCCCGGTGGTGCCGGCCCTGCCCGACGGCTGGCACGCCGAGGAACTGCTGGCACGCGGGCTGGTCGCCGCCTTCCTGCACGTCCGGCCGGGGCTGGCGTGCGCGCCGCCGTCCGACGCGGCCGCCGCCGGGCGGGGCTGGCCGTCGCCGCGGACCTGGGAGATGGCGGCCCGGCTGATGGCCGCCGCCGGTGCCTGCGGAGCCAGCGACGACGCCCGGTCCGCCCTGATCAGGGGGGCCGTCGGCGACGGGGCGGGGGTGGAGTTCCTGTCCTGGCTGACGGAGATGGACCTGCCCGACCCGGAGCAGGTGCTGGCCGACCCGGCCTCGTTCCGGCTGCCGGACCGGGGTGACCGGGCCTACGCCGCGCTGGCCGCGATCGCCGCCGCGGTGGCCGCCAGCCCGACGCCGGAACGCTGGACGGCGGGCTGGCGGGTGCTCGGGCTGGCCGCCGGCGCTGCCCCCGACGTGGCCGCCGTGGCCGCCCGCGTGCTGGCCCGGTGCCGGCCGCCGGGGCTGAAGGAGATGCCGCCGGAGATCCACCTGTTCATACCCGTGCTGAGAGATGCCGGGCTCCTTCAGTCGTGACGGGCGAGCACAACGTCGAAGGCCTGGCCGCCGCGCGGCTGTGGGCGGCTAGCAAGTTCCCTTACCTGGCCACCGGGCTGTTCGGTGCGCAGGTGAGCGCCGATCCCGGCAGCGGCACGGTGTCGGTCGACGAGGGCTGGCGGATGCGGGCCGACCCGGAACTGACCGCGGGCTGGTCCGCGTCGCAGCTGGGCAGCGTCCTGGTCCACCACGTCTGCCACCTGCTGCGGGTCCACGGCGAGCGGGCCCAGGGGGCGGGCGTCCGGCCGGACGAGTCGTCGCGGTGGATCCGCGCCGCCGACGCCGAGATCAACGACGACCTGATACCGGCCGGACTCGACCTGCCGGGGCAGCCGGTACTCCCTGGCGACCTCGGGGCCGACGACGGGCTGCTGGCCGAGCAGTACTTCGCGGGGATACGCCGGGCCACCATGGCAGGCGGGGGTAGCGGGGCGGGGACGGGGACTCGTTCGGTAGCAAAGGGCTTGGGGAACGCGGAGGGGACCTGGCTCGACTGCGGGAGCGGCGCGGACGGGGTGCCGCGGCCCGGCCAGGGGCAGGACGGGCTGCCGCGCTGGCAGGCGGACCTGCTGCGGCGGCAGGTGGCGCAGGACGTCATCGCGCACGGCCAGCGGCCGGGCGTCGTGCCCGCCGGGCTGCTGCGCTGGGCCGGGGAGGTCCTGCACCCCACGGTCGACTGGCGGGCCGTGCTCGCGGCCGAGCTGCGCCGGGCCGTGGCCGAGGTGGCCGGCGCGGTCGACTACTCCTACCGGCGGCCGTCGCGCCGCTCCGCCGTGACCGCCCCGGTCGTGCTGCCGGCCCTGCGGCGGCCGGTGCCCCAGGTGGCCGTGGTCTGCGACACCTCGGGCAGCATGACCGAGGACCTGCTGGCCATGGCGCTGGCCGAGGTGGAGGGCCTGCTCCGGGCGCTCGGCCTGGCCCGGCAGGTCCGCGTGCTGGCCTGCGACACCGCGGTCGGGCCGGCCCAGCGGGTCAGCTCCGCGCGCCAGGTGCAGCTGATCGGCGGCGGCGGGACCGACATGGGAGCGGGCATCGCCGCCGCGGCCGCGCTGCGGCCCCGGCCGGGCGTCACGGTCGTGCTCACCGACGGGTTCACGCCGTGGCCGTCCGGCCCGCCGAAGGGAATGCGGGTCGTGATCGGGCTGCTCGGCGAGCAGGCGCCGGAGGCGCCGTCGTGGGCCCGGGCGGTACGGGTAGAACCGTAGGTGTGAAATCAAGGGACCAGGTCCTGACGCTGATCGCGATCGCGCTCACCTTCGGGTCCGGCGCGACCGACGTGGGCGCCTTCACCCGGCTCGGCGGCGTCTTCACCAGCGTCATGACCGGCAACATCGTGTTCTGGGGGCTGTCCGCGGCCGAGCGTTCGGTGTCGCTGGCGACGCACACCACGGTCGCGATCGGCGGGTACGTCGCCGGGGTGGCGGTGGCTTCCTGGGTGCTGCACGGCGCCAAGGTGCGCAGTGAGCGCGCTGCGCCGGCGGGGGCGCCCGCGGATCGGGCCCGGGTGCTGCCGGGGTACGTGAGCTGGGCGCTGTTCGCCGAGCTGGTCCTGCTGGCCGGGGCCGCGGCCGGGTGGGAGGTCACCGGGGCCCGGCCGCTCGGGTGGGTGCAGTTCGTCCTGCTGGCGGTGACGGCGGCGGCCATGGGCATGCAGTCGGCGGCGGTCAACGAGATGGGGTTCAGCAACTTCTCCACCACGTTCCTCACCGGGACGCTGACCTGGCTGGTCAGCCAGGTGGCGAGGCCCGGCGGGGACCCCTCCGGGGCCACCCGGCGGCTCAGCGCGCTGATCGCGCTGGCGGTCGGCGCCGGGCTGAGCGGGCTGCTGGTGGCGAACGCGGCCCGGGTGGTCCCGGTCCTGGCGCTGGTCGCGATGATCACCGCGGTGGCGCTGTCCCGGTTCGCGGTGCGCGACGGCGACTAAATGTCACAGGCCGGTGTCAGCATGCAGACGTGAGGCCAGCATTGAAGGCGGGACTGCTGCCGGTGTGGCGGGACCGTGACACGCTCCAGTTCGGGGTGGATCCGCGGCGGGCGGTGGCGGTGGCCGGGCTCGGGCAGACGGCGGCCGTGCTCGCCCTGCTGGACGGGAGCCGGGACCGGGACGCGGTGATCGCGGCCGCGCCGGGCTACGGCGTGCCGGCCGCGGCGGCCGAGCGGGTGCTCGCGGTGCTGGCCGCGGCCGGGGTGCTGGACGACTTCCCGGCCCGGACGCACGCCGCGCTGCCCGCGCCGCTGCGCGCCCGGCTGGCGCCGGAGCTGGCCACCGCCGCGCTGGCCTACGCGGAGGGGGACGGCGGGGCGCGGATGCTGGCCCGGCGGCGGGCCGCCTACGTCCGGGTGTACGGCGCGGGCCGGACCGGCGCGTGCGTGGCCAGCTTCCTGGCCGCCTCCGGGGTCGGCCACGTCAGCTGCACCGACCCGGAGCCGGCGGCGCCCGCCGATCTCGCGCCGGCCGGGCTGATCCTGGCCGACCTGGGCGTGCCCCGGGAGTCGGGCGCGGCCCGGGCCATTGCCCGCGCCGCGCCCGAGGTTTCCACCGTGGACGACGGGGCCGTGCCGGACCTGGTGATCCTGACCGGGCTGACGCTGCCCGGGCTGACCGGGCAGCTGATCCGGGACCGGGTGCCGCACCTGGCGCTGCGCACCGGGGAGGCGATCGGGGTGGTGGGACCGCTGGTGCGGCCGGGACACTCGGCCTGCCTGCAGTGCGTGGACCTGCGCAAGGCCGAGGCCGATCCGCGGTGGCCGAAGATCTTGGCCCAGGCCACCTTCGCCCGGCCCGGGCCGCAGGCCTGCGACACCGTGCTCGCCGCCATGACGGCGACCCTGGCCGCCGCGCAGGCGCTGGCCTACCTCGACCGGCCGCGGGCGGTGCCGGTGACCGCGGACGGCACGCTCGAGCTGGTGCTGCCGGACTGGCAGTGGCGCCGCCGGACCTGGCCGCCGCACCCGGCCTGCGACTGCGGCGCCGGCCGGTTATTGCTGCGGCCGGGGCGTCAGTCCTGGAGCTGGGCGGCGAAGCGCTCGGCGACGGCCAGGTAGTCGGTGACCATCTGCTCGACGACCTGGCGGGCCGGGCGGACCCGGTCCATCAGCCCGACGCCCTGGCCGACGAAATAGGTGGCGAGGTCGCGGGCGCCGCTGCCCTCGTGAGCCGCGTTCCGGTTGATGCGCTGCTGGGCAGGGGCGGTGAGCATGGTCTGCAGCGGCATCGGCAGCGCGGCCGGGGCCTGGTCGCCTTCCCATTCGTCGGTCCACGCGCTGCGCAGCATCCGGGCCGGCTTGCCGGTCAGCGACCGGGACCGGACCGTGTCGGCCGCGGAGGCGGCGAGCATCTTCTGCTTGACCGACGGGTCGGTTTCCGCTTCCTCGGTGGTGAGCCAGACCGAGCCGCACCACACGCCCTGGGCGCCCAGGGCCATCGCCGCCGCCATCTGGGCGCCGGTCACGATCCCGCCCGCGGCCAGCACCGGCGTCGGCGCGACGGCCCGGACGACCTCGGGCACGAGCACCATGGTGGAGATGGTGCCGGTGTGGCCGCCGGCTTCGGTGCCCTGGGCGACGATGAGGTCGACCCCGGCGGCCTGCTGGCGGCGGGCGTGCTCGGCCGTGCCGACCAGCGCGGCGACCACCACGTCACGGTCGTGGGCGCGGCTGACCAGTTCGGCCGGCGGCGGTCCGAGGGCGCTGGCCACCAGGCCGATCGGGTGGCTGAAGGCCACGTCGAGCAGGTGCTCGGCGGCCTGCGGGGAGACGCTGATCGAGCCCGCGGTGGCGGTGATGCCGTCGGGGAGCTCGGGGACGCCGTAGCGGGCCAGGAGGTCGTCGAGGAAGGCCTGGTACCCGGCCGGGAAGCGCTCTGTTTTCGCTGGCTCGGTTGCGCCGGGTTCGGCGGGGCGGGACTGGGCCGCCGCCTTGTCGTACTTCGCCGGGAGGAGCAGGTCCACGCCGTACGGCTTGCCCTTGACCTGCTCGTCGATCCAGGCGAGGTCGATTTCGAGCGTGCGCGGGCGGTGGCCGGTCGCGCCCAGGACCCCGAAGCCGCCGGCGTTGGTGACGGCCGCCACGACGTCGCGGCAGTGGCTGAAGGCGAAGATCGGGAACTCGATCCCGAGGCGGTCACAGACTTCGGTGCGCATGGTGATAAACCTACGCCTGCCCGGTTCGGTCGCTCCGGGCGATGCGGGACAATGGAAGGGTGAGCGACGCGCCCCAGGACCCGGTGACCAGGGCGGCTAAGGACGGGCCGCCAGAGCCCGCGGCCCGGTCGGCGAGAAACGTGCCGCAGAACCCGGTGACGAGGGCGGCCAAGATCGCCAGGCTGCCGCTCGGGCTGGCGGGCCGCACGGCCCTGGGGGTCGGCAAGCGGATCGGCGGCCGGTCCGCCGAGCTCGTCGCGCAGGAGATCCAGCAGCGCACCGCCGACCAGATCTTCCGCGTCCTGGGCGAGCTCAAGGGCGGCGCCATGAAGCTCGGCCAGGCGCTGTCGATCTTCGAGGCGGCGCTGCCGCCCGAGCTCGCGGGCCCGTACCGGGCCACGCTGACCAAGCTGCAGGAATCGGCGCCGCCGCTGCCCGCCCGCACGGTGCACCAGGTGCTGGCCAGCGAGCTGGGCGAGGACTGGCGGGACAACTTCACCGAGTTCAGCGACACGCCCGCGGCCGCCGCGTCCATCGGCCAGGTGCACGAGGCGATCTGGAAGGACGGCCGCCGGGTCGCGGTGAAGATCCAGTACCCGGGCGCGGGCCGCGCGCTGATCGGCGACTTCAACCAGCTGGCCCGGGCCGGGCGGCTGTTCGGCCTGCTGATGCCCGGGCTTGACGTCAAGCCGCTGCTCGAGGAGCTGAAGGACCGGGTCGCCGAGGAGCTCAACTACGAGCTCGAGGCGATGTCCCAGCAGATGTTCGCCGATGCCTACGCCGGCGATCCGGACATCTACGTGCCGGACGTGGTGCTGGGCACCGACCAGGTGCTGGTCTCGGAGTGGATGGACGGGACGCCGCTGTCGAAGGTGATTAGCGACGGCAGCAAGGAGGAGCGGGACCGGGTGGGCATCCTGCTCGTTCGGTTCCTGTTTTCTGGTCCTTCGCGGGCCGGGCTGCTGCACGCGGACCCGCACCCGGGGAACTTCCGGCTGCTCGACGACGGCCGCCTGGGGGTGCTGGACTTCGGCGCGGTGGACCGGCTGCCGGGCGGGCTGCCGCCGTTTTTCGGGCGGCTGCTGCGGATCATGCATGAGGACGACGCGGACATTTCCGCGGTCGAGCAGGAGCTGCGTGAGCACGGGTTCCTGCGGCCCGGGGTCGCCGTCGACCTGGACGCGCTGCGCGCGTTCCTGGCGCCGCTGGCCGAGCCGTCCAAGGTGGACTGCTTCAAGTTCAGCCGCGAGTGGATGCGCGAGGAGGCCAGCCGGGTCACCGACCTGCGGGCCAGCAACATCACCCGGCAGTTCAACCTGCCGCCGTCCTACGTGCTCATCCACCGGGTGTCCACGGCCGGCATCGGGGTGCTGTGCCAGCTCGAGTGCGAGGGCGAGTTCCGGGCCGAGGTGCTCCGGTGGATGCCGGGCTACTTCGACGAGCCCGCGCCGTCGCAGGCGGCTCCGCCGCCTGGCTAGGCGGGGCTTTCCGGGACTTCGCGGCCCATGGCCAGGCGCTGGGCGGCCTGTTCGGTGCGGATGACGTGCATGACCGCGTTGATCAGGGCCAGGTGGGTGAAGGCCTGCGGGAAGTTGCCGAGGTGGCGGCCGGATTTCGGGTCGATCTCCTCGCCGTAGAGGAGCAGCGAGCTGGCGTAGGACAGGACCTTCTCGCAGATGTCCCGGGCCTGCTGGTGCTCGCCGATCTCGGTCAGCGCCGAGACCAGCCAGAACGAGCAGATGGTGAACGTGCCCTCCTCGCCGGAGAGCCCGTCGTCGGTCTCGTCCACCTGATAGCGCAGCACCAGGCCGTCGCGGGTGAGCTCGTCCGCGATCGCCCGCACGGTGGCGCAGATCCGGGGATCGTCCGGCGGCAGGAACCGCAGCAGCGGCATCAGCAGGAGCGACGCGTCCAGGGCGGTGGTGTCGTAGTGCTGGCAGAACACGCCGCGCTCATCGAGCGCGTTCGCGCAGATGTCGGCGTGGATCTCGTCGGCCGCCTTGCGCCAGGTGCGGGCCAGGTCCTTGTCGCCGCGCAGGGTGGCCAGCCGGGCGCCGCGGTCGGCGGCGACCCAGCACATCATCTTGGACGAGGTGAAGTGCTTCGGCTCGCCGCGGACCTCCCAGATGCCCCGGTCCGGGTCGCGCCAGCGTTCCAGCGCGCGCTCGACCTGCTGGCGCGCCATCTTCCAGGTCCGGTCGTCGAGCCGGTCGCGCGATTTGGTGTGCAGGTAGATGGAGTCGAGGATCACGCCCCAGACGTCGTGCTGCGCCTGCTGGTAGGCGCCGTTGCCGATGCGGACCGGCCGGGCGCCCTGGTAGCCGTCCAGGTGGTCGAGCACCTGCTCGTCGAGCTCGCGGCGGCCGTCGATGCCGTAGACGATCTGCAGGTCACCCCGGTCGCGTTCGACCAGGTCGCGGAGGAAGGCGACGTAGTCGTTGGCTTCCCACTCGAAGCCGAGGGTGTACAGGCCCCACAACGCGAACGTCGCGTCGCGCATCCAGGTGTAGCGGTAGTCCCAGTTGCGCTCGCCGCCCGGGGTCTCGGGCAGCGAGGTGGTGGCGGCCGCGGCGATCGCGCCGGTGGGCGCGAACGTCAGGCCCTTGAGGGTGAGGGCGCTGCGGGCCAGGTGGGCGCGCCAGCGGTGGTCGGGGAAGCGGCCGCGGGCCAGCCAGTGCTGCCAGTGGTGCGCGGTCCACACCAGCCGCCGGTACGCGTCCTCGTAGGTCAGCGGCACGTCCCGGTGCCCCCAGGACAGCACGCAGAAGCGGGTATCGCCCTCCTTCAGCAGCGTTCGGCCCCGCGCGCTGGAGCCCTCCAGGCCGAGGCGGATGTCGGAGGTCAGGGTGAGGGCCAGGTCCGCGCCTTCGGGCTCGACGATGGCCTGGGTGTAGCCGCGCTCGGTGTACCGCCAGCGGGCATGCTGGCGGCCGTAGTCGAAGGCGGGCACGCAGTCCAGGGTGAGCTGGGCCTGGCCGTCCACGCAGCGCACCGTGCGCAGCAGCATGTGCTCGGCGTCGTAGTCGGTGGGCGGCCTGATGTGCGTGCTGCCCTCGGGATGGTCGTGCTGCCAGGGGCCCATCACCAGGCAGTCCCGCACGACCAGCCATCCCTCGCCGCAGTCCCAGCTGGTCTCGAGGACCATGGTGCCGGGCAGGTAGCGCCGGTCGCTCGGCACCGTCACGTCGTCCGGGCCGAACCGGAACCAGCCGGCGTCCCGGTCCAGCATCGCGCCGAAGACGCTCGGGCCGTCCATCGTCGGCAGGCACATCCACTCGACCGACCCGCCCGGCGCCACCAGCGCGGTGACCTCGCAGTCGGACATGAAGGCGTAGTCCGCGATCGGCGGGTAGGGCGAGAACTCGTCGAAGCTGCCGGGCGGCCGCTGGCGGGAGCCGTCCGACGGCACCTCGAGCGGCATGGCGTTCTCTGCTGCCACTGCGATCACCTCTCGTTTCACCCGGACCGGTGAACTGGGGCGGCGGAGAAACGTCCGGGGCCTACGCCACATGGTAGGGCGGTGAAAAGCGTTCTAACCAGGGGTGACTTTCCGGACAACGGTTCGTGAACGAGGCCGGACCGGGCGGTATTCAGGGTGACGGACGGTGCCTAGGTGATCCGCGCGCTAGCCGGCTGGATGAACGAGGTAGGTCCCGGGCGCCACGCCGGGGACCTCGATGGGACGCCAGCCGACCCGGGCGTAGAAGCGCGTGGCGTCCACGTTCGCTACGTCGACACCGAGACGGCACGACGCCGCCCCGGCGGCCGCCACCGAAGCCAGGAACGTGCTCATCAGCTCCCGCCCGTGGCCCGCCCGGCGGTAGCCGGCGAGCTGGTTGATGTGCACGTGGGCCGGGTGCGGCGCCAGTTCGGGCCGCAGCCGGCGCTCGGGGTGGAACATCGCGTCGAGGCGGTGCTCCTCCTCCGTCTGCGGCGGTCCCGACGGCGGCTGGTACCGGGCCCGCAGCCGGGGCAGCCAGCGCTCGGTGTACGCGGCGACGTAATCCGGGGTGTTCGCCGTGCCGAGGAGGGGCTCCGCCAGCAGCCTCAGCCCGGCCGGGCTGATGAGCAGGTGCTGCCGCCGCCGGTACTGGATCGCCAGCTGGACCGACGGGTTCTTGTCTCCGCCCGCGTGGGCGCGCAGCACGAGAAACCCGTCGAGGCGGGCCGCCCGGAGCGTCACGTCGCAGACGGTGGCGAGATCGCACCGGCGCGCGGCGTTACCACGCTCGACGACAAGCGTGGTGCCGTCGAGCCACGCGTGCTGCGGCAGCCACCGCCGCGAGCCCCGGGTAGCAGGTGGGCTTAACCCGGGCTGGTCGTAGTCGAGCAGGATCCACATGCCGCTCACTCGCCCCAGCGTGCTCCGGCCGGCCCGCATGCGCAAGAGGGCGCCGGACCGCCTCTGACACAATGGGGACGCGAAAATGTCGCCGCCAGGAGCGGAGGGGAGGCGGACCATGCGGAGCGGCGCGCTCCTCCCGCCGGCCCGGCCGCTGCCCGCCGCGACCGGGGAACTGCGGGCGGAGGTCCGTGCTTTCCTGGCCGGGGAGCGGGAGGCGGGGCGCTTCGCTCCCGCCTGCGATGCCTGGCTGTCCGGCTGGGACGAAGGGTTCAGCCAGCGGCTGGCTGCCCGCGGCTGGGTCGGCATGACGGTACCGCCGGAGTACGGCGGCCCGGGCCGCTCGCCGCTGGAACGCTACGTCGTGGTGGAAGAGGTGCTGGCGGCCGGGGCTCCGGTGGCGGCGCACTGGGTCTCGGACCGGCAGATCGTGCCGAACCTGCTGCGGTACGGCAACGAGACGCTCAAGCGCCGGTACCTGCCGTCCATCGCCCGGGGCGAGTGCTACTTCGCCATCGGGCTGTCCGAGCCGGACGCGGGCTCGGACCTGGCCGCGGTCAGGACCACGGGCACCCGGGCCGACGGCGGCTGGCGGGTGTCCGGCACGAAGGTGTGGACCAGCGGCGCCCACCGCGCGCGGGCGTTCATCGCGCTGCTGCGGACCGGGCCGCCCGACGGACGGCAGCGGCATGTCGGCCTCAGCCAGCTGCTGATCGAGCTGGACCAGCCGGGCGTCACGATCCGGCCGATCGTCTCGATGACCGGCGAGCACCACTTCAACGAGGTGGTGCTGGACGAGGTGTTCGTGCCCGACGAGCAGGTGGTCGGCACGATCGGCGACGGCTGGGCCCAGGTGACCTCGGAGCTGGCCTACGAGCGGAGCGGCCCGGAACGGCTGCTGTCCACGTTCGTGCTGCTGGACACGCTGGCCGGCGAGCTCGCGGCCCAGGCCGGCGGGGGGCACAGTGGCGGGCAGCACAGTGGCGGGCAGTACGGCGACGCGCGGGCGGCTGAGGCGCTCGGGCAGGTTACCTCGCGGCTGTGGGCGTGCCGCCAGATGTCGCTCGCGGTGGCCGGGGCGCTGGCCGGCGGCGAGACCCCGGAGATCGCGGCCGCGCTGGTCAAGGACGTCGGGACGCGGCTGGAGAGCGAGATCATCGACGTGGCCCGGATGCTGACGGCGGCCGAGCCCGATCCGGACGACGGCGGGATCGCCGGGATGCTGGCTCACGCGGTGCTGCACGCGCCCGGCTTCACGCTGCGCGGCGGGACCAACGAGATCCTGCGCGGCATCATCGCCCGCGCCCTGGGGCTGCGATGACCACCGAGCAAGAGCTGCTGCGCGCCACCGTCGCGGACCTGCTGACCGAGCACTGCACGACCGAACGGGTGGCCGCCGCGTCCGGGGACAGCTGGGACGCGGCCCCGTGGCAGGCGCTGTGGCAGGCGCTGGAGAGCACCGGCCTGACGCTCGCCGGATCGCCCGAGGAGGCCGGCGGGAGCGGCGGCGACCTGGCCGCGGCGGCCGACATCGCGGTAGCGGCGGGAGCGGCGGCCGCGCCGGTGCCGCTAACGGAGACGCTCGCGACCGGGATGGTGCTGGCCCGGGCGGGGCTGGACATCCCGGCCGGGCCGCTCACGCTGGCCGTCGCGCCCGATCCTGATGTCCCGCTGCGACGGGTGCCGTACGGCCGCTGGACCACGACGGTGGCCGTCGGCGCCGGTCCGGACGGCACGGACCCGGACACGGGCGCCCCGGATAGCGGCGCCCTAGATATGGGCGCTCTGGACCGGAGCGCCCGAGACGGCGAATGGCTGGCGGTGGCGAGCCGGCCGGCCCGGGTTCAGGCCGGGCGGAATCTGGCCGGGCGGAATCTGGCCGGCGAGCCGCGGGATGAGGTGGAGCTGGGCGCGGAGGCCGAGTTCCGTGCGGTCCCGGCGGGGACGGCGGACTACGCGCGGTGCCTGCTGCGCCTGTTCCGGTCGCTGCTGATCGCGGGGGCGGCCCAGCGCGCGCTCGACCTCACCGTGGCGTACGTGAACGAGCGCGAGCAGTTCGGCCGGGCGCTGGCCCGCTTCCCTGTCGTCCAGCAGGAGATCGCCCGGATGGCCGGCGAGGTCGCGCTGATCACGGCCGCGACCCAGGCCGCCGTCGTCGCCTGGCCGGACGCCGTCGGGGGCGGGCCGGGTGTCGGGGGCGGGTCGGACGCGGGGGCTGGCGGCGCTGTCTCCGCCGTTCTCGCGGCTAAGGGGCAGGCCAGCCAAGGCGCGGGGATCGTGGCCGCGATCGCGCACCAGCTCCATGGCGCGATCGGCACGACCGAGGAGCACCAGCTGCGGCTGACGACGACGCGGCTGTGGTCCTGGCGGGACGAGGACGGGCCGGCCGCCGAGTGCTTCGCCGAGCTCGGCCGGTCCGCGCTGGGGGCAGCGCGTCACGGTGGCGGGCTGTGGCCGTGGCTCACCGGCGATTAGTAACGCCCCGCGGCAACCAACGGATCAGGCTCAGGCGGCTGCCTTTACATGCTCGGCGAATGCCGTCCAGGCGTCCGCGGCGAAAGCCAGCCGCGGTCCCTGCGGGTCTTTGCTGTCGCGGACCGCTACGGCTCGGCGAGCGGTGCCGACCTCGACGCAGTCGCCGCCGTTGCTGCCGCTGTAGCTGCTCTTACGCCGCAGTTCCGCGCCGAACACGCCCGCGGGCGTCCCGGTCGATCGGCATCGTTCGGCATGTGATCGGCATTCCTTCGGCAAAGGCGACCCTAGATCGGCACCAAGCAAGTATCGGGGCCGGTTCCGCGTCACACCGTAATCCTTTACAGACAGGATGTGAAATACGAACACGATAATGGGAGAGAAAAGCAGTCCGGAGGCCGTGGCTCACGACATCGGTGGAGCATT
>JAICWX010000236.1 GCA_025934635.1 Streptosporangiaceae bacterium | reverse complement strand
TGCCCGGGCAGACGTCAACCACCGGGACCTTGCCCGGATGCTGGCTCTCGTAGTTCTCCGCGGCGGTGACTGCCGCCTGGACCGTGCTGTAGCCGGCGGTGGCGCAACTGGTGTTGGCGCTCGCCGCCGCGCCATTGGGCGACACCCAGTAGGCGGGTGCTGAGGCGGCGCTCGCCGCGGTAGCCGGCACGATGGCGGCCGCCGCCGCTGCCATCAGGCCGCACGCAATGACGAGCCGCCTCGGGGATCCGGGCATGGCTGCAATCTCCTTACTAGAGAAGCGCAGGGGAGACGGCATGAACATGCCCGCCCGCCCCTCGGGATGCTTTATGCAAATAAGGAGACGTCTTGCGGCGATTGCGGGTTTACGCGGCGACCGCCCCATATGCACGTTATTTAAACGTGACATATCGGTGCGACGTAAGCGCTATGTATCGGACGGCGATATGCCTGATTACCGGTAAACCGATTAAACCGGGCTTAGCGGGACAGGAGCCTGCGGGCTCGCTGCCGGAACCGCCCGGCCAGCACCTGGGCCAGGCTCCTGGTGGACAGTTCGCCGACGGCCTCCTCGGTGGTCTGGCCGCCCGCCCGGCCTCCGGTCAGGGCGCCGAGCACGGCCCGCGCGGCCGCCTCGACCGGCAGCGCCGGGTCGGCCGGGCCCTCCGGCTGGTCCACGGGCCGCTTGCCCAGCGCGGAGATGTCGCCGACGATGTTCACGCCGAGCGCCTCGATGCGGGCAGCCATCTCGGCGCTGATATCAGCGGCCCGGGCCAGGGCCCAGGCCGGGGTGGCGATCTTCGGCTCCCCGGGCGACGGCAGGCGGGTGTTCTTCATCTCCTCGATGACGCCGTACCGCATGAACCGGGAGTAGTTGCGCTGCGGCCATTCCCGGCGGCTGAATTCCTCGTTGACCTGCCGGACGAGTTCGGCCTCCGCGGCCGTGAGGGAGCGGTTCGCCGCACTCTGCTCGGGCACGAGGAAACCGTCCGGAAGGCCGAGCATCGACTCGAAAACACGCAGGATCATGAGCCGGTCGGATTCGTCAATGACGATGACAGTCAGATTTTCCTTACCCACCACGGCGGCCCAGCGGGCGACGAGCTCGTCGTGCCGGTGGCGGATCCAGAAAGCCGGCGTCGGCGTGGACGGCGGGTCGCTCAGTATCCCCTCGAGCCATTCGTGGTACCGGAAATGGAAGCCGTTCTGTATGTACTGCTGCCATTGCGACGGCAGGATCCGGGTCAGGGAGCGCAGCGTCACCACCACGTGGACGCGGTCGCCGCCCAGGTCCGTGACTACCCGGCGGGCCGTGGCGTCGTCCGCCTGGCAGAAGAACTCGCTGCTCAGCACCACCCGCTGGTCTCCGGTGGCGGCGATCTGGCTGGTCAGGTTCTCCCAGTAGGAGATCTTGGGCGTGGGCTCGCCGCGCAGCGGCGGCTGGCCGGTGACGGCGAGGATGGGCCACAGGATCGTCCGGCCCTGGCCCGGGTAGACCACGCCCTGCGCTGCCAGCCGTTCCCGGGCCAGGTAGAGGGCACCCTGGATGGCGCTGGTGCCGGTCTTGTGCGGGCCGATGTGCAGCAGCCGGGTGCCCGCTCCGGTCCGGATCGCAGGCATGAATCTCCCCTGGTATGCGGCCCCGCGGTCAGGATTATAGGGAACGCCGGGAGCGGCGCGCGGCGATTGGCTGCTATCGTGCTCATAACTGATTACAGTTGCACAGTTACTCAACGTTAATCGCTGGCCTTGTCGGGGGGCATCATGGAAGCCAGCCAGCCTGGGCGGATCCTGCTGATCGACGACGATCCCGCGCTCGGCGGGTACCTGATGAGGGTGCTGACGCGCGGTGGTTTCGAGGTCGCGCACGAGCTCGACTCGGCCTCGGCGCTGCGGCGCGTCGAGGCCCAGGACTGGGACCTGCTGATCACCGATATCGAGCTGCCGGGCATGAACGGGCTCGAGCTGCTCGAGCGGGTCCGCCAGCTCGTGCCCGACCTGCCGGTCGCGGTGCTGACCGGCAACCCGACCGTCGACTACGCGGTCTCCGCGCTGCGCAGCGCGGCCGCCGAGTTCTTGCAAAAGCCGATCGGGGCGGGGGACCTGATCGCCAAGGCGGCCGAGCTGATCCGGGCCGGCCGGGAGGCGCGGGCCCGGGGGCGGGAGATCGTGCTGGCCATCGGGGCGCATCCCGACGACGTGGAAATCGGCGCGGCCGGCACACTGCTGGCGCACCGGGCGGCCGGCGACACCGTGGCCATCCTGACCCTGTGCCGCGGCGCGCGCGGGGGCGACCAGGCCCAGCGCGCCCGCGAGTCGGCCGAGGCCGCCGGGGTCATCGGGGCCCGGCTGTACCTCGACGACCTGGAGGACACCCACATCGCCGAGGGTGACCCGACCATCACCGTGATCTACCGGGTCGTCGCCGAGGTGCAGCCGACGGTCGTCTACACGCACTCCCTCCACGACGTCCACCAGGATCACCGCAACGTCCACCGGGCGGCCATGGTCGCCTGCCGCCGCGTCGGCCGGGTGTACTGCTTCCAGTCCCCGTCGGCCACCGTGGACTACCGGCCGACCCACTTCGTCACCATCGACGATCACATCGAGCGCAAGCTCAAGGCCATCGACACGTTCGGGTCCCAGACCGGCGTCCGTGACTACCTGGAACCCGACCTGATCGCCTCGACCGCCCGCTACTGGTCCCGGTACTGCGGCGGCAGCCACGCCGAGCCGTTCGAGGCCATCCGTGACCGTGCGGGCAGCCAGCTGGTGACGGCATGACCGCGCCGCTGCGGGTGCTGGTCACCGGCGCGGGCGGCCCCGCCGCGATCGCCGCGATGAAGTCGCTCCGGGCCGAGGAGTCGGTCCAGCTCATCGCGGCCGACATGGATCCCTGGGCGGCCGGGCTCTACCTGACCGGGGAACGGACGCTCGTGCCGGCCGGCGCCGCCCCCGGGTTCACCGCCGTCCTGCTGGACCGGTGCCGCGCCCTCGGGGTAGACGTCGTGCTGCCCACGGTGGACGCCGAGCTGCTGCCGCTGGCCCGCGCGCGGGAGGAGTACGCCGCGGCCGGCGTCGCCCTGCTGCTCGCGCCCGCCGCCGCGCTCGACGTCATCCTGGACAAGCTGACCCTGGCCGAGCACTGCGCCGGCGTCGTCGCGGTCCCGCGGACCGAACTGTTCGGGCCGTCCGTCGACCTGGCCAGCTGGACCTACCCGGCGGTGGTCAAGCCGCGCCGGGGGAGCGGCTCGCGCGGCGTGATCATCGTCGACTCGGCCGCGGAACTGGCCGCCCTCGAGCGCTCGCCCGCCCTGATCGTGCAGGAGTTCCTGCCCGGCGAGGAGTACTCCGTCGACGTGCTCGCCGACGCGGCCGGCCAGGTGATCGCGTCCGTGCCGCGGCTGCGGGCCCGGGTCGACTCCGGCGTGTCGGTGGGCGGCCGGACCGTCCACGACCCCGAGGTCGAGCGGTTCGGCCGGGTCGTGGCCCGGGCGACCGGGGTGACCTACGTCGCCAACGTGCAGTGCCGCCGGGACGCCGACGGCGTACCGGCGCTGCTCGAGGTGAACCCCCGGATGCCGGGCACGCTCGGGCTCACCATCGCCAGCGGGGTTGACATGCCCCGGCTCGCCCTGGCCGCCCTGCTCGGCCGGCCGGTCCCGGCGCAGGTGGACTTCTGCGAGCGGGCCGTGGTCCGCTTCCTCGACGAGCACTTCCTGGACCCCGCCGAGATCACCGCCGCCGGGATGGCGCTGGCATGAACCTCGACGAGGACTACCACGTCCACTCCACGTTCTCCGACGACGGCTCGAGCACGCTGGCCGAGAACGTCAGCGCGGCCGCCGAGCGCGGCCTGCGCACGCTGTGCCTGGCCGACCACGTCCGGCGGGACACCGCCTGGGTACCGGAATTCGCCGCCGCGGTGGCCGAATACCGCGGTCAGCCGGGGCTGCGGGTGCTGGCCGGGCTGGAAGCCAAGATCTGGGACGGCCGCGGGCGGCTCGACCTGCCGGAGGCGCTGGACGGCATCGACCTGGTGCTGATCGCGGACCACCAGTTCCCGGCGGACAACGGCCCGGTGCACCCGGCCGAGGTGCGGTCGGCCATCGCGTCCGGCGGGATGACCGCGGCCGAGGCGATCGAGCGGGTGTGCGAGGCGACGGCCCGCGCGGTGCTGTACGGCGGGCAGGGGACGGGCGGGCCGGGCGTGCTGCTGGCTCACCTGTTCAGCCTGCTGCCGAAGATCGGGCTCGACGAGGCCATGGTCCCCGATGCCCTGCTGGCCGACCTGGCCAAGCGGGCCGCGCACGCGGGCGCGCTGGCCGAGGTAAACGAGAAGTGGTCCTGCCCTTCCCCCCGCACGGTGACGGCCCTGGTCCGGGCCGGAGTCACCGTGGTGGCCGGCAGCGACAGCCACCACTGCCGGGACATCGGCGTCTACGACCGCTGGGTCCGGGCCGCCGCAAGCGATGGCCGTGCCTGACCGGGGATGTGGCATGGTGTCATTTCAGCCGGAGACTGGATCCTGATCGTGCTCGTCATGGCGGGTGCTCTTCCCGAGCTGGCCGCGAGCTGGCAGTTCCTGCTGGTGGCCGGGCACTTCTGGCGTAACCACTACGACGCCTGCGCGCCGGTGTTCCCGCGGACCGCGATCTTGATCCCGGCCTGGAACGAGGCCGCGGTCATCGGCGCCTCGATCGACCGGCTCATGGGGCTGGAGTACCCGCATGACTCTCTGCGGGTCTTCCTGGTCGACGACGCGAGCACGGACGACACGCCGGTTGTGGCGGCGGCCAAGGCCGAGCAGTACCCGGGGCGGGTGGTCCACCTGCGCCGGGAAAAGGGCGGTCAGGGCAAGGCGCACACGCTCAACCACGGCCTGGCCATCATTCTCGGAGACGACTGGATGGAGGCGCTGCTGATCACGGACGCCGACGTGATCTTCACCCCGGACTCGCTGCGCAAGATGACCCGCCACCTAGCCGATCCGGAGGTAGGCGCGGTCACCGCCTACATCAAGGAGGGCAGTCGTCCCGGCAATTACATGACCAGGTTCATCGGCTATGAGTACATCACCGCCCAGGCGGCCGCCCGGCGCGGGCAGAACGTGCTGGGCGCAACCGCCTGCCTGGCGGGCGGAGCCCAGCTGCACACCCGGGCCAACCTGGTCGCCCTGGGCGGGCGGATCGACACCTCGTCGCTGGCCGAGGACACCTTCACCACCTTCGAGACCCAGTTGCGCGGGCGCCGGGTGGTGTTCGAGCCGCACGCCATCGTCTGGGCCGAGGAACCTGGCGCCATCACCGCGCTGTGGAAGCAGCGGCTCCGCTGGGCCCGCGGCAACGTCCAGGTCACCTTGCGGTACCGCGGGCTGTGGTTCCGGCCTTCCCGGAAGCACCGGCTAGGCAGCGTGAACTTCGGGGTGTTCTGGTTCTGCTTGTTCCTGCAGCCGCTTTTCATGATCACCTCGTCGGCCTCGCTGATCACGCTGTACTACACCCATTTCCCACGTGCCTGGCTGGCCTTTCATGTCTTGTGGATCATCAACGCCGCCACCTACATCTTCATCACCGGCTTCGCGCTGATGATCGACCCGAAGACCGGGCGGCACACCTGGCGGCAGGGCGTGATGTTCCCCGGCGCGGTGAACCTGGCCATCATCGCCTACACCTGCTTCCCCCGGCTGTTCCGGGACGCCGCGCAGGCGGCCTTCGGCGGCCCGGTGCACCCGGGCTGGGGCATCGTCCTCGCCTACGCCTGGCTCACCGTGTCGATGGCGGCGGGGTACCTGGCCAAGGCGATCGAGCCACGCCGGCTCGGCCGGGTTTTCAGCCCGCTGCTCGTCTACCTGGTGGGTTACGGGTCCGTGCTGTGCGCCTGCGTGTTCGCTTCCTATCTCAAGGAGCTGCGACACGCTGAGATGACCTGGGACAAGACCGAGAAGACGGGGAAGGTGGGGATCCCGGAGTGAACGGGAGCGACCGCGATTTCCGCCGGGAGATCCGCGATGCGGTCCGTTACGAGCGGGACCTAGTCGTGAAGGCGCTGCTGGCGCTGGCCGCGGTGGCCGTGATCGTGGTCCTGCGGATGCTCTACTTCGCGTGAGCCGGGGGAGACCGATGGTACTGAAAGCCAGCATGCGGCGGCGGGTGGCCGCCGTGGGCGTGATCGCGCTGGTGCTGACTGCCACCGCCATGACGGTCGCGCTGGTCGCGGCGGGCGGGATCCGGGCCGATGGCCGCCAGCTCTCCCAGCGGCTGGTGCCCGCCGCCGCGGCCGCCGGCAACCTGCTCGAGGAGTACCAGGCCGAGCAGAACTGGCTGCGCGGCTACGTGATCGGGGGCCACCCCGGCCCGCTGACCGCCTTCGACGACACCGGCGCCCGGCTGCGGGCCGGGCAGCGCCAGATCGCCGAGCTGGCCCGCGCCTACCCGGCGGTGACCCGCCAGCTCGCCGCCGCGGTCGCGGCCAACCAGGCCTGGCTCTTGCGTGTCGCGGAGCCCCAGCTCGCGGCCGTAGCCCAGGGCGACGCCGCGTCGGCCCAGGCTCAGCAGGCTGATATCAGCCACTCGCGACCGTACGTGCTGGCCATCCGGTCGGCCGGCCTGAACATGCAGGAGCAGATCACCGCGGCCCAGAAGCGTGTCACCGACCAGCTCGACGGGTGGCAGGACACGCTGCTCGGCGCGCTCATCGCCTCCTGCGTCGTGGTCGCGGCCATGGTGGTCGACGCCGTCGCGGCGGTCTGGCTCGGCCTGCTCCGGCCGTTCGAGGCGCTGCGCAAGGCCATGGCCTCGGTCACCGCGGGCGACTACGAGACCCGCATTCCCGCGGCCGGCCCGGCCGAGCTGGCCAGCCTGGGCCGCAGCATCGAGCTGATGCGCCTGCGGCTGGTCGCGGCGCTCGATAACCGGCAGCAGGCCGAGCAACGCTTCCGGCGGGTATTCGACGCCGCCCCGGACGCGATGATCGCGGTGGCGGCCGACGGGTCGATCGCGATGGCTAACGCGCACGCCGTCCAGCTGTTCGGCTACCCGGCCGGCGAGCTGATCGGCCAGCCGGTGGAGATGCTGGTCCCCGAGGAGGCCCGGGCCGAGATGGCCGCCGCGCGGGCCGCGTACTTCGCTGACCCCGGGTCGCGGCCGATCGACGCCGAGCTGCGGATGGCCGGCCAATGCCGGGACGGCCGCCGGTTCCCGGCCGAGATCACCCTGAACGACCTGCCCACCGACGGCGGGATGCTGGTCACCGCGGCGATCAGGGACGTCACCGAACGACTGGCCATGGAGGCCGAACGGGAGAGGCTGCGCGCCGTCGCCGAACGCGAGCGCATGGAACGCCGGCTCCAGCAGTCCGAGCGCCTGGAAAGCCTGGGACAGCTGGTCGGCGGGGTCGCGCACGACTTCAACAACCTGCTCAACGTGATCCAGGGCTACACCGACTTCACCGCCGAGGAGATCGGGCGGCGGGCCGAGGCGGATCCCGGGCTCGCGCCCGTGCTCGAGGACATCGGGCAGGTCCAGGTGGCCGCGCAGCAGGCTGGCCGGCTGACCCGCCAGCTGCTGACGTTTGCCAAGCACGAGGTGCGGCGGCCCGAGGTCATCGACCTCAACGAGGTGGTGCACGGCGCCGGGCAGCTGCTCCGCCGCACCCTGGGCGAGCACATCGAGCTCACCACCGACCCGGCGCCCGCCCTGTGGCGGGTCAAGGCCGACCGCGGGCAGCTCGAGCAGGTCCTGGTGAACCTGGCGGTGAACGCCCGCGACGCGATGCCCGGCGGCGGCCGCCTGACCATCGACACCGGCAACACCGAGGTCGACGAGGTCTACGCGTCCCCGCGGCCCGAGCTGGTGCCCGGCCGGTATGCCCGGCTCCGGGTCTCTGACACCGGCACCGGCATGGACCGGGCCACCGCCGCGCGAGTCTTTGAGCCGTTCTTCTCGACCAAGCCGAAGGGCCGGGGCACCGGGCTCGGCCTGGCCACCGTCTACGGCATCGTGACCAGCAATGGCGGCAGCATCGAGATCTACTCCGAGCCGGGCCTGGGCACCACGATCAGCGTGCTGCTGCCGGTCACCGACGAGGACGCCGTGCCCGCGGCGGCGCCCGCGCCCGCCGGCGAAAGCCAGGCCGGGCACGGTGAGACGATCCTGCTCGTCGAGGACGAGGACAGCCTGCGCGACCTGACCAGCCGCATCTTGATCCGCGGCGGGTACCAGGTCTGCGTGGTGGCCAGCGGCAGCGAGGCCGTGCGCCAGGCCAGTGACCCGGCCCAGCCCATTGACCTGCTGCTCACCGACGTGATCATGCCCGAGATGCTCGGCAACGAGGTCGCCGCCCGGGTCGGCGAGCTCCGCCCCGGCGTCCCGGCCCTGTTCATGTCCGGCTATGCCCAGCCGATCCTGGACACCCACGGCATCCCCGCACCCCGCTACGACATCCTCGAAAAGCCCTTCACCGAAGCCGCCCTGCTCACCCGCGTCCGCACCGCCCTCACCCGCCCCGCCCCCACTCAGCCGGCGCCTTCCGCCCCCGCCCCGCCGCCGGTCCCGGCCCCCGCCCCGCCGCCGCGCACTTCATGATCAAGGGAATTAGGCATCCCGGGCGGCACCGGCCGGGCGCCTGTCCCGGGCCCGGGACAGCGGAGTCCGGGATAGCAGCGCTATCACCGCGCCGATGAGCGTGCCAGCGACCAGCCCGATGACCGGGGCGACCATCAAGCTCACCGGGAAAGCCAGTACGGCTGCGACGCAAGCCAGGAACGAGCCGTTGCCCGGACCGCCCGCCCCACGAAGGTGACCTTCGACATCGAGCCCTTCCATGAGATCATCCGGCTCACGGTCACCCACGAGAACCTGGCCGACGACGACGCCCTGACGGCCGTCGCCACGGGCTGGCCCGCCGTCTTCGCCAACCTCAAGTCCCTGCTGGAGACCGGTCACGTGCTGCCACCGGCGCCGTGGGAGATGCACGCCGAGCTCCGCGCCGCCCAGATGTCCCGCAACGACTAGGTGGCGATGTCGGGGTAGGGCATCGTGATGTGCTCCATGGCCCGGGCGTAGGCCAGCTGGTACTCCAGCGGCCCGTGATCCCGCTCGAACATCGCGATGAACAGCGTCAGCGTCAGGAACGGATGCGCCCCCAGGCCGAACAGCGCCACGTGATCATGTGACCGCAGCGCCGCGCGCTCAGAATCCGTGAACGCCAGCCAGGTCGACCGCTCCGAGCCATGGCAGTTGAGGATGGAGTTCGCCATCTCCCGCTCCCACCACTCCACGGTCCCGGCCGGATCGGACCGGTACCGCTCCACCAGCGAGGGATCCCGGTCCACCGTGTACAGGAACTTGTCCAGCAGGTACTTGCTCATGACGGGACTCCTGACGGGTACCAGGTGAAGTAGGCCTCCATCGTGTGGAACAGGTCCAGCGTGTCGGTGTAGTCGGCCTTCACGCCGTCGCCGGCCGCGCCCATCATCAGCATGAAGTCCATGAACCCGTGGGTGGCGTTGCCGGGGGAGTGCAGGCTGTCCAGCGTCACCTCGGCCAGGCAGCCGTCCACGTCACCGTTGGCGATCCACGACACGGCCTTGCGGTCGAACTCCGGATCGGGGCCGTGCGGGCCGAACTGCCGCGGCCCTCCCAGCTCCAGTGACAGGTGCCCGGTGCCGATGATGGCCACCCGCTGGTCCGACGGCCATGCTTCCACCATGCGACGCAGCGCCCGTCCCAGCTCCACGAACCGCCCCGGCCGCGGCAGCGGCGGCGCGAAGATGTTCGTGTAGACCGGCACGATCGGCAGGTCCGCCTCCGGCCGCAGCGTGATGATCGGGCAGGTCACGCTGTGATCGATCCGCAGCTCGTTGCTGAAGGCCAGGTCGAACCCGGAGTCCAGGCCTTCCCGCAGCAAGTACCCGGCCAGGTCTTCCTGGCCGGCCAGCCGCATCCGGGGCAGGCCGAACTCGCGTTCCTCGTTGTACCAGTTGGCGTCGAAGAACGGCGCCTTGCCCACCAGGAACTGCGGCATGTTGTCCAGCCACAGCTGGTGGAAGTGGTCGCTGCCCACCATGACCAGCACGTCCGGCCGCGCCCGGGTCAGCGTCGCCCGGAACGCCTCGATCTTGGCGACCCACTCGTCGGCGAAGGGCGGCCGGTCCGCCCCGGTCGAGGTGCTGGCGCGCAGATAGAACGGGTGATGCGTCGAGGCGATGACCGCGGCGACGGTAGCCATAAGGGCTCCTTAGCTCAGGACTCAGGAGTCAGACGGGTCGACGTAGACCGCGTTGCGGTCGACGGCCGTGTAGATGTCCATGCCGATGGGGCGGCGGCGCTCCTCGGCGATCTGGCCGAGCAGCCCGGCCGCGCGGGCCAGCAGCGCGAAGCCGCGCAGCAGCTCCACCGGCAGCCCGAGGTCGGCCAGCGCGGCGCCGCAGACGCCGGCCCCGTTGAGCGGGAGCCGGCGGCCGAGCACCTGCTCGTGCACCCGGCCGATGGCCTCGAACAGCCGCAGGTGCGGGCCGCGCAGTCCCTCTTCCGAGGCGATCTCGATCAGCACCGGGGTCCGCGGGTCGGTCACCTTGTGGACCGGGTGCCCGAGCCCGGGCACGTAGCGTCCCGCAGCGCGCGTTCGCTCCACCGCGGCCAGCGCCACCGCGTCCCAGCCCTCGTCCGTGGTCGGCAGCGTGCCGTTCAGCCCGGCCAGCACCTCGTGCAGGTAGATCCCGCAGTCCTCGGTGACCCCGAGGAACCGGGACCCGCCGCCGAGCAGCCCGGCCGCCAGCGCCCCCTGCAGCGAGTCCGGGGCGGACAGGTAGGTGACCCGCGCGGCGATCGCGGTCGGGGTGAAGCCGTGGTCGGCCAGGGCCACCAGCACGGCCTCGAACACCCGGGTCTCCTGCGGAGTCGGACGGCGCAGCGTGACCAGCCAGAAGGCCAGCTCGCCGAAGCTCACCTTGCCCATCAGGTCCGCGGTCAGGTCCTGCCCGAGCAGCCGGATCTGATCGGCCGACGAGGTGCCCAGTGAGGTGGGGAAAGAAAGACCGTCGCTCACTTGGACTCCTCCGCCGAGAGCCACTGCCGGATCTCATCCCCCTGCTGGTCAAGACGCGGCGGCGGCAGCCGGTAGCTGGCCGGGGTGGCCGAGAAGGTGATCGGGTTCCGCACCGACGGGATCGCCTCGTCGCCCTCGCCCACGATCACCACCGGATCCAGGCCTACCTCCTCGGCGAACGCCACGCCCTGGTCGATGGTGTTGATCGGCCCGCACGGCACCCCGTTCCCGGTCAGCTCGCGGAACCACTCCATCTTGGGCCGGGTCTTCAGCCGCTCGACCAGCAGCGGGCGCAGCTCTTCCCGGTTGGCCGTGCGGTCCTCGTTGCGGCCGAACCGCGGGTCGTCGGCCAGCTCCGGCACCCCCAGGACCTGGGCCAGCTTGCGGAACTGCAGGTCGTTGCCCGCGGTGATGATCAGCTCGCCGTCGGCGCAGGGAAGCGGCTCGTACGGGAACAGGCTGGGATGGCTGTTGCCCATCCGGAACGGGACCACCCCCCCGGCCACGTAGGCGCTGGTCTGGTTGACCAGGCCCGACATCGCCGACGCGAGCAGGCTGATCTCCACGTGCTGGCCCTGGCCGGTCGCGTGCCGGTGGTTGAGCGCGGCCAGCACGCCGATGGTGGCGTGCAGGCCCGAGATCACGTCGAACACCGCCACGCCGGCCCGGTACGGCTCGCCCTCCGCGTCCCCGGTCACGCTCATCAGGCCGGAGGTGGCCTGCACGATGAGGTCGTACCCGGGTAGCCCGGCGCCCTTGGGCCCGCTGCCGAAGCCGCTGATCGACGCGTACACCACGGCCGGGTTGGCGGCCGCCACGGTGTCGTAGTCGAGCCCGAAGCGCTTCAGGCCGCCCGGCTTGAAGTTCTCGACGAAAATGTCGGCGCGCCGGGCCAGCTCGCGGGCCAGCGCGAGGTCGCCGGGATCCTTCAGGTCCAGCGCGACCGAGCGCTTGTTGCGGTTGACGCCGAGGTAGTAGGTCGAGACGCCCTCCCGGACCGGCGGCTGCCAGGTGCGGGTGTCGTCCCCGCCGGGACCCTCGACCTTGACCACCTCGGCCCCCATGTCGGCCAGCAGCATGGTGGAGTACGGCCCGGCCAGGATCCGGGAGAAGTCCGCCACCAGCAGTCCGGCCAGCGGTCCTTCAGCCTGGGCCTCCGTCATCCGCGCCCGTCCCTTCGTCGAGGATTGTCCGCTATGCGGACAAGCGTCCATGATCGGCGTACGGACCAGCCTAGACCTGCACCGATACGTGTCAAGGTCACGGGCAGATCCAAACCTTGACATACCAAACGGGGATAGATGACAGTGGCACCAACCGCTCATGCGATCGTGCAGCGGACGCTCGTCCGCGTGAAGATACCCGGAGGTCTCGATGGCGAATCCCGACGAGGTGGAGGCGGGCCGCCCGGTGCTGCTCCGCGGCGGCACGGTGCTCACCATGGACGACGCGCACACCGTCCTGACCGACGCCGACGTGCTGGTGACCGGGGACACGATCGCCGCGGTGGGACCGGGCCTGGCGGCGCCGGAGGGCGCGCTCGTCATCGACGCGGGCGGCGGCATCGTGATGCCCGGCATGATCGACACGCACCGGCACATGTGGCAGACCGCGATGCGCGCCTACGGCGCGGACTGGACGCTGACCCAGTATTTCGTCTGGAACTACCTGGAGCACGGCCGCAAGTTCCGCCCCGAGGACATCGCCGCGGGCAACCTCGCGTCGGCCTGGGAATCCCTCGAGGCCGGCGTGACCACCACCGTGGACTGGTCGCACAACCTGCACACCCCCGACCACGCCGAGGCCGCCCTCGACGCGCTGCGCTCGGTGCCCGGGCGGTTCGTCCTGGCCTACGGCAACATCCAGGCCGGCCCCTGGGAGTGGACCGCCGACCCGGCCGTCCGGTCGTTCTTCGGCCGGCACAGCGCCGGTGACATGCTCTGGTACCAGCTCGCCTTCGACGTCACCGGCGATCCGTCCTTCCCGGAGAAGCCCGCGTTCGAGGTGGCCCGCGAGCTCGGCCTGCCGGTCACCACCCATGCCGGGGTGTGGGGCGCCACCAACGACGACGGCATCCGGCTGATGCACGAGAACGGGTTCATGGGTCCGGAGACCGTGTACGTGCACGCGGCCACCCTGAGCACCGACTCCTACCAGCGCATCGCGGCCACCGGGGGCACCATCTCGGTCTCGACCGAGTCGGAGCAGAGCGCCGGGCAGGGCTACCCGCCCACCTGGCAGGTCCGCCAGCACGGCATCCCGGTCGCGCTGTCGATGGACACCAGCGTCTGGTGGAGCGGTGACCTGTTCTCCGCCATGCGCACCACCCTCGGCGCCGACCGGGCCCGCGAGCACCTCGAGGCGCACATGAAGGGCGAGACCGTCACCCACCACAAGCTGCGCGCCGAGCACGTGGTCGACTGGGCCACCCGCGGCGGCGCCCGCGCCCTGGGCCGCGACGACCTCGGCCGCCTGGAGCCCGGCCAGAAGGCCGACGTGGTGCTGATCAAGAACGACGCCTCGCCGGTGTCGTTCCCGCTGGTGAACCCGTACGGCCACGTCGCCTTCCAGGCCCAGCGCGGGGACGTGCACACCGTCCTGGT
>JAICWX010000647.1 GCA_025934635.1 Streptosporangiaceae bacterium | reverse complement strand
CAGCGCCTCCATCTCGGCCGGCGTCCTGGTCTGCGCCATCCGCAGGTAGTACCGGGCCACCTTGACGATCGCCGCCCGCAGCGCGCCGTCGCTGGTCGTGCTGGCACCGGCCGTGCTGGCAGCTGCCGTGCTGGCACCGGTCGTACCGGCGTCGGCCGCGCTGGCGTCCGGCTGCTCCGCGGCCAGCAGGTGCAGTGGCATGCTGACCGGCGACGTCACGTCGGCGACGGTGCCGTGGGCGAAGGTAAATCCGGTCACCGCACCGCAGGTACTGAGGCTGACCAGCGCGGTGGCCTGCTGCCAGGTCGGCTTGCTCTTGCTGATGGTGCGCGTGGGATCCCCCTTTCCCTGGCTCGGCCGAGGTAGTTACTGTCCGTGCGGCAAGGTCTTGAGGATGGCCTGCACCTGCGGGTCGCCGGGGTTGCCGGCGTTCTGGAACAGCACGCTGGCGTTCTGCGCGGCCACCGCGCCGGCGCCCGGCATCCACTGCTTGTACACATCGGCGACGAGCGCTGCCTGACCCTCCCGGCTGGTCACCGGGCTGGCGCACAGGCTGGGGAACCCGGCGTGCGAGACGATGGCCGACGACCCGGTGTACCGCGCGCAGTTCTCCGGCTTGGCCTCCAGGCCCGGCTGGACCGTGGGACTGCCGTTGGTCCCGGTCAGCGTGGCCCCGCCGATGATGTTGTTGATGGCCCGGGCGGCCACCTCCAGGCTGTCGACCGGGCTGAGCGGGTCGTAGGGATGATGCAGGTTCAGCGACCACGCGATCTCCCCGCCCTGCGTCGGCGTGATGGGCTCGAGCCCTTTCCGGCCGCTCTTGGCGTCGGCGTAGCCGGGATCGTTGCCGCTCGTCAGCAGCGAGAAAACCCAGAGAATCTGGCTGGTGTCCTTGGCGCAGGCGAAATTGACCTGGCTCGGTTCCGATACGACGTTCGGGTTCTGGCAGGCGGTGGTGATCTCGGTCCGGACCGTCGCCACGCTGGCCGGCCACGACGGGCCCGGCCGCAGGATGATCATCGCGCCGATGCCGAGGACGGCGAGACCGGCCGCTGACCCCAGGGCGATCGTGCGGCGGTGGCGCCAGCGACCCCGCCGGCCCGTCTTCGGCCGGGCGGCCTTCGCCGTGGCCGCCGGCCGCCGGACCGTTCGCGGCTTGGCCGTCTGCCGCCCCCGGTCGATCAGTTCCTGGGTCCGGTCGGCGGCCGGGAGCCGCTCGCCCGCCGGCAGCGGCCGGGTGTGCCCGGCCAGGCGGCCGGGCCGTACCGGGACGGCCGGAGTCCGGCCGTGGTCGTGTCCGCGGGCCGGATTTCCCGTGGCGCGCAGGAACTCGCGCCGCGGGGCGGCGCCCCGGCCGCGAACGGCCGGGGCAGGCTCCGGCTCCCGTTCGTCGGCTTCCCAGTCGGGCGCGGCCTCGTCGGCCTCCCAGCTGATCCCCTGCTCGGCGAATTCCGGCTGGTCATCGTACTCGGCCAGGTCCGGCTCGGGTTCCCGGAGATACCTGGGGCGGGCGGCACCGCGCTCCCGTATCCGGTGCCGCGCGGGATCAGTGACCGGACGGGTCCGGGCCGCCCGCCAATCGGAGATGTCTTTCTCCAGGTCCAGCACCCTGAGTTCTATCTCAGAGAACCTGTCGTCTCCATCTTCGATAAAACTTTCGAATCGCTCGTTCGTCGCTATCACCCCTGATCCATGACCCGAACGGGGGCACTCAAGCCGGCGCCGACGCGAGAGGAGGGCTACCGTGCCCGGCCCGGCGGGTCCGGCGACGGCTTGGCTTATGTGTTCGACCCGTGCCAGTAATTAGAACACAGATACGATCCTCTCCGCCAGTGTAACCGGGCCAGTCCGTCCTCGGCGGCCCCGTCCTTGGTGACAGGGCGCAGGCTGGCCTTGAGGACCTTGCCGGTGGCGTTGCGGGGGAGCGCGCCGACGACGTGGATGTCACGCGGCACCTTGAACGCCGCCAGCCGGTCCCGGGCCCAGGTG
>JAICWX010000051.1 GCA_025934635.1 Streptosporangiaceae bacterium | reverse complement strand
GCAAGACGATCGCCGAGGTCCTCGACATGCCGATCGAGGAGGCGTCCGGGTTCTTCGAGGCGGTCCCGGCCATCCACCGGCACCTGAAGACGCTGGTGGACGTGGGGCTCGGCTACGTCCGGCTGGGCCAGCCCGCCCCGACCCTGTCCGGCGGCGAGGCCCAGCGGGTCAAGCTCGCCTCGGAACTGCAGCGCCGCGCCACCGGCCGGACCATCTACGTGCTGGACGAGCCGACCACCGGCCTGCACTTCGAGGACATCCGCAAGCTGCTCGGCGTGCTCACCCGGCTGGTGGAGACGGGCAACACGGTCATCGTGATCGAGCACAACCTCGACGTGATCAAGACGGCCGACTGGGTGATCGACCTCGGTCCCGAAGGCGGCGCGGGCGGCGGCACGATCGTCGCCACCGGGCCGCCCGAGCAGATCGCCACGGTCGAGGAGAGCTACACCGGCCAGTTCCTGTCCAAGCTCCTCTGAGTCGCAGGCTCCAGGACAATGGAGCCCGTGCGGATCCACACCGAGGGCGGGGTCGCGGAGGCCGAGATCGACGGCCTCTCCAGTGATGGCCTCTCCAGTGAGGACGGGGCGCCGCGGTTCCTGCTCGTGCTCACCCACGGCGCCGGCGGCTCCGCGGCGGCGCCGGACCTGCTGGCGGCCCGTGATGCCGGGCTGCGGCTGGGCGGGCTGGTCGCGCGGGTCACCCAGCCGTACCGGGTCAGGGGCGCCCGGGCTCCCGGTTCGCCGGAACGCCAGGACGCCGCCTGGGCCGAGGTGGCGGCCGCCCTGCGGGAACTGGCACCGGGGGTCCCGCTGGTCCAGGGCGGGAGAAGCAACGGCGCGCGGGTGGCCTGCCGGACCGCCGCCGCGGTGGGTGCCCGGGCCGTGATCGCGCTGGCGTTCCCGCTCCGGCCGCCGCAGCGGGCCGCGGCACCGGACCGGGGTGATGAGCTGCGCCGGGCGCGCGCGGGCGGGGCGAGGGTGCTGGTGGTGAGCGGGGAACGTGATCCGTTCGGGATTCCCGCTACGTCAGACGCCGACCGGGTGGTGGTGGTGCCGGGGGAGACGCATGCCCTGAAGGGGCATCGCGCGATCATCGTCGCCGTCGTCGCCGGGTGGCTGCCTACTGTTTTGTAACGATTCCGCCGTGTTTGTAACGATTCCGCCCGGGTGGTGCTGATAGTGCCGGGCTGACCGACGGTAAGAAGAGAGTCGTCAGTCTGGGCATTCCGGGTTTTCCCGTGAAATGCCAGGTCAGGGGATCAGGCGGCGGGAGCTTGCCCGCCGCGTCCCAGGGCCGTGCCTACGGTGCGGGGACGATCGAAGGCAGCGAGGTCGGTCGGCCGGTGCGGTGCGATGCAGGCGCCGTCCGGCAGCAGTTCCCCGGTGTCATCGAAGATCACCACGCCGTTGCAGAGCAGGCTCCAGCCTTGCTCAGGGTGGCTGACGATGGTGTGCGCCGCTTCGCGGTCCGGGGCCGAAGGGGCCGGACAAGGCGGCGTGTGTGGGCACATATCCGTGCCTCCTGGCTGTTTCATCGTGCGTGTTCGGTTGATTTCAGTGTGCCGCAGGTAATGTGAGCGCTCCCATGGCTCATGGTGATTGTTTTCCCGCTTGCCATGTGTAGGTTTCCCCTAGTTACCAACTGACACTTTCTAACTACTAATTGTTACTTTCAGTTTTAGCTGCCGTGTTGAGCAAAACATTGGCCTAGACCAACTGTGCCCCTTCGCGGCGCGCCGCGCAAGCGACACGCATACCGCCGCAATCGATTGCTGCAAGTACACCCCCGTAGGCGACCTGCCTTTGCTTGGTTGCCGCCTACTGTGGAGACGTCGACGCCTGCCCGATGGTTCACCGCGAAAACCTCTGAATCGCTTACTTGCGGCCATCGGCGCCCGGCCCGCGCACCGCGCTGCCCGGCCTCAGGCCGGGTACGCTCGCCAGGCTACCGCACACCTCATGGTGCGGGCCCGCGGTATAGCCAGACCGGACGCGCGGTATGCGCGCGGTTGGTTAAAAGGGGAGGCCGCCGGGACGGGAGTTGCCCGGAGGGCTAAGGAGCCGGGTCGAACGCGACGGCGGGGATGCCGGTCAGGCGGTGGGTCTCCCGCAGCGTGAGCAGGTGCTCGGCCTCCGCGGTGAGGGCGTGCACCTTCGGCGTGGCCATCGCCTTGCGGCGGAAGATGCGGTCGTCGTAGCCGCGCGGGCCGATCTCGGCGCGCTGCGCGGCGTAGGCGGCCCGCATGGCGTCGGTGAGCGCGGCGTCGAGGTCCTCGGCCAGCCGGCGTACCTCGGCGTCCGGGGCGTGCCGGGCCTGGGCCTGCCGGAACTTGCCCTCCGCCTCGCGGGCGGCACTGAGCAGGTCGCCGCGACGGCCGGACAGTGACACGTCGGCCTGGTGCTGCTGCTCCGCCTCACTGCTCGGCTTCGGCCGGCGCATGACCCCTGGTCTCATGAGCACCTAGGGTACGCGGGCGGCCGGCCCGGCCGCACGCCGGGCCGGCCCCGGGGACGGGGAACCGGGGACGGATCACCCGTAAGCACGGAAGGCGGGCCAGGCCCGCGCCCACGAGGACCTCAGGCCGGTGGCCAGGAAGACCGGGACACCCTGCTCGTCGTCGTCGACGCCGAGCCCGTTCCGGAACGTGGCGACCCGGCGGACATGGGCGAACTCGCGGCGGAGCAGCGCCGGGTCGAAGTCCACCGCGATGGCCGCCGAGTCGGCGGCGGGCGGCGGACCCCAGAACCAGAAGTTGTTGGCGCCGCTGTACGCCTGCGGCAGGCCGTCCCCCGGACCGTAGCGGCCGATCGCCCCCGCCTCGCCGTAGTTGCCGGTCAGGATCGTGGTCCGGGCCCGCTGGGCGGCCGGGAGGGCGCGGTACTCCCGGGCGGCCAGCGCCACCAGGGACGGCCAGCTGATCTCCTCGCCGAGGTCGTAGTTGATCTTCTGCAGCGGGACGGCGTGCAGCGCCCGGGCCGGCAGGACGGGCAGCGCCACCGGCGCGCCGAGCGCCGCGCCGGCCACCATCGCCGTGCCGGCCCAGATCGCGGGCGTGATCCGGCGGGCCGCCCGCGCCGGGCGCTCCGCCCGGCGCGCGCGGCGGCGCTCGAGACGCCGCTCGAGCGGGACGCAGCCGGCCGCGAGCAGGAAGGTGAAGGCGGCGCCCGCGTAGTACGGCTTGCCGCCCAGGACGAACTGCAGCGCGATCGCCGTCACGCAGGCGATCGCCACGGCGCGGAAGGGCCGGGCCGCCGCGCTGCGCAGCGACCACACGGCCCCGGCCACCCACAGCGGGGTGAGCACCACGCCGGTGTAGAAGATCTGCGCGGGCCAGTAGACCAGCCGGTTGTGCCCCGCCTCGGTCTGCAGCGCGCGGAACACCTCCAGGCCGGGCCAGCCGTGGGCGGCCTGCCAGATCAGGTCCGGCGCCGCCAGCGCCGCGGCGATCAGGGCGCTGATCAGCAGATAGCGGCTGCGCAGCAGGCGGCGCGCGTCGGTGAGCAGGAAGCCGGCCGCCAGCGCGGCCAGCAGGAAGGCGATGTTCCACTTGGCCTCGCTGGCCAGCCCGGCGCAGCCGCCGATGACCACCCACCAGCGCGGGTCCTGGCTGGCCAGCAGCTTCATGACCAGGAGCAGCGTCACCGCCCAGAACACGAAGTCCGGCGTCGTGGTGGTCAGCTCGTGCATGGCGCCCAGGTACTCCCCGCAGGTCGCGGCGGCCAGCGCGGCCAGCACCTGGCCGGTCCGGCCGGCCCCGAGCCGGCCGCTCATCATGGCCGTCATCACGACCAGCGCGCCGAGGGCCAGCGCGGGCAGGACCCGGAAGCCGGCCAGGGTGTTGCCGGTCAGCGCCGCGCCGAGCCGGGCCAGCAGCGGGGTCAGCGGCGGCTGGTCGACGTAGCCGAACGCCAGGTGCTGCCCGGCCGACAGGAAGTACAGCTCGTCCCGCACGTAGCCGTAGCGCGCGCTGACCGCCAGCTCGACGGCCACCGCCGCCCCGGCGACCAGCGCGATCCAGGCCCAGGGCGTCCGCGCCGGCCGGGCCGCCCCCGCGGCATCAGGTCCGGCAGGCACGGGCCGAACGGGGTGGGTTCCCGTGGTTGCATCCATGGCGTCATGCTCGCCTGGCCGGGCGCCCCGGCACATCGGGCGCCGGGGCGAATTCCCGGCTCGTCCCGGCGGGGCAGGACCGGGCCCGCGGGAGGCTCCGGCTCCGCCTGCGGTCGCAGCGGCCGGTTCCGCCTTCCGGGGGATCCCCCGGAAGGGCAGCGCGCCGTACCATCGGGTCGTGATGTCGGCCCGGATCCCGCAGCCACTGACGGCGCGGCTGGCCGCGCTCCCGCCGCGGCGTCAGGAGCTCGTCCAGGACCTGGGCCTCGGCGTCGCCCTGGCCGTCGTCAACGTGGTCTCGCTGCTGCCGTACCGGTCCCAGCTGCATCCGCTCTGGCTGGCGCTCACGCTGGTGGCCGCCCAGGGCCTGCCGCTGGCGTGGCGCCGTCAGCTGCCTATCGGGGTCGCCCTTGTCATCGGGGGCACGCGGGTGGCCTACGACCAGATCGGGTTCGGGTTCGCGCCGTTCCCGCTCGGCCCGGCCATCGCGCTCTACACGGTCATGGACCGGCGCAGCGCGGCCTGGCGCTGGGTCAGCCTCCTGCTGGTGGTGACGGCTATCGGGATCTCGCAGGCCGTGCCAGGTCATCACCAGCCCTACGACACCATCTTCCAGCTCATGATCTTCCTCACCGCTACGGCGGCGGGCCTGCTCAGCCGGGCCAAGCGGGCCAGTATCGAGGCCGCGCAGGGCCGCGCCGACCGGGCCGAGGCCGAACTCGACCGGCAGTCCTCGCAGGCCGCCGAGCGCGAGCGGATCCGGATCGCCCGGGAGCTGCACGACGTCGTCGCCCATCACGTGAGCCTGATCGCGGTCCAGGCGGAGGCGGCCGCCTCGCTGCTGCCCGGCCGGCCGGACCAGGCGCGGCGGTCGGTGGAGGTCATCGGCGATACCGCCCGCCAGGCACTGACCGAGCTGCGCAGGCTCCTCGGGGTGCTGCGGCGGCCGTCCGCCCGGCTGGAAACCGCGCCCTCGGCATCGCTCGGGGAGCTCGGGGACGTGCTCGACCAGGTCCGCGGCACCGGGCTGGAGGTCGACTTCGAGGTCGAGGGCACCCCGGTCGCGCTGGCGCCCGGCGTGGACCTGACCGCGTACCGCATCGTCCAGGAGGCCCTGACGAACACCATCCGGCACGCCAGCGCCGCCCGGGCCGCCGTCAGGCTGCGCTACGAGCCGGGCTACATCACGGTGAGCGTGACCGATTCCGGGCGGCGATCCCCGGCCGGCCACGGAGCCGGGACCGGGGCGCCCGCGCCGGGCCTGCTGACCGGGGCCGGGCTCGGACTGGCCGGCATCGCCGAACGGGTGGCCTCCTGCGGCGGCAACCTGACCGTCGGCCCGATTCCGGGAGCCGGGGCGGACGGCTTCGCCGTGACTGCCCGGCTGCCGTCGCGATGACGATGCCAGCCGGACCTGGGCCAGCCGGACCGGGGCCAGCCGGCCCCGGGCCGATCCGGGTGCTCGTGGTCGACGATCAGGAGCTGGTCCGCTCGGGATTCTGCGTCATCCTGGACACCGTGGACGGGATCGCGGTGGTGGGGGAGGCCGCTGACGGCGAGGCCGCGCTGGCCGCGGCGCACGCGCACCATCCCGACGTGGTGCTGATGGACATCCGCATGCCGGGCATGGACGGGCTCGAGGCCACCCGGCGGCTCACCCGCGGCGGGCCGGACCTGACGCCGCCCAAGGTGGTCATGCTGACCACCTTCGACCTGGACGAGTACGTGTACGAGGCGCTGCGGGCCGGCGCCAGCGGCTTCCTGCTCAAGGACTCACCGCGCGCCGACTTGATCGCGGCCGTCCGCGCCGCCGCGGCGGGCAACGCCCTGCTCGCCCCGACCGTCACCCGCCGCCTGATCGAGGCGTTCGCGCGGCGGCCGCCGGAAGCGGCGCCCTCGCCGGCCCGGCTGGCCTCGCTGACCGCGCGGGAGCGCGAGGTGCTCGTGCTGCTGGCCCGCGGCGGCAGCAATACGGAGATCGCGGGCGCCCTGTTCGTCAGCGAGGCCACGGTCAAGACGCACGTGGGCAACCTGCTGGCCAAGCTCGGCCTCCGGGACCGGGTCCAGGCCGTGATCCTCGCCTATGAGGCCGGCATCATCGTCCCCGGCGACCCTGCTGCCTCTTTCTAGGGCCGCCTCTTTCTAGGCCAGGCTGGCGGCCCAGCTCGCGTGCAGCGCGGCGTACTCGCCGTCACCGGTCATCAGCTCGCCCGGCGGACCGTCCTCGGTGACCCGCCCGCGGTGCAGGACCAGGACCCGGTCGGCGATCGCGACCGTGGACAGCCGGTGCGCGATGATGACCGCGGTCCGGCCGGCCAGCACGGTGCGCAGCGCGCTCTGCACCAGCCGCTCGCCCGGGATGTCGAGCAGCGAGGTGGCCTCGTCCAGGACGAGCACGGCCGGGGCGGCCAGGAAGGCCCGGGCAAACGAGATCAGCTGGCGCTGGCCGGCCGACAGCCGGCCGCCGTGCTTGCCGACCGGGGTGTCGTACCCCTGGGGCAGCGCGGCGATGAAGTCGTGGGCGCCGATCATCGTGGCCGCGGCCTCCACCTCGCTGGCCGTCGCACCGGGCCGGCCGAGCCTGATGTTCTCCATGACCGACCCCTCGAACAGGAAGTTCTCCTGGGTGATCACGATGATCTCGGAGCGGAGCACCGGATCGGGCAGCTGCCGCAAGTCGACCCCGTCCAGGGTGATCCGGCCCGAGCGCGGGTCGTAGAACCGGCCGAGCAGCCGCGCGATCGTCGTCTTGCCCGCGCCGGTCTCGCCGACCAGCGCCACCGTCTGCCCGGGCGGGATGTCCAGGTCGAGCGCGGGCAGCACGACGCTGTCCCGGTACCCGAAGGTCACCGACTCGAACCGCACCTGCCGCCCCTTGGCCGCCCCTTCCCGCGCCGGAAGCTGGCGTGGCTCCGCGGGCTCGGGCACCCCGGCGTCCTGCTCCAGCACGCCGGAGATCTTCTCCAGGCCCGAGGCGGCCGACTGGAAGATGTTGTAGAACTGCGACACCTCCTGCAGCGGATCGAAGAACCGCTGCAGGTAGAGCAGGAAGGTGGCCAGGACGCCGACCTTGAGGCTCCCCTCGATCGCGAGCAGGCCGCCGTAGCCGAGCACCACGCCGGTGATGACGTTGCCGACCAGCGAGATGGACGGGCCGTAGATGGCGCCGAGCCGGCCGGCGTCCGTGACCGCCTCGGCACAGTCCTGGCCCAGGCCGGAGAAGATCTCGGAGTTCCGCTTCTCCCGGCGGAACGCCTGCACCGCCCGGATCCCGCCGAACGTCTCCACGAAGTGCACGATGACCAGTGCGACGGTCTCCCTGGTCCGCCGGTAGGCGCCGCCGGACTCGCGCCGGAACCAGGCGGTCAGCCAGGTCAGCGGGATGAAGCCGGTCAGCACCACCAGGCCGAGCTTCCAGTCGAGCAGCATCATCCCGGTGCCGACGAGCAGCAGCGTCAGGACCGCCGTGATCAGCGAGTCGAGCCCCTCCTCGAACAGGTCGGAGATCGCGTCGATGTCGGAGGTCTGCCGGGAGATCACCCGCCCGGAGGTGTAGTCCTCGTGGAACGCCACCTCCAGGCTGAGGAAGTGCGCGAACAGGCGGCGGCGCAGCTCGAGCACGACCTTCTGGCCGATCCGGCCGGTCATGGTGACGAACATGCGGGTGGTGACGGCCTGCACCGCGACCGCGACGGCGAACGCTGCCGCGATGATGAGCAGCGGCGCCGCGTCCGCGGAGCGCAGCAGCGGCGGCAGCCCGCTGTCGATGGCGATGCCGACCAGCCACGGGCCGGCCAGCGCGGCCAGGCTCGCCGCCACGATCAGCGAGATCGTGTTGATGACCGCGCGCCGGTACGGGCGCAGCAGGTCGCCGAGCAGCCGCCTGCTCCGCTCGCGCAGCAGCGCGGCCAGCCCGGCGCTGACTTCCTCGGCCTTCTCGGTGGCTACTCCCCGCCACGAGTTAGCGTCCACGGTCACGCGCTGGCCTCCAGGTCTTCGACATCCATGAGCGCGGCGTACTCCGGGTTCGACGCCAGCAGCTCGCGGTGGCTGCCGCGGGCCGCGATCACCCCGCCGGACAGCAGGGCCACCGTGTCCGCCAGCGCCACCGTGGACGGCCGGTGCGCCACCACCAGGGCCGTCGAGCCCGCCAGGATCTCGTGCAGCGCCCTGGTCACCCGCTCCTCGGTGTGCACGTCGAGCGCGGACAGCGGGTCGTCCAGGATCAGCACGTCCGGCCCGGCCAAGATGGCGCGGGCCAGCGCGATCCGCTGCCGCTGGCCGCCGGACAGGGCCATGCCCTGCTCGCCGATCCTGGTGTCCAGGCCCCAGGGCAGGTCGTAGGCGAACCGGGCCTGGGCCGCCGTCAGCGCGGCCTCCACCGCGTCCTCGGCCGCGTCCGGCGCGCCGAACATCACGTTCTCCCGCACGCTGGCGGAGAACAGCGTCGCGTCCTCGAAGGCGCAGCCGACGGCGGTGCGCAGCCGCTCGAGCGGGATGTCGCGGACGTCCCGGCCGTCCAGCCGCACCGATCCGGCGGTCGCGTCAGCCAGCCGCGGCACCAGCTGCAGCAGGGTCGACTTGCCGGATCCGGTCGCCCCGGTGAGCACGACCGTCTGCCCGGGCGGCAGGTCGAGCACGATGTCACGCAGGACGGGCTCGGCCGCCCCCGGATAGCTGAAGGCCACGTGGTCGAAAACCAGGTGACCCCGGGTGACCGGCCTGATGGCGCGCACGCCACTCCGTTCGGCTGGATTCTGTTCCTTGTTCTTGTCGGTGATCGTCGGCTGGGTGTCGAAGATCTCCAGCACCCGCTGCGCCGCCGTGGATGCCTCCTGGCCCGCGGCGATGATGTACCCCATGGCCTCGACCGGCCAGACGAGCTGCAGCGCGAGCGTGATGAAGGCCACCAGGCCGCCGAGGGTCAGCGAGCGGGTGCTGACCGCGATCGCGCCCAGGACGATGATGAGCCCGATGACGGCGTTCGGGATCAGGTCGAGCAGGGCCCAGAACGAGCCGAGCAGGCCCGCCTTCTCCACCTGGGTCTGGCAGACCTCCGCGGCCCGGGCCTCGTGCCTGGCCGCGGCCTCCCGGCCCCGGCCGAGCGCCTTCAGGACGCGGACGCCCGTCGCCGCCTCCTCGATCAGCGTGGCCAGGTCGCCCTCCTGGTCCTGGACCCGGCGGGAGAGCACCCGGTAGCGCTTCTCGAAGCGGAAGCAGACCGGCAGCACCGGCATGAACACCACGGCGGTGACCAGGCCCAGCCACCAGTTGAGGTTGATCAGCAGCGCGACCACCGCGACGAACGTCATCACGTTGGTGACCAGGAAGATCAGGCCGAAGCCGGCGAACCGGCGGATCGACGGCAGGTCCGTGGTCACCCGCGAGAGCAGCTGGCCCGACTGCCATTCGTCGTGGAAGGACGCCTGCAGCCGCTGCAGGTGGGCGTACAGGTCGTCCCTGATCGCCTTCTCGATGTCGGCCACCGCGGCGGCCTGGATCCAGCGGCGGGTCATGTTCAGCAGCCCGACCGCCGCGCCCAGGCCGATCGCGGCCAGGGCCAGCGGGATCAGCAGGTGCTTGTTCCCGTGCTTGATCGCGCCGTCGACGACGGACTTGGTCAGCAGCGGGATCGCGATCTCGGCCGCGACCGCGCCGAAGGCGGCGGCGAACATGATGATCATCTGCGTGCGGAACGGCTTCAGGTAGCCGCGAAGACGCCACAGCGCCCCGACTGGCCGTACCCTGGCGAAGGCATGCGTGACCAGTGAAGGGGTAACAGAGGGCATTATCCGCGAGGTTAATCGGACATCAGGGGGGTTGTCACCTGATTTTTCTTCGGGCGTACGGGTTGCCGGCGAGCCGCAACTCTGGCACGCTGTCTCCCCCGGAGGCTTCGCGAACCGGTTGCCGGGCTGGCCGGCAGGGAGAGGAACCGTGAAGCGCAGCAGCACCAGCCGATCCAGGCGTAGATGAGCCGGGCATCCCGCGCGGTGGTCCTGGCCGCCTACCGCGACGGGGTCACGGTGATCTGCGAGCTAACCGCTCAGTTCACTGAGGCAACCTGGCTCGCCGTGACGCCATGCGCCGAATGGCGGGCCGCCGATCTCGCCGGGCACCTGCGATGCGTTGCCGACGACTATCACGAGTACCTCGACGACGCCCCGGACAGCAGGCTCGCCCGGCTGATGTCCACCAACGCCTCGGCCGAATCCCTGGCCCGCAAGCTGGCCAGGCAGAACTCGGCCGAGCTGGCCGCCCTGCCCGACGTGTCCGGGCCCGAGCACGTCAAGGCGTTCGCCGAGTCGGCGCGGTCCTACGGCCGGCGGCTGCCGGCGTCCTGGGACCTGCCGCACCACCGGTACCAGGGAACCGACGTCACCGTGGGGGCGATGGCGGGCGCGGCCTGCGCCGAGTGGCACCTGCACGCCTGGGACCTGGCCAGGTCGCTGGGCAAGGATTACCGCCCGGCCGATCCCGAGATCGTGCTGGCCGCCTGGCGGGCGGGCGTGCCGCAGCTGTGGCCGGCGCCCGCCGGCCGGGACCTCGGGACGGGCGACGCGGATGATCCCTGGCATTTCCTGCTGATCGCGTCGGGCCGGGATCCGGGCTGGCCGCAGGTGTTAGAGTGGTCCGCCTTGCGACTAGGCGTGACTATCTAACTTCGGAGAGTTATTAAATGGGAGTCGGGATCCCGGGCTCGATACGGCAGTACGTGTCCGGGTTGTGCGCGGCCACCCTGGGCTTGTGCACGGCCGGCTGGCTGGCGCTGGCCCCGGTGGCGTTCGGCTACCGAGACGGCGCGGCGGGCCCGGGCCGGGCCGCACTGCACCCGGCCGCACTGCACCGGGCTCTGCTGGCGGACTGGGCCACCGCGGCCGCGCTCGCGGTGGTGTCGCTGGCCACGCTGCTGGCCGCGATCGTGGCCTGGCGCCGCCAGTTGCGCGCTGACGGGGTCCTGTCCGGGACCTCGTGGCGGGAGGCCCGCGCGCGGCGGCGCCGGGCGCGGGCCGAGGAGCAGCTGGCGGACGAGGAACAGGCGGCGGCAGCTGCCGCCGTGCCCGCGGACGGGTCGCCCGACCCGGCGCGGGTGCTGAGCGAACTGCGGGCCCTGCTCATCCCGCTGCTGGCGGAGCACGAAGCCGTCCAGCCCGGCCCCGGCAGCGACGAGCCCGCGGTACACGAGGCTGCGGTCCGCGAGCCCGTGGCCAGCGAGCCTGCTGTGCATGAGCTCGTAGTCCATGAGGCCGCGGTCCATGAGGCCGCGGTCCATGAGCCCCCGGTGCACGAGCCCGCGGTGCACGGGGCCGTCGCCCAGGGCCCGGCGGTCCCGCGGCCGCGGCCCGGCGGCCTGGCGGCGATGGAGTCCATGCTGGCGGGCGCGGAACTGCTGATGGTCGCCTGCGGCGAGGAGGAGGCATGGTGAACAAGGGCGCGCTGGCCGGCCTGGCGGTCATCTTCGCGATCGGGGCGTGGCTGGTCGCGGCGCCGTTCGTGCTGCGCTATCAGCCGGCCGGGGCCCGCTGGACGGGTGCGACCCGGCTGGACGTCGCCGTCGGCGCGGTCCTGGCCGTGTCCGGCGCCGCCGCTTTCCTGGCGGCGCTGGCCGGGCGGGTCGGCGACCTGTACCGGCAGGCCGGCACGGCTGCGGAGCCGGCTCCGGCGCCGGAGTAAAGTACTTGGTTCGTGACCTTTGACGTAAAAAGCGTCCGGGCGGCTTACCCGGCACTGAGCGACGGCCATGCCTACCTGGACGGCGCGGCGGGAACGCAGGTCCCGGCCCCCGTCATCGAGGCGATCGCGGAGGCCTACCGGTCGGGTATCGGCAATGTCGGGGGGACCTTCGCCGCCAGCGGCCGGTCAGGCGCCATCGTGACCGAATGCCGCCAGGCGCTGGCCGACCTGACCGGCGGCAGCCCCGACGGCGTCATCCTCGGGCCGAACATGACCACGCTCACCTACCGGCTCGCCGAGGCGCTGTCCCGGCGCTGGGAGCCCGGGGACGAGATCGTGGTGTCCCGGCTGGATCATGACGCCAACGTCCGGCCCTGGGTGCAGGCCGCCGCCCGGCACGGCGTGACGGTGCGCTGGGCCGAGGTTGACCCCGCGACCACCGAGCTCCCCGCCGCCCAGTACGGCGACCTGCTGTCCGAGCGCACCCAGCTGGTCGCGGTCACCGCGGCCAGCAACGTCGTCGGCACCCGCCCGGACCTGGCCGCGATCTCGGCGGCTGCGCACGCGGCCGGCGCGCTGCTCTACGTGGACGGCGTGCACGCCACCCCGCACGTCCCGGTGGACGTCGCGGCGCTCGGCGCCGACTTCTACACCACCAGCGCCTACAAGTGGTCCGGCCCGCACATCGGCGCCGTGGTCGCCGACCCGGCCGTGCTCGAGACCATTCACCCGGACAAGCTCGCGCCCGCTTCCTCCGGCGTGCCCGACCGGTTCGAGCGCGGCACCGCCGCCTTCGCCGACCTGGCGGGCGTGGCCGCCGCCGTGGAGCACCTGGCCTCGCTCGGCCACGGCCCGGATCTCGTCGTCGCCACCCGAAGGCAGCGGGTACTGGCCGCGATGGCCACCGTCGAGGATTACGAGACCCGGCTGTTCGGCGGCCTGCTCGGCGGCCTGGGCGCGATGGAGCACGTGACGCTGTACGGCCGGGCCGCCCGGCGCGCGCCGACCGCGTTCTTCACCGTGGCCGGGCACTCGCCCTGGCAGGTCGCCGAGCACCTGGCCGCCCGCCAGGTCAACGTCTGGGACGGCGACAACTACGCGTGGGAGCTGGCCGGGGCGCTCGGGCTGCGGGACTCCGGCGGCGCCGTCCGGGCCGGCCTGGTGCACTACAACGACCAGTCCGACGTCGACCGCCTGCTCACCGGGATAGCCGACCTCGGCTGAAGGCGTACGCTGGAAGCAGCCTTACGGGAGGACGGGTCGAGGTGACGGTGCTGGGCAGCCCGCTGGCCATGCTGGCCGGGCTGCTGCGCGACCTGGTCCAGCTGGCGGCGAGCCCTTCCGGGCTGACCGCGATGGCCGGTGCCGTCCTGGCCGGGGCCATGCTCGCGGCGGTCCTGGTCCTGCTCACCTCGGTATCCGGCCCGTCCCGGACGTCCGCCGCCCTGCCGATGATCCGCCGGGCCTCGGCGTTGCGGGAGAAGTCCTGGGGCGCGGCGTTCCTGCGCCAGCGTGATCCCGACGCGGCGGGCCGGTCCAGGCCCAGAGCACCCTCGGCGGCCCCGGCGGCCGCCGTCTCCCGCTGACCTCGCGGACTCCGCGGATCTCGCGGCCGCCTCCAGCCCTCATCCCTTGTAGCTGGAAGGCCGTTTCCCCATGTTCAGTTTCCTCGGCGTCCCGGTGGACGCCGCCTATCACCTCGTCTCCGGGCTGACCGGTATCTTCACGCCCGTCCTGGGTGCCCTGGCCGCGGTGGCCGCGATCGTCGTGTTCACCATGGCGGTCCGGCTCCTGCTCATGCCGCTGAGCCTGCGCGCCCTGCGCGGGCAGGCCGTCCAGGCCCGGCTCGCCCCGCAGCTGCTGGCGCTGCGCCAGCGGCACGGCAAGCAGCCGGAACGGCTGCAGCGCGAGATGGCCGCGCTGTACAAGCGGGAGGGCACGTCGATGTTCGCCGGCTTCGCCCCGCTGCTCCTGCAGTGGCCGTTCCTGTCGGTCATGTACCTGCTGTTCCGCTCGCCGCAGGTCGGCGGGACAGCGAACACGCTGCTCGCCAAGGACCTGTTCGGCGTGCCGCTCGGCATGCACTGGCTCAGCGGAGCCGGCGCCGTGAGCGCGCCGGGAGCGGTCTTCCTCGGCGTGTTCGCGCTGCTGGCCGGCCTGTGCTGGCTGTCCGCCCGGCTCGGCCGGCGGATGACGGCCCCGGCGGCCCGCGGTGGCCGGGGCGCCGCTGCCCCGGCCGCCGCGGGCGGCCCCGGGCTGCTGGCCCGGGTGCTGCCGTACCTGACCGTTGTCTTCGCGGCGTTCGTCCCGCTGGCGGCGGGCATCTACCTGCTCACGTCGCTGGCCTGGTCCCTGGCCGAGCGGGCGTTCTACTGGCGGCGGGGCGCAAGCGGGAAAGGCTGGACCGCTCTCAGCACCGACCGCGGTGTTCCGCGGCCGGAGGTTCCCTCCGGAGCGGCCCAGCTAACACAGTCTCGCGCCCGGCACCGTCCCGCCGCGTCGGGGAAATAACCGATTTGCATACCTAGGTCTGGCTCCGGCCGGGTCTAGGTATGTCCCACCCCGCTTCCGGGCTGACCAGGCCGGCCCCGTAGGCGGCGATGACCAGCTGGGCCCGGTCCCGCGCGTCCAGCTTCATCAGCAGGCGGCCGACGTGGGTCTTGGCGGTGGACATGCTGACGTGCAGCCGGGTCGCTATCTCGGTGTTGGACAGGCCGAGCCCGATCAGCGTCAGGACCTCGCGTTCCCGCTCGGTGACCCCGGCCAGCGCGGCGCCTGACCGCCCGGCCGCCGCGCTGGCCGGGCCGGGGCGGCGGGTGAACTCGGCGATGAGCCGCCGGGTGACGCGGGGCGCGAGCAGTGCCTCGCCGGCCGCGACCACCCGGATGCCGGCCAGCAGCTCGGGCGGCGGGGTGTCCTTGATCAGGTAGCCGCTGGCGCCCGCGCGCAGCGCGGCGAAGACGTACTCGTCGAAATCAAAGGTGGTCAGGATCAGCACCCGGACACCCGAGGTCTCCGGGCCCGACGTGGTCCTCGCCCTGATCCTGGCCGGATTCTGCGTGTGGCGGATCCAGCCGCGCCGCCTGTCGTGACGGGATTCAGGCGGCGATCAGCGTGCGCAGCAGCCGGGCCGGCGGCGAACCGTGCGCCAGCATGCGGTCGTGCAGCTGCCGGTCGCCCTGGCCGGGGTCCGCCGCCCGCAGGTCGGCCGCCAGGTCGGAGACCTCGCTGTACCCGACGTAGTACGTGGACAGCTGGGCCGACGTGAGCTGGGCCCGGCGCCACTTGCCTGCCGCCTCGCCTTCCTCCTGGTAACCGCGGCCGGTCATCAGGGCCATGGCTTCCGCCTCGGTCATGCCGTGGGCGTGGATGCGGGCGTCCAGGATGGCGTTGATGATCATGCGCAGCTGCATCTTGAGCTGCTGCATCCGGACCGCGCGCGGATCGCCGTCGCCCGGGTACTCCTGCTGCGCCATGACCTGCTCGGCGTAGACCGCCCAGCCTTCGACGAAAGAGCCGGAACGGAGCGCCGCCCGGATGACGGTGTCCGACCCCGTGAACCGGCGTGAGTGCTGGAGCTGCAGATAGTGACCCGGCATGGCCTCGTGGACCATCAGGTTGTGGACCATGTGCCGGTTGTACTCCCGGTAGAACGAGGCGACCCGTCCCGCCGTCCAGTCGGCCGGCGTCGGCGATACCGCGATGAACGTCGACAGCGGCGCCTGCTCGAGCGGGCCGGGGGAGTCGCAGTAGGCCACCGCGACCCCGCGGTCGATCTCCGGCATCACGATCAGCTCGACCGGGTCGTCGTAGACCGTGACCAGGCGGCGATCGGTCACGAAGGCGGTCTGCGTGACCAGGGCGGCCCGGCAGAACTCCAGGATGCTGACGTCGTCCGGCACGTCCTGCGCCAGCCGGCCGAGCACCTCCCGGACCACGTCCGGGCCGGTCGTGCCGGCCAGCTGCGCGGCCAGCTCGGCGATCTGCCCGGTCACCTGGTCCAGGTCGGCCTGCGCCCGGGCCAGGATGGCCTCCGCGTCCGCCGCGGCATTCAGCGTGAGCGACAGCTTGCGGGCGAACCGCTCCGGCCCGATCCTCGGGTCGGCGAAGCCGTCAGGCGATTCCAGCTGCGCGCAGAGCCAGTCGCGGTGCCCGGCCAGCGCCTCGAGCGCGGCCGGGCGGACCCGGGCGAGCGGCCCGGCACACTGCGGCGCGGCCTCGAGCGCGGCGTCGATGTCCTTGCTGATCATCGCGATCGTCCCGTCGAACTGCCCGATCGCGGTCTCCAGGTGCACCCGGGGCATCTGGCCGAGCTGCCGCCGCGCTTCGGCCAGGACCGGGGGGATCTGCCCCAGGCGGCCGGCCACGGCCTCCAGCCGCTCCGGCAGCGGCGCGAAGTCCCTGGCCAGCAGCTGATAGACGGCCCGGCCCGGGTTGGCGAACAGCGGGTTCCAGGTGTGCTCGCGCAGCTCGTCGATCTCGAAGACCCGCCGCGCCACGCCGTTGGCCATCATCGCGGCGTCCACCTGATGCTCGGCCGACAGGGCGCCCTGGCCGATGGCGGCGAGCCGCCGGCCCCAGCCGTCGAGTGCACGGCGTTCGGCCTCGAGTGCCTGGGCCGAGGGGTCGGCCAGGCGCGCATCGAACCGGTGGTCGCCCAGGCCCGTGGCGCTCTCCGGGTGCCGCTCGGCCCGGTCGTCCAGGTACTCCCGCGCCAGCCCGGTGAACGCGGCGTCGGCTTCGCTCATCGCGCCTCCCGTGTTTCCGCCCCCGCCTACCGTAGCGCCGGGGCCGGCGGGCCCGCCGCCGGGTCCGGGCTCTCAGGAGCCAGTGACGGTGACGGTGGCTGAGGGGTAGCCGGAGGCGCCGTTGGGATCCGGCGGAGCCTGCGCCGCGGTCTGGGTGTAGCCGGACTGGTCGGTGGCCCGGGACTCGAGCAGGTGGCTGCCCGGAGTAGCCGGCCATTCCCAGACCCACTGCCGCCAGGTGTCGATGCCCGGCACCGCGGCCAGCCGCGCTTCGTGCCACGGGCCGCGGTCGACCCGGACCTCTACCGCGGCGACGCCCTTGTGCTGGGCCCAGGCCACCCCGGCCACCGGCGTCCGGCCCGGGTGCAGCGACGCGCCGGCCGCGGGCACGTCGACCTGGGACTCGGTCTTGATCGGCGCCTGCTGCGACCAGCCGCGTGAGGCCCAGTAGGCGGTGGCCGTCGCGAACGTGGTGACCTCGATGTCGGTCACCCACTTGGTCGCGGACACGTAGCCGTACAGGCCGGGAATCACCATCCGGGCCGGGAAGCCGTGCGCGACCGGCAGCGCCGCGCCGTTCATCGCCACGGCGAGCAGCGCGTCCCGGCCGTCCAGCACGACCGGCAGCGGGGTACCCGAGGTGAACCCGTCGACCGAGGTGCACAGCAGCTGGTCCGCGCCCGCGAGCGGGCGCGCCTGCCGGATCAGGGCGGTCAGGCTGGCGCCGAGCCACTTGGCGTTGCCCACGTAGGGGCCGCCCACCGGGTCAGACACGCAGGTGAGGGTCACGTAGCCCTCGATGAGGGGGCGCTTGAGCAGCTCGGCGAAGGTAATGGTCACCTCGCGGCGCACCATCCCGTGGATGCGGAGCCGCCAGGTCGACGGGTCGACCTGCGGCAGGATCAGGGCGGTGTCGACCCGGTAGAAGCTGCTGTTCGGGGTGATGAACGAGCTGAGACCCGGGATGCCCAGGTTGCTGCCCGCCGGCAGCGGCGGGGCGGCAACGGCGGGCCGCGGGAACCGCAAGGCGGCCCGCGCCCGGGTGACGTCGCGCTGCATGCCCAGCTCGCGCCCGGCGAGCGTGCCCGCGGCAGCCGCAGCCGCGGCGACGCCGCTGGCGACCAGGAAACGCCGCCGGGCCGGCCCGCGCGGCGGCCCGGCGTCATCGGGGTTAGGCAGGAAGGTGAAGGAGGAGCCCGGCGGTGCGGGCCGGTCCGGCGGCGGTGTGTCCGGCGGCGGTGTGTCCGGGGAAGCTGGCAGGTCCGGCGGGGTCAGTGCCTGCGGCAAGGACGGGGGACCGGGCCGGGCGGCCGGAGAACGGCCCGGGTCCCGGGGCCGGGCCGCGGGAACGCTCAGCTGGGCCGCGGCGCGCGCCAGCCGGGTGAGCGCGAACGCCCCGGCCACGGCCCCGGCCAGCGTGGGCACGACATATTCCAGGCTGGAGCCGGGCCGGTTCAGGGCGGCGTACAGGCCGATGAAGGCGAAGAGCGAGAGCCCCCACAGGCCGGATGACAGCCGTCGCATCGCCCGGGTCCCGACCCACGCCGCGTACAGGGCCAGTAGCACCAGGATGCCGGTGAGCAGGGCGATCTTGTCATCGGAGCCGAACGTCGAGATGGCGAAGTTCTTGACCGGCAGCGGCGTGAGATCGATGGCGGTCTGGCCGACCGCGAGTACCGGCGAGCTCTGCGGGACGGTCAGCCCGGCGGCGAGCTGCGACGCGCCGATCGCGACCGCTGCCGCGAGCACGCCGACAGCGGCTCCGGCGAGAGCGCGGGGAGCCTGAGGCTGGTTACCGTCGGGGGCGGACGCTGGTGTCATGGCGGAAGTCGCGGCTGTGCGCCTTCCCACGCTACCCGGCTCCGGGTGTTTCGTTAGCCAGGCGAAGATTGCGCGGTTCTTACCGCTCGCCCTCGAAGACCCAGCGGGTGGGCGATCCGGTGAAGTCGCCCGCCCGCATGCTGAACACGCGGTGCGGCCGGACCCCGATGGTGGCGTTGGTGGCCGGGTCGAGGAAGTCGACCCGGTAGTCCGTCCGGTACTTGGCGTTCATCAGGTCGACCACCCGCCGCAGCACCGGCACCTCGGTCGTGATGTGCGCGTTGCCCTCGATGACCACGGGGTCCGACGCGTCCTCGGTGGTGATGCAGCAGCGGGGGTCGGCGGCCAGGTTGCGCACCTTCCGGGAGCCGGCGCTGCTGGTGAACCACAAGGTGCCGTCGTCCCACATGCCCCAGACCGGCATGATGTGCGGCCGCCCGTCTGGCCAGACACTCGCGACCCAGTAGTTGCGCGCCGCGGTCAGCCGCTCTACCGCCCATGACCAGTGCAGGAGCCCGCTGCCTTCGGCCGGCCCGGCGATGCCGTACCCCGGCATGAAAGGCCGGCTCACGTGAGGGACCTCCATGGGGCAAGGTCTACCACGCTAGGGACTACGCAGGGCTCCGGTTGGACTAACGTTGGGACCCGTGAAGGCATCACCGCAAACCCAGCTCCGCCTGCTTGAACTGGCGGACCTGGACACCGAGCTCGCCCGCCTCGACCACCGCAGGCGCGGCCTGCCAGAAGTCGCCGAGCTGGCCGGCCTGGAGGCGAAGGCCGGCGAGCTCAGGGACGCCCTGGTGGTGACCGAAACCGCGCTCGGTGACCTGGACCGCGAGCAGGGCCGGGCCGAGCGTGACGTAGAGCAGGTCCGGGTCAGGATCGAGAAGGACCGGGCCCGGCTCGACGCCGGGCAGGTGTCCGCCGCCCGCGAGCTGGCGAGCCTGCAGTCGGAGATCGAGAACCTGCACCGCCGGCAGGGCGACCTCGAGGAAGTCGTGCTCGAGCTGATGGAGCGCCGCGAGACGCTCGAAAGCCAGCGGGACGAGCTGACCGCGAGCCGGGACAGCCTCGGCGGCGAGGTAGCCGAGGTAACGGCCCGCCGGGACGCGATCTTCGCCGAGATCGACGAGCAGGCCGCCAAGGCGCTGGACCGGCGCGGCGGCGTGGCCGCCGACGTGCCGGCCGACCTGATTGCTCTCTACGACCAGATCCGCAAGACCAAGGGCTCCGGCGCGGCGTTGCTGCGGGCCGGGCGCTGCGAGGGATGTCACCTGACCGTCGACGCGGCGGACCTGAAGGGATTCCGGGCGGCCGCGCCGGACGACGTGATCCGGTGCGAGGAGTGCAGGCGGATCCTGGTCCGCACGCCCGAATCCGGCTTGTAGGCCGCCCGTGCGCGCCAGGTCCGCCTGGATGCCCGCTCAGGGCGAGCCCACCGTCACCCTGCTGCTGCGGCACGGGCAGACGCCGATGTCGGTGCAGAGACGGTACGCCGGCCGGACCGACGTGCCGCTCACCGAGACGGGCCTCGCGCAGGCCGCTGCCGCGGCCAAGCGGCTCGCGTCGGCGGCCATCGACGCCATCGTGGCGTCGCCGCTGCGGCGGACGGTGCAGACGGCCGAAGCGGTGGCCGCGGTCACCGGCCTCCCGGTGACGACCGATGACGGCTTCCGGGAAACCGACTTCGGTGACTGGGACGGCCTGACCTTCGCCGAGGTACGGGAGCGCTGGCCGTCGGAGATGACCGCCTGGCTGGCCGACCCGCAGGTCGCGCCCCCCGGCGGCGAGAGCTTCGCCGACGTCAGCGAGCGGGTCACCGCCGCGCTGGCCCGGCTGCTGGCCGCCCGGGCCGGTCAGCGCGTCCTGCTCGTCAGCCACGTGACCCCGATCAAGACCCTGGTCGCCGCCGCCCTGCTCGCCCCGCCGCCCGCGCTGTTCCGGATGCACCTGGACGTGGCCGCCCTGTCCGAGATCGACTGGTACGCCGACGGCCCCGCCGTCCTGCGCTCCTTCAACGACACCGCCCACCTGGCCACCTGACAACGCGGGCCGGGCAACGTCCACCTTCACGAATACGCGAGGCTAGCGGTTCTCGCTGTTCATGGCCTCAGATTCTTTCCTGAAAATCTCCTCAGCTTCCGCTTCGCCGTCGAAGAAGCGTTCCCAGAAGCCTGCATCCAGCCAGCCCCGGGGGCCGAGTTCTACCGCGCCACCCTCCCGTACTGCTGCAACCCAATTGCTGGGAAGCGGCTGTGATACCGCGGCGAAGAGCGAAGACTCCGCGAGTATAGGAGTCCTTGTGTCGTCCGCCATGAGTCGGAACAGCACCGCCTTCTCCGGTAGCGCCAGGATGGATAGGACAAGGTACTCGTGATTTACCGTTAGCCAGGTGTTGTGATTCGAATCGGATCCGGTAGATATGCAGAGAGCTTTCATCATTTCCCGACGAACTTGATTTTATAGTCCTGATCATAAAGGACTTGACCGGTTCTTGAGTTGTAGTAGAAATGGACCTGGAATCGGCCTGATGGGCTTTTGAAGGTTTGCGTTGTGTATTTACCCCAGTCGGAGAGCCTGTCGCCGCCAGCGGTCATCTCCTGTATGAGCTCCTTGTTTCCTAGCTGGGTACCGTTAATGATCTCATGGGACCCGGCTATTACCTCCGGCTGAAGCTCGCCGTCTTCCAGGAAGACCGATGTGGCTTCCTCGCGGACGAGCGCAGTTGCAAGTCGTTCAGAGCTGGCGGCGTTCGAGGCGAGTTCGGTTGCTGCGCTAACACTGCGAGCTTCAGATCCAAGCCCGAGGCAGACCTGTGCCTCATCTTCTGCCGCAGCAGGACACAGCGCCGAGAGCACGGCAGAAATCGTTCCCCAATGTTTCTTGACCAGGTTCCAGGCGCCCGATCCGGCGCCATCGGTCTTGATGCAGGTCCCTACGTGGACCGACATGGGGCCGCAGGACGGCCGCCGAACTGCTGGTGGCTTGGGATCGGCCTTTACCGGGTGCTTGCGGTAGTACGCCACGCTGGCACAGCCGTGCCCGGGATCGCAGATCATGCGGCTTCCCGAGCCGGGCGGGTCGACGCTGCCCTTGGGCTTATTCTCCTGCTCCTCGGTCTGTGCCGTGGAGTTGCAACTCGTGACTGCTTCCCTTGAGCCGACGCAGCCCGTTGATCCGCCCTGGATCATCATCGCGCCGGACGGGTCGGAGTTGGTGGACGGGTTGTCGGCGGCATAGCCGTAAGCGTTCAGGTTCTGCGGGTCGTAGGGCTTGAGCAACGGGTCGGGAGAGATGAACGAGCCGGTGCCAGGCTGGTATTCGCGGGCCCCGAGATCAGTCAGGCCGGTGGCGGTGTCGCTGGCACCGCCGACGAAGCCCTTCTCCCCCACGGGGAAGCTGGGTGGCGCGGAGCCCCTCGGGTTGCCGTAGGGGTCGTAATAGCGCCGGTCGGCGGTGAGGGTACCCGAGTCAATGGCCACCGAGTCGGTGCCCTGGCTGTCGCCGGCCAGGTACGCGACGGTGGAGGCGCCCGTGCGGGCGGCGACGACGGTGCCGCCGATGCTGTAGTAGCGGGTGCCGGTGACCGTGCCCGTGCCGGTGTCGAGGGAGAGTTCCTCATCCGGCAGGTACAGCGTGGTGGTGCCCGGGTCGGCGGTGACTAGCAGGGTGCCGCCAGCGTCATAGACGTAGTTCGTGTTCTTGGCCGAGCCGCCGGACGGGGTGATCGACGTTTGCGTTAGCTGCCCGGCGTCGTTCCAGGTGAGACTCTCGTTCTGGGCGGTGGCGGTGATGCCCGTCAGGTGCCCGCTGGCGTCGTAGCCGTAGTTGCTGGTGGTGGAGCCCGACGAGGTGGTGACCTGCGAGCTCGAGATGGCATGCGGCCGCGCCGCGCCCGCGGCCGGGTAGCCGTCGGTCGTCGTGGTGGCCGCGCCGGTCGGCGGGGTGGCGGTGATCCCGGTCAGGTCGCCGACGGTGTTGTAGGTGTAGGCGTTCCAGTACGGGGAGGCCCCGCCCTCGGCGGATGCTGACGGGGTGCTCGCGCAGCCGGTGCCGCCCTGTGCCCAGGCCTGGACGAGCCGGCCGAGGTAGTCGTACTGAAAGCACTGCACGTCGGTGGAGCTTGACGCCCCGGCCGGGGTGTCGGCCTCGGAGGTGACGTTGCCGAGGTTGTCGTAGCTGTAGTGCAAGTCGTCGACCGCGGTCTGGGTGGTCCCGGTCTGTGTCTTCTGCTCGGACAGGCGCCGGGTCTGGGCGTCGTAGGAGTCCGTGATGTACGCCGGCAGGCTGGAGGTGCCCAGCGTGTACTGCAGCGGCTCGCCCAGGTTGGTGTAGGACAGTGTGTCCACGTACGGGCTGGTGCCAGTGAGCGAATTTGCCTCGCCCGCGGAATCGTAGCCGGTGGTGACCGTTTCGGCGGGCAGGCCTCCGGCGGCCGAGTCGGTGTAGGAGGTCAGCTGCCCGTCGGGGGCATAGCTGTCCTGCCGGGTGTAGGTGCCGGCCAGGGCGCCCTGCGCCGCCGGGATGACCGCCTGCGTGCCCGACGGCAGTTCGTACGCGTTGTAGGCGGTGACCGCCTCGGTGTACGAGGCCCCGCCGGAGAAGGACGTGGAGGAGGTGAGCTGTCCCTTGGCCAGCGTGTCCCAGGTCCACGACGCGACCTGGTCGGAAGCGTTCTCCGGCGCGCCGCCCGTGGTGTCGTACTCGGCGGTCTTGCGGCTGTCACCGTCGTAGGTGTACGAGACCTGCTTGTTCCGGGAATCAGTGACCGTCATCGGCTGGCTCGCCGCGTCGTAGGTGTCCGTGGTCGTGCCGGCGTCGGGGTCGGTGGCGGTGAGCTGGTTGCCGAGCAGGTCGTACGTGTAGGACCAGGAGTTGTTGGCGGCGTCCTTGATGGAGGCGAGCTTCTGGGCCGCGGTGTAGGTGTAGCTGGTCTGATCGTACTGCGACGACGGGTCGGACGGGCTGGCGGGGACGCCCGCGTGGTACTGGTAGATCGCGGTGGTGAGCCCGCGGCCGTCGGTGAACGTCGTCTCGCTCGTGCCGCCTGACGGCGGCACCACGGTCACGTAGTTCCCGCCGTAGGTCATGTCGGTTTCCCAGGTCTGCGCACCGAGCGCGTAGGCGACCTGCTTGATGGCCCGGCCGTCGCCGTCGTACGTGTAACCGGTCTGCGACGGGACGCTGCCTGGTGCGGCGGAGACGAGAGTTCCGGACGGCGCGCCGCTGGTGTAGTAGGGGTCGGAGACCAGGACCTGCCAGCCGTCGGAGTTATAGGTGGTGTCGGCGACGTCCGTGCCGCCGCCTGCTGTCGCCTGCTGCGTCTCGCGGACCTGGCCCAGCGAATCGTACAGCTTCTCGCTGGTCAGGTACCCGCCGCCCGGCTGCTCCACCTGCTGCGTGTCGACCGACGGCACGGTAGCGCTGACAGCGTAGGAGTACTTGGTCACCGCGGGACCCGAGGCGGGGTTGCCTGGCGTCCACTGCGCGGTGACGCGGCCGAGGGCGTCATAGGTCTCGGCGGACTTGTAGCCGCCCGGGTCGGTGACGCCGGTCGGCAGGTTCCGCGCCGGATCGTAGGCGGTCGTGGTTACCAGCGTGGCCGGGTCGGTGACCGCCACGGACGTCGGCTCCGCGCCGGTCGCGGGCGTGTACGCGGTCGTCGTGGTCCGGTTGTCTGCGTCCTTGGCGGTCAGTACCCGCCCGTACTGGTCGTACGTGGAGGTCTGCTCGGTCGTATAGGTGTAGCTCCAGATGAAGGTGCCGAACAGGTTCTGGACGGACGCCGCGGTGGCGGCCTGCATCTTGGTGAGGTTCCCGGCCGTGGGGGTGCCGCCGCTGTCGTAGGTGTACTTCGTGTCCGACACCAGCTGCGAGGCCTGAGTCGCGACCGTTCCGCACGGCAGGTCGACGACCTGCTCGGTCGCGGGCAGGTCGACGATCCATGCCGTCGTATTGGTGGTGTAGGTGACCGTCGTGCAGGTGTCTTCCGCGGCGTTCGAGGTGTCGGGCACGTCGGACTCGGTTAGCAGCTGGCCGTTGGAGTCGAACGTCTTCTTGACCATCGACTCCCTGGTCCCGCCGCTGGCCAGCGTGGTGTAGGTGTCGGTTGACGCTGTTCCGGTGACCCAGGCCGTCTGGTGCTGGGCCGGGTTCTGGGCGGTGGCGCTCGAGGTGTACGGGATGTAGACCTTGTCGGTGACCTGGTTGCCGGTGCCGGCGCCGTTGTACTCGATTTCCTCGAACAGCATCCCGGCGAACTGGTTGGAGTCGCTGACCTGGTCACCGTGGCTGGAGGTGATCATGACCGAGGCGAGGAGCCCGGAGCTGAGCGGATCCTGGTCCATGCCCTGGAGGTAAGTGTCCGTGGTCTGGGTCACCGGGTCGGGGGAGGTACCTCTCTTGGTGGTGACGGTCCGGAACCCGCGCCACTGATCCCAGGTCAGTGTGGCCGAACGGCTGACCGTGTCGTTGTCGTAGCGCCACGCCGCTCCCGTGTAGCTGAAGGAGGTGACCACAGGCGGATCCCCGCCGGTGGTATCCTGATCGGTCACGGTGGACACCGTGTAGAGGTTGAACCAGTCCTGGGTGGGATTCTGTGCCGCTGAATACCAGTAGCTGGGATAGCAGGCGGCGGTGTTGGAGTCGGGGGAGGGGAACGGCCCGGTCACCGCGCACGCCCCGGCGTCGGGCGGCGAGTAGGCTACCGAGGTCACGCCGCCGGTCTGGTTCGTGACGCTGGTCAGCCGGAACCTCGTGATCAGTGAGTACCCGGCGGAGCTGTCGGCCGAAGTCTCCACTCGGTTCGGCATCGCCGTACCCGCGAAGGACGTCGGCGGCATGGAGACCGGCGTACCGCCGTCCTGGCCGGTCCGGGTGACCGAGGACAGCCACAGGGACGGGGACGTGGTGGCGTCCCCCGTCGCCGGGTAAGTGTCGCTTAGCGCCCAGGAGTCCACGTTCTGCAGCGCGCCGCCCACCAGGGACTGGGTGGTGATGCTGGCCAGCGCGCTGGAAGTCCAGAATGTCGGTGACGTCACGGTGCACGCCGCGTTCTGCGCGCAGGCCAAGTCGGTCGGCGCGTCCGCGCGCACCGCCGGGTTGGTGGTGAATGTCACCTGGGCGGCCGGGGTGGATCCGTAGACCGAGTCGGCGCGCAGGCCGTACTCGATCTTCGCCAGTGTCCCGCCCTGGGTGTAGGCGCCGGTCCCGGTCGTGCCGTTGCTCTCGGCGTAGTAGTTGGTCTGGGTGTTGTAGAAGTAGGCGATCGCGTTCCCGTTCGGGTCGACCACGTAGTCGAGCATGTAGCGCCACGTCTTGCTGACGAAGCTGGACCCGGACCGCACCGGCACCGTCCACAGGCTATTGGTCGTGGGGTCACCCGAGGCGTAGCCAGGCAGCTGGTTCCGGCCGAAGTAGTACTGGGTGCCGTCCGGCTCGATGATCTCCCAGTAGCTGCCCTGGTTCAGGACCTTCTCGCCGCCGTCCGATTCGATCTTCAGGCTGCCGCTGCTGCCGGACACGACCGGATCGGCCACGCCGTTACGCGAGATGACCGTCGTCCCCGGCCCGGCGCACAGGTCACCGGTGGAGGGCTGAAGCGGCTGGGTGGAGCAGGTCGGGTACTCGATCTCGATGTATCCCGGCGAGTAGTCCCACCCATCGCCGACCGCGGACGCCTCGTTGTTGGTCGCCGACGACAGGCCATCGACCGCCTGCGAGCTGTAGTCCAGGCTGACGTGCGGCTGCAGGCCGCCGGGAACCGGGGGGACGTCGATCGGGTAGGAGTAGCTGAACGCTCCGGACGAGCCTCCCGCCACCCAGGCGTCGGCCTCGGACGCAGGCTCGGCGGCGAAGTTCCCGCCGGAACCGGACGAGGAGGCCACTGCCGCCAGCACGAGTGGCGTGGAGGAGACGGACGAAACCAGCGTCGTCGCGGCGCCGCTAGCGGAGCGGGCGGCTGAGGTGGCCAGGCCCGGCAGGCTCACGTCGGCCCCGAGCCGGGTCGTCCGTACATTGTCGGCCGAACGGACTGGTATCTGCTTGCGACACCGTGCCAGCCGCGGCGTGGTCAGCGCGCAAGCCGGCAGCCGGACCAGGCGCAGACGGGACGCGTAGTTCCCGCCGGCGGCCTGCGCGAAGGACGAGTAGCCCAGGCTGACGTGGACCCGGCCTGCGGCCAGGCTGCCGTCGGCGCGGGTGAGGCTGAACACGACCCCGCGGACGCCGAGCGCATCGGCGGCCGCCTGGCCGGTCATGCTCACGCTTACCCGGGACACGGTCGGCGCGGCGGAAGGAGAGCGTGCCGCGGTAGTAGCTGCCTTCTTCTGCGCGGCCGCCGGCGTTTCCGCCGCGCCGACCCATACCGGAAGGCTCCCGGCCCGGCCTGATCCAGCCGACGGACCGGCCTTCAGGCGCTTTGCCCGCGGAGCCCGGGCGGATGTTATGACTGCGGTGGCGCGGCCCGCGGACGGCCATGAGGTGTGCGGCCTGGTCCACGGCCGCATGGCCGGGACTTGCACCTTCCGACCGGTGACTGGATGCACCGCGACCGAACTGCCCGCCGACGCCGAGGGAGCCTTGCCCCAGCCGCCGAATACGCCGCCGGCGTAGAGCAGGCCTGCGGCCAGGGACATCGCTGCCAGGATGGTCACCACGGGCAGCAGCCGACGGCGACGAACGGGACGAATCGGCGCATGCGCCACGGTGACCTCCACGGCCAGGAAACTCTTTGCTCAACCCCCGGCAGGTCATCCTTCACCCGGCGCGTGCAAGCTCCGTGGAAGCCGCGTGGAAGATCACTTCCGTCACCATGGCCGCACTTTTATCCATAATTTTCAGAGATTCTTCAGAGGTAAGAAAAACCTCCCGTTATCGTCGAAAGCCGTATCCGGTTTGGCGGGACTGGGTGAGGGTTCATGATCGATGTCGAGATTCTCGGTCAGCTGGTGCTGCGCATTGAGGGCCGGCGAGCCCAGCTAGGCCCGATGCTGCGGGCACTGGTGGTCGCGCTGGTGTGCGCCGACGGCCACACGCTGCCGACCGGCTGCTGGGCCAGCGGCTCCTGGTGACCGAGAAGGCTCCGACCGGGGTGAGCTACCGGCTGCGGCTAAGCCCGGAACGGATCGACGCGGTCGGTTTCGCGCGGCATATCCGGGTCGGCCAGGCCGCCCTCCGGCTGGACCAGTTCGATCAGGCGGCCGGGCATTTCCGTGACGCGCTGGCGCTGTGGCGCGGCCGTCCGCTGGCCGATGTCGCGCACCTGCCGTTCGCCCGCGCTCATATCGCGAGCCTGGCCAACCTGCGCATGACCGCCCTGCTCGGGCGGATCGAGGCCGACATCTGGTCAGGTCACTACCGTGAGGTCACCGGGGAGCTCGGCGTCCTGTTCGCCGAGAACCCGGACGACGGCGCGGTCCCGCGGCTGCTGGCCACCAGCCTCTACCTCAGCGAGCGGTCGGCTGAGGCGGCGCTGGTCTGCCAGCGGGCCATCGTCCGCCTGCAGGCGCACGGCCTAGAGGCCGGCCCGATGGCCGAGCTGCAGCGCCACGTGCTCAACCGGACACTGCCCCGGCGCGGCCTGCAGGCCGCCTAGCCGGCGACCGCGGGGCCGGCATCGCGCGGCGTGCACCGGGAGCGAGGCGGGATCGCGTCGGCGTTCGTTCCGATTGAGGACCGTCACGGGTACGGCGGGTTAATGCGGGCCGAACTCCGGGCGAATGATTTTCCCCCCGCGACGGAGACGCGTTTCCGCTACAGTCGGCGCCCATAAAATCCACAGCCATGGGGAACCGCGGGCGGCTGATTGCACCGGGCGGCCTGGAGGACGAACTCCCGGCCGGGGCCGCTGACGAGACCGGTGCGACGGTGGCTGGCGCGGAGGGTGAGCCGCTGGCCGCCCTCGCCGCCCGGCACGGCCTGCGGCCCACCTCCGAACGGCCGCTCCTGGCTGCCTACCTGCGTAAAGTCTGGGAGCGGCGGCACTTCATCATCGCGTACGCCACGGCCCGCAACGTGTCGATGTACACCGAGGCGCGGCTCGGCCAGCTCTGGCAGGTCCTCACGCCGCTGCTCAACTCGGCGGTGTACTACCTGATCTTCGGGATCCTGTTCAAGGCGAACCGCGGCATCAGCAATTACACGGCATACCTGGTTATCGGAGTGTTCATATTCGCCTTTACCGAGCGGTCGATTGTGGTCGGCTCGACGGTAATCCGGTCGAATATCACGCTGATCCGCGCGCTGCATTTCCCGCGGGCCTGCCTGCCGCTGGCCTACGTGATCGTGGAGCTCCAGCAGCTGCTGCTGTCGATGATCGTGATGTTCGCCATCGTGCTGGGGACGGGGGAGCCGCTCACCTGGTACTGGCTGCTGCTGGTCCCGGCGCTGCTGATGCAGGCGACGTTCAACATGGGCGCCGCCCTGATCATGGCCAGGCTGGGCGCGGGCGCGCAGGACATCAGCCAGCTGGTCCCGTTCCTGCTGCGGGTCTGGCGCTACTTCTGCGGCGTCATGTACAGCATCGCCTCGCTGCCCGCCGCGCTGCCGTTGTGGGCCAAGAACGTGCTGTCCTTCAACCCGGCCGCGGTGTACATCTCGCTGACCAGGGACGCCATCATGGCCACGTTCCGGGAGGACGCGCCGGGCGCAAAACCCTACGACGCGGCCCGGTGCGCGGTCTTCATGGCCAGGAAGACCCCGGCCCTCCAGGCCTACTGCCACCCGGACTTCGGGACCGGCGAGCTGTGGCTGGCCGGCGCGGGCTGGGCGGTCGTCATCCTGGCCGTGGGCGTGATCTTCTTCTGGCAGGCCGAGACCAGGTACGGCCGGGGCTAGCCAGCCGGGGTCAGGCCCGGGCTGGCCGTCCGGGCGGCCGGCTCGCGGGCGCTGAGCCAGTCGCCGGACAGCAGCGCGGCCATGGTGGCCAGCGCCCAGGCCGCCTGCGGGTCGGCCTGCGGGAGCGTCAGGCAGCGTTCGGCGGCCCGCCGGCTCACGATGCCGAACACCGGGCCCGCCGCGCCGTGATCCAGGACGTAGCCGCGCAGGAAGCGGGCCACGGTCCCGGCGGAGTCCCGCCAGTCGGCGGTCCCGGGTCCGCGCGCGGCGGTCAGCACGGTAGCCGGGGTGCGCGGCTCGCCGTGCCAGGGACTGCCGGCCAGCGGGATGTCCAGCAGTACGGGGCAGAGCAGGCCGAGCACGTCGCGGTGCAGCCGGTCGCTCATCCGGTGCCACAGCGGGACGGCCCGCGCGGCTCGCACCACGCGGTCGGCGAACAGCGGCTGGGCCAGCGGTGACCGGAGCAGGTACCCTTGCCGGGCCGCGGCCGACCAGCGGCCCGCCCGGTTCGCCAGGTAGAAGCCGTCGAGCGCGGCCAGCGGACCGCGGACCAGCGCCGCGGCCGCCGGGGCCAGGCTGGCCAGGTACACTGCCGCGGCCCCGGGGCGCAGCAGGCCCAGGCGGCGCGTGGTCATCCGGCGGAGCAGTTCCGCCGCGGCCACGCCGTGCAGCGCCGCCAGATCGTGCCGGCGTAAGCCGCCCCCTCAGTACCCGCCGGGACACCCCAGTGCAGCACCGCGGCGCGTCCGTCGGGGGCGCGCCAGGCGACCCGGGCCGGGCCCGGAATGGGCATGACCCGCGGATCGGCGTCCCGGGCCGCGCCGGCCAGCGCGGCACAGCGCGCGGCCGTGGCCGCGCTGACGGCGAGGGTGAAGTACACCCGGGCTCAGCCGGATCCGAGCAGCTCGAGGATCGGCCCGGGTACCGCCGGGGCCCGGTCGGCGGTGAGCAGGCCGTGCCACGCCTCGCACACCCGGTTCAGGTTGAACGCGGCGGCGGCCTGGACGTGCGCGTCGTCACCCGCCGCGCGCCAGTCCTCCTCGCCGGCCAGGTCCAGGACGGCGGCGGCCATCTCGGCCGGGCCCCGGTGGATCCAGCGCCTGTCGTAGATCGTCTCGGCGCCGGGCCAGTGCCGCAGCACCGGCACCGCGCGCGAGGCCATGCCCTCGGCCGGGGCCACGTGGAAGCTCTCGTCGTCGCTGGCGGACAGCACGAAACCGACCCGCCGCAGCCACGCGGGCACGTCCGGCCCGGCGTCGTCGAACACCACCGCCCCGCGCAGCAGCGGCGACCGCTGCACCCGGCGCAGCGCGTCCGCGTAGTGCTCGCGCTCGGCCGGGTTCTGCCACACCCACCAGTGCTCCCAGGGCATGCCCGACTTGATGAACAGCAGGTACCTGTCGTCCTCGCGGCGCAGTTCCTCCAGCACGTCGAGGGCCAGGTCCAGCCGCTTGCGCGACGGGACGATGCCGATCAGGCCGAGGTGGAACCGGGCGCCGTCCAGCTTGGGCCGGTCGAGCTGGGCGATGTCGAGGGCGTTCGGCACCGTCGCCACCTTGGTGTCGGGCCAGCCGGTGTACTCGCGGGTGAGCCGCGCGTAGTGCTTGCTCACGCACACCACCTGGTTCACGGCCCCGATCTTGAGCTGGCCGGGGTAGGGCGAGCGCAGCTCGAACCGGTGCAGCCGGATCAGCAGCCGCGAGCCGCGCCGCTTGTGCCTGCTGTACCAGACCGCGTTCGGTCCGCACCATTCGCAGACCACCACGTCGGCCCAGGCCGCCAGCTCCCGGCTGGCCGCCGGGTCGTGTTTGCCGAGCGCGGCCCACTGATCCAGCCTGACCTCCAGGCCGGGCTGCATCCGCAGGTAGCTCAGCAGCGGCGTGAAGAACTTGAGGTCATGCCCGGCAATGACCACCCGGAGAGGAGTTTTGCCGGCCTCGGCGGGTGACCCGCCGCTGCGGCGCACCCCGCCGGCCAGGTAGCCCCGCAGCCGCTCGGCCGCCCGGTCCAGGGTGAACCGCTCGGCGGCGCGGCTGGTCCGGTCGGCGGCCAGCCGGTAGCGCCCGGGTCCGGCCGCCGCCGCGGCCGCCGCCGCGACCACGTCGTCCAGGCTCGCCGCGAACAGCGGGTAGTCCGCGCCGAGCAGCGCCTCGTGCATCGGCGTCCGGTTGAGGATGACCGGCAGCCCCAGCGCGCCGAACTCCAGCACCTTGGTCGACAGCTCCAGGCTCGCGTCCAGGTCGGGATGGCGCCAGCTCAGCCCGATGTCACAGGAGGCGGCGAGCCGCATCACGTCCTCCCGGGACTGGCCGCCGTGCCAGGTCACGCCCTCGGTGTCGAGCGCGGCCCGCATCCGCTGCTGGTAGCCGGACGGGTCGTCGTGGATCTTGTCGCCGGCCATGTGCAGCTCGGAGGCGACGCCGCGGGCGGCGAGCAGTTCCGGTAGCCCGGTCATCTCCAGCGTGTTCCACCGCGGCGCGAACTTGCCGGTGTAGACCAGCCGCAGCGGGATGCCGGCCGCCGCCGCGCCGCGGGCGGCCGGGATGTCGGCCAGCATCGGCGGCAGCAGCACGCACTTGCCGCAGGCCGCGGGGATGCTGCCCTCCAGGAAACAGCGGAGCTCCTCGGTCTGGCACAGCAGGTAGCGGGCGGCGGCCGCGATCAGCTCGAGCTCGGCGGCCCCGTCGGGCGTCAGGCCGGGCACGGACTGCGGGACATCGGTCAGGTACGGCCACAGCCGCCCCGCGAACGCCTCGCCCCTGGCCGCCGCCGCGGTCACCGCGCGGCCGCGGAGCACCACCAGGTCGTAGGGCTGGCTGGCGTCGAGCCGGGTCAGCAGCTCCACGGCGGCCGCGGGCCGCAGCGAGCCAGCGCCTTCGAGCCCGTCGAGCAGGTGCTCCTCGAACGGCCGCCGTACGGTGACGCCGGGCTCGGCCAGCAGCGGCGCGATCAGCCGGCTGGTGCGGACGGGTGCCTTCAGCACCAGGGTCACCGCGCAGCCGGCCCGGGCCAGCGCCTGGGTCACCGACTGCAGCCAGATGGCCGAACCATCGATCAGGTTCAGGTCGATGTCACCGTAGACAAGCGCCCGAGAGGTCAACGCTGATGCTCCTTAGCTGGCTAACTGACGGAGAAGAGCCGTAGCCCGTGGCCAGGATCGTCGCCGGTGAAGTACTCCCGCCGGGCCAGGGCGGGATCCAGCGCGGCGGTGAACGCGTACCCGGTCCCGGCGCACCCGGTCGCGTCGGCCTGGGCGCACTCCCGTGCGCAGGCCAGGTCCAGCAGGTAGGACTCGCGGTGCTCGCCTGCCGCGGGCCACGGCGCGGCCCACGGGGAGCGGGCCGCGGCCGCGGCCCGCCGCAGCCATCCGGGCGGCTCGCCGGTCACCGCGGGAACGGCGCGGATGCTCACGCCCCGGTCGGCCAGGTCCCCGAGCGCCGCGGCGACGGCCCGGGCGGATATCTCGGCCGAGGGCTCGTCAGGCGCCTCGGTCACCGCGACTACCTCGGCCGGGAGCAGCCGCTGCCGGCTCAGGCCGGCCGCGAGGGCCGCGGCCGCGGCGGCGCCGTCCGCGCGGGCCAGCACCGCGATCCGCCGCCCGGCGATCACGTGCTCGCCGAGCCCAGCCAGCTGGCCGAGCGCCGCCAGCCGGGCCGGCGTCGCCGACGAGGTGAAGATCTCCCGCAGGGCCGGCCGGATCCCGTCCAGGTCCAGCGGCGGGCGCTCCCGCAGCGCCGCGGCGGCCTGCCGCAGCACCGGGAGATCCCAGCCGTCGGCCGCGGGCGTGACGGCTCCGGGGACCGGCCCGGCCCCGGTTATGATCACGCGCGCGCCGCTGGCGAGCTGCTCCCGCGCCTGGTCCGCGGACGCCGTGACGAACAGCGCGTGCTGCCGGTAGAGAGCCGGCCGCCGCCGCCACGGCACCGACCCGGTGACCTGCAGCCGCCCGGGCTCGCCGGCGCCGGTCAGCGCGTCCAGCCAGGCCCGCAGGGCCGGCGCCTCGCGGGGGTCCCGCGCGCCGGCGTACACCGGTCCTGACGGCCGGGTACCGGCCAGCCCGATCGGGTTGAACCGGGCCAGCTGGACGCCGAACCCCTCATCGGAGACCGCGTCGCAGCTGGCCGCGACCCAGTCCAGGCCGGGCGCCAGGTGGGCGGGGATGTTCCTGATGAAGATCACCGGCTTGCCGAGCGCGCGGGCCGCCGCGATCAGCCGGCCGAGCCGCCGTCCGCGGTCGGTCGCGGCCGGGTCGCCCGCGTAGGCCCAGGCCGAGCCGGCCAGCATCGCCGCGGCCTCGATGCAGACCAGGTCGGCGCCGGTGCTTTCCAGTACGACGTCCGCGTCGTGCGGCAGCAGCGGGTGGACCGCCGCGTCCGGCGCGAGCGTGGCACAGGACGCAGCGGTCAGCACCCCGGTGATGACCAGCCCGGGCGGGGCCCAGCCGGCCGTCTCGGTGCCCGGCGCGCCGAGACCGGGCGCGGTCAGCGCCGACAGGAACCGTTCCCCGCCGCCGGCCAGGTCGCCAAGCTGGGCGGACGCCAGCGCGAGGGCGGCCGCGCCCGGTCCGGTCAGGCCGCCGCGCTCCCGCCACAGCCGGACCAGGTCCGCGGGCAGCTGGACGCCGCGCGACCAGGGGCGCCGCGCGGCCCGGACCAGGGTCCGGCCGAGTTCCATGGTGGCGGACCGCTCCAGCGCGGCCAGCCGGGACTGCGTCATGGCCAGCTGCAGCCGGGTCTCGCGCAGCGCCCGGGCCAGCCGGTCCCGTTCCGCGGCCAGCCCGGGGTCGCCGGTCACCGCGTCCTGCGGCTCGTCGACCTCGTCGACCTCGCCGACCGCGTCGACCTCGGTCCCGTGGACCCCGTGGGCCTGCGGCTCGCTCAGGGTGTCCTCCGCCGGGTTCACCGGGCCTCCCTGTCCAGCCACGTCGTGACGATGCCGGCGATGCGCGGGCCGGCCTGGCCGTCCCACAGCGGCGGCAGCTCGCCCGCGTACGGCCCGTCGTCGCACGCCTTGAGCACGGCCGCGGTCAGCTCGGGCGGGGTGATCAGGCGGTTGCTGCCGCTGGTCACGGTGACGGGCCGTTCGGTATTCGGCCGCACGGTCAGGCACGGCACCCGGAGCAGCGTGGTTTCCTCCTGCACGCCGCCCGAATCGGTGATCACCGCCCGCGCGCCGCGGACCAGGGCGATGAACTCCAGATAGCCGAGCGGGGGAGCGGCGTGCAGCCGCGGGTGGCGGCCGAGCCCGGCCGCCTCCAGCGCGGCGCGCCCCCTCGGGTGCACCGGGATGATCACGTCCAGCTCGTCCGCCACCTCGCGCAGGGCCAGGACCAGCGCGGCCGCCGACGCCGGGTCGTCCACGTTGGACGGCCGGTGCAGGGTGGCGACCACGTACCGCTCCGGCAGCCCGAGCTCGGCCCGGACCGCGGCCACCTCGAAGCGGTCCATGCTGGCCAGCAAGGTGTCGATCATCGGGTTGCCGACCAGGTGCACCGCGCCGGCCGGGCGGCCCTCACGGGCCAGGTGGCCGATCGCCTCCGGCGACGTCGCGAACAGCAGCGCGCACAGCTGGTCGGTCAGCCGCCGGTTGATCTCCTCGGGCATCGAGTCGTCGAAGCTGCGCAGGCCGGCTTCCACGTGCGCCATCGGGACGCCGAGCTTCGCGCCGGCCAGCGCCGCGCCGACGGTGGAGTTGACGTCGCCGTAGACCACGGCCAGGGCCGGTGAATTCTCCGTGAACTCCCGTTCCATGCCGGTCAGCACCTCGGCGGTCTGCCGCCCGTGGCTGCCGGAGCCGACCCCCAGGTTCACGTCCGGCCGCGGCAGGCCGAGCTGGACGAAGAAGACCTCTGACATCCGCTCGTCGTAGTGCTGCCCGGTGTGCACGATCCGCTGGTCGTGACCGAGCGCCGCCAGGGCGCGGATCACCGGCGCGGCCTTCATGAAGTTCGGCCGGGCCCCGAGCACGTGCGTGATGGGTGCGCGCATCGGATCCTTTCTGTTCATCTGGAGCCGCTACCATCCGCCGCCGTGACGACGTCCCTCTCGCCCCGCGCGCTGACCCTGGCAGTCTCGATCGGCTGGCGGCACGTGATCGCGGATCCGGTCCGCGCCCTCCTGCTGGCCGGGCGGGTGCTGCCCGGCCCGCTGCGCGGCTGGCTCCGGCTGGCCGGCCCATTTGGCCGCGCGGTGCTGCTCTGGGACGGGGTGACCGGGACGGGGCGCTGGCGTCGCTGTCCGCGTCGCCCCGGCGCCAGGCCGCCTTCGCCCTGGCTGCCGACCAGCCCGCCGCCGCCGCGGCGGTCCTGGCCCGCGTGCCAGATACCGGCCGGGCTCGTCCCGTCCTGGCCGCCCGCCTGGCCTGGCGCGAGGGCCGCCTCACCGACGCCGTCCGCGCCCTGGACGGCGCCCGCGGCCACCCGGCCCGCCGCCTGCGCGCCACGCTCGCCCCTGAGCAAGCCCATCTCGCGACGCCCCCCGCCACCATGACCATGATCGCGGGCAGTTCTGGCCGCATAGGCGCCAAAAGTGCCCGCGATCATGAACCAGGACGGGTGGGGCGGCGAAGTGAGGGCCGGGCGGAGGGCGCCGCGGTGCCGGAGCGCGAGCACATTCCGGGGCGGGTGCTGCACCTGGTCAGCGACGCGCTGCCGTCGGTCAGCGCCGGGTACACGATCAGGACGCACGAGATCGCGCGGGCCCAGCGCGATGCCGGGCTCGACCCGCACGTGGTGACCAGGTGCGGGTTCCCGGTGACCCAGGGCCGCCTCGACGGCCGCCGCCTGGTCGAGCTGGACTGCGTGCCGTACCACCGGCTGCTGCCGTGGCTCCTGCCTGGCCACGGGGACGCCGACGCGAAGCTGGCCGCCCTGGGCGAGAAGCTCGCGGCCCGCCTCGCCGAGCGCACGAAGCCCGCGGTGCTGCACGCCGCGAGCAACTTCGCCAACGCCCGGATCGCCCTCAAGCTGGGCCAGCGGTACGGCCTGCCGGTGGTGTACGAGGTGCGCGGGTTCTGGGAGGACACCTGGCTGTCCCGGCACCCGGGCGGGGCGGCACTGGCCGGCAGCGAGCTCTACCGGCGCAACCGCGCCGCGGAGACCCAGTGCATGCTGGCGGCCGACCTGGTGGTGACGCTCGGCGAGGCCATGCGGGAGGAGATCGAGGCCCGCGGCGTGCCCGCCGAGAAGATCCTCATCGTGCCGAACGCGGTGTCCGCAGACTTCCTGGCCCCGCTGCCCGACCCCGGGAACCTCCGCGAAGAGCTCGGCCTCGGGCCGGATGACTACGTCGTCGGCGAGGTGACGAGCCTGGTCCCGCACGAGGGCATCGGCACGCTGCTGGCGGCCACCGCGATCCTGCTCGCCCGCGGCGTGCCCGCCCGGGCGCTGATCGTCGGCGACGGCCCCGAGCGCGCCGCGCTGCAGCGCCAGGCGGCCGGGTCCGGCCTGGCGCAGGCGGCCGTTTTCACCGGCCGGGTGCCCGCGGCGAAAGTACGCCAATTCCATGCGCTCCTTGATGTTTTCGTCATTCCGCGCACGCCAGACCGGGTCTGTCAGCTCGTGACCCCGTTGAAGCCCATGGAGGCGATGGCGAGCGGATTGTGCGTGGTCACTAGTGAAGTGAAAGCACTCACCGAAATCGTCAAACATGAAGTGACGGGAATGCAAACAGTGCCGCAAGATCCGGTGTCCCTGGCCGATTGCCTGGAACGCCTGTTTTACAGTCCGGATATCCGCAGAAAACTCGGGGACAACGCCCGTGAATGGGTGTCCGGTGACCGGACCTGGGCGCGCAACGCGGCACGGTACCAGGACGCGTACGCGCGTCTGGGGGCGATCTGAAGGCTGGGGTGACATGCCAGGGCAGGACGTGCTGGTGATAGGGCTCGGCTACGTCGGCTTGCCGCTGGCGGTCCAGGCGGCCCGGGCCGGGTTCCGGGTGACCGGGTTCGACACCAGCGCCGGGATCACCCGGGCCCTGAACGCGGGGCGGTCCCACGTGGACGACGTGGCCGGGGACGAGGTCGCGGCGGCCCGGGAGCAGGGGTTCGCGGCGACGGCTGACCCGGCCGGGCTGACGCCGCCGGACGTGATCGTGATCTGCGTGCCGACGCCGCTGTCGGAGGCGGACGGTCCCGACCTGAGCGCGGTGCGCGCCGCGGCGCAGACCGCGGGGAGCCTGCTGCGGCCGGGCACGCTGGTGTCGCTGGAGTCGACCACCTACCCGGGCACCACCGACGAGATCGTCCGGCCGCTGCTGGAGAAGGCGTCCGGGCTGTCCGCCGGGGTGGACTTCGCCCTGGTGTTCTCCCCGGAGCGGATCGACCCCGGGAACCGCGAGTACGGCCTGGCGAACACGCCCAAGATCGTCGGCGGCATTACCGCGGCCTGCACCGAGGCCGGCGCGGCGTTCTACGGCCAGGTCTGCGAGCAGGTGGTCAGGGCCGCGTCCGCGCGGGAGGCGGAGATGGCCAAGCTGCTGGAGAACACCTACCGGCACGTGAACATCGCCCTGGTCAACGAGATGGCGATCTTCTGCCGGGAACTGGACATCGACCTGCACGACGCGATCCGGTGCGCGGCGACCAAGCCGTTCGGATTCCAGCCGTTCTACCCCGGCCCCGGCGTCGGCGGCCACTGCATCCCCATCGACCCCAACTACCTGTCCTACAAGGTCCGCACGCTCGGCTACCCGTTCCGGTTCGTCGAGCTGGCCCAGGAGATCAACTCCCGGATGCCGGGCTACGTCACCGAGCGCGCCGCCGAGCTGCTCAACCGCGGCGGCCGGGCGGTCAACTGCGCCCGGGTGCTGCTGCTCGGCGTGACCTACAAGAAGGACATCGCCGACCAGCGCGAGAGCCCGGCCCGGCCGATCGCCCGCAAGCTGCGCGCCCGCGGCGCCGACGTCGCCTACCACGACCCGTACGTGCCGTCCTGGCAGGTCGGCGGCAAGGACGTCCCCCGGGCCGGTGACCTGCCCGCCGCGGTGGCCGCCGCCGACCTGGTCATCTTGCTCCAGGCCCACCAGGACTACGACCTGCCCCGGATCGCGGCCACCGCCCGGCTGCTGCTCGACACCCGGGGCGTCATCCCCTCCACACCGGCCGCGTCCCACCTGGAAACGCTCTGACCATGCGCGTCGTGGTGTGCACGATCGTCCATCATCCCGCTGACGCGCGCATCTACCACCGGCAGATACGCGCCCTGCTCGATGCGGGGCACGAGGTCACCTACATCGCCCCGGTCGAGCTCACCGATTTTCATCCCGAACGGGGCAGGCCATCCCTTCACCTGACGGCCGTCCCGCGAGCGTCGGGAAGACGCCGGGCCGGGGCGATTAAGGCCGCCCGTTCGGCTCTCGCTGGTCATGCCGCTGGCGCGGACCTGATGCTGGTCCATGACCCCGAGCTGCTGCTCGCCCTGCCCCCGCGGCGCCGGCGGCCGCCGGTGATCTGGGACGTGCACGAGGACACCGCGGCCGCGCTCAGCACCAAGCCGTGGCTGCCGCGGCCGCTCCGGCCGCCCGTGGCCGAGCCCTGCGGCTAACCTGGTCGGCGCGGGCAGGCAGCATGCTGCCCGGGGCCACCGCCGTCGTCCTGCTCGTGTTCCCGATCGCGGTCGCCGACTTCGACTACCGCTACCTGCTCCCCGTCCTGCCCTTCGCCTGCCTGGCCGCCGGCCTGGCCCTCGCCCCGGCT
>JAICWX010000039.1 GCA_025934635.1 Streptosporangiaceae bacterium | reverse complement strand
GAGGTGGCTGTCGCCGTGGGCCGAGCGGACCTCGGTCCGGGCCATGCCCCAGCTCCGGTCGGAGTGCTCGACCACGTTGGCCTTCTCGATCGGCGCGGTGAAGCTCGGCCAGCCGGAGCCGCTGTCGTACTTGTTGATCGAAGCGAACAGAGGCTCGCCCGACACGATGTCGACGTAGATGCCCGGCTCCTTGTTGTCACAGAGCTCGCCGGTGAACGGAGCCTCGGTCGCGGCCTCCTGGGTGACCTTGTACTGCTCGGGGGTCAGCCGGGCGATCGCCTCGGGGTTCTTGTGGTAAGTCACGTCGCTCCTTCGCGGATGGTGCCGCCCGCTGGTTGCGGGCGCGCAGTGACGCCACGAGTAGAACCCCGCGGGGGCCTTACATATTTCAGTCTTTCCGCGTTACACGAGCTCTATCCCAGCAGCGTGGCACCGGCGCGACTCGCGCGCGACGAGCCCCCGCCGCGCGCGGCGGGTGCTGCTCATGGTGAATATGGTGCGCATGGTGCGACCAGCATCAGCCCGCCGCGTCCCGGGCGGCGCCAGTAACGACATCGATGGAGCATCCACGCCGCGATCATGGCGGGCCTGGTCACCGACCTGGCCGGCACGGAGGACTTCCCTCCGAGGCCACCCGCCGCGCTTCGCGTGAGCTCGGTCGCGGTCTGGGGAGGCTGCTCCGTTCGGTGCTCAGGGAGACGGATCTGGTGACGGCGTTCGCGCGGTGCGCGGGCCCGGCGCCGCATCATCCCCTGGTCTTGGGGGCCGGGGTGGCCCTGGCCGGCTGGGTCAGTTGTGCAAGCTGTGCACCAAGGTCCGAATCTGACGTTCCGTCTCGATTCGTTAACTCAACGTCTCTCCGGCGCTGGCCAAGGGGCATACCTCGCACTATGGTAGGAAGCCTCATTTGGACGCGTCCGCTGGCTGCCTGAATGCTGCTGTCTTGAACAGGGAGAGCGATATGCGGGGTGCGGAAGTTCCCGGGGAGGGCTCGCCCGTCCCGCCGGACCTGGTCGTGATCGGCCATGTGGGCGTCTCGATCGTGCACGCCGGGACCGCCGCCTGGACGACGCCGGGAGGCTCGGGTTACGCCGTCACGGCCAGTGCCGGCGCGCTCATCGGCGGCCGGGTGGGCCTGGTCGCCACGGTCGGCCAGGACTCCGAGCTCGCCCCGCTGCGGGACCTGCAGGTCGACCTGGCCGGCGTCACCGAGCAGGCCGGCTCATCGCCCAAGCTGCGGGTCCGCGAGTTCACCGACGGCGCCCGCTCGTTCAGCGCCGACCTGGGCGTGGCCGCTGCCGTCCGGACCGAGACGTTCCCGTCGCAGTACCTGCGGGCAGGCCGGATCCACCTCGGCACCGCGCCGCCCGAGCAGCAGCTGGCCTGGCTGGAGTACCTGCACGAGCGCGGATGCGGGGCGCAACTGTCGGCCGACATGTTCGAGCACTACGTGAGCAGCTACCCGACCGCCTCGCGGGAAGTCTGCGACGGCGTCGACCTGATCTTCATGAACCAGGCCGAGTACGACGGCCTGTACGGGGACGCGCAGCTGCCGGTGCCCAAGGCGCCGCTCGTGGTCAAGCGCGGCCCGGCCGCCGCCCGGCTGATCGTGGACGGCCATCCGCAGGAGGTGGAGACGACCGCCCCGCAGGTGGTGGACCCGACCGGCGGCGGCGAGGTGCTGGCCGGCGTCTTCCTCGCGCTGCGCGCCGACGGGCTGCCGGAACGGGAGGCGCTGAAGTACGCGGTGCGCGCCTCGGCCAGCTGCGTCGCGGACTACGGCGTCACCGGCGCGCACCTGACCGAGGAGCTGGCCGCCATCCGCACTGCTGCCATCCGGGCCAGGGAATAGAGCCCCGGCTGATAGCCTTGCACGTGAGGCGGCGATCTTTCGCCGTCACTCTGCGGGCGAGCAGCCCGCCGGTCGCCGTTTGAGCCGTCCGGTTGAGACCAACCGTTTACCGTTGACGTCTGTCGAGCATGCGACCCCCGAACTACCGATGGAGTTTCCTGCATGCCGCATAGTTCCAGGCGTCCGCGCGTGTCTTCCGACCGCCGCGGTGCACCCGGCCAGCGCTCTTCCCGGCGCCGCTCTGCTAGCCAACACGGGGGGGCCCAGTACGGAGCCCCCCGGACCCCGCCGACGCCGCGCGTCAAGCCGCGTTCCGAACTCGAGGTCGCCCTCGACGCCGCCGCCGCGGCACCGCCGCCCCCCGCGGCCACCTTCGCTTCCCTCGGCCTGGACTCCCGGCTGGTCCGGGCCCTGGCCGCCAGTGACATCCACGAGCCGTTCGCGATCCAGGCCCGCGCGCTACCCGACGCGCTGGCCGGCCGGGACGTGCTCGGCCGCGCCCAGACCGGGTCGGGCAAGACGCTGGCCTTCGGCCTGCCGCTGCTGACCCAGCTGGCCGAGCTGACCGACCGGCCCCGCGAGAAGGCGCCCCGCGGCCTGATCCTGGTACCCACCCGCGAACTCGCCCAGCAGGTCGCCGACGTCCTCACGCCGCTGGGCCGCAGCATCGGCGTGACCCTTGCCACCGTCTACGGCGGCGTGTCCATCGGCCGGCAGATCACCGGTGTCCGTACCGCCGACATCGTGGTGGCCACCCCCGGCCGCCTCATCGACCTGCTGGAACGGCGTGCCTGCACGCTCGGCGACGTCCGGGTCAGCGTGCTCGACGAGGCTGACCACATGGCCGACCTCGGCTTCATGCCCGCCGTCACCCGGATCCTCGACGAGACGCCGGCCGACGGCCAGCGGATGTTCTTCTCCGCGACCCTGGACCGTGAGGTCGGCCAGCTGGTGACCCGCTACGCTCATGAGCCCGCCCTGCACGCGGTGGCGTCCTCGGCCGAATCGGTGCCCGCCGATCACCGGCTGCTCGTGCTGACCGCGCAGGACAAGGTGCCGGTGGCGACGGCGATCGCCGGCCGGCCGGGGCGGACGCTGTTCTTCGTCCGTACCAAGCACGGCGCCGACCGCCTGGCCAAGCAGTTCTCCCGGGCCGGGGTCGAGGCCGCGGCCATCCACGGCGACCGCAACCAGAACCAGCGCCAGCGGGCCCTGGACGGGTTCACCGCCGGCCACCCCCGGGTCCTGGTCGCCACCGACGTCGCCGCCCGCGGCATCCACGTGGACGACGTCGACCTGGTCGTGCAGTTCGACCCGCCCAACGACCACAAGGACTACCTGCACCGCGCGGGCCGCACCGCCCGGGCCGGCGCCACCGGCATGGTCGTCGCGCTGGCCGAGCACGGTCAGGTGCGCGAGCTGCAGCTGCTGCACGCCGCGGCCGGCGTGACCGCCGCCCAGCACGAGGTCGCGGTCGGCCACGACGTGGTCCGGCAGATCGCCGAGTCGGGTGTGCCCGTGCCGCCTGCGCCGGCCCCGGTGGCCGCGGACCCCGCCGCCCGGACCGCCGGCAGCCGCCGGAACGGCCGGGCCAACCGGTCGCATGAGGGCCGCGGGTCGTATGAGGGCCGCGGACGCGGGACCGCCGAGCGATCGGAGACGGGCAGCCGGTCCGGCGACACCAGGCGGGGCGAGAACGCGAACCGAGCCGCGAACGGCGGCCGGCCCGCCTCCGCCGGCCGGTCTGCCAACGGCGGCCGACCCGAGGGCTCGGGCTGGTCCAAGGGCCCCGGCCAGGGCGGAAGCCCCCGGCGCGGCCGCTCCGGCGGAGCCCGGCGGGCCGCGTAGCAAAGCTGATCTGCGAGCTGACTCAGGCCGGCCCTTCGGGGCCGGCCTGAGTCGTTTCTGCGGGTTGACCAGCCCCGGTTGAAGCCGGGAACAACCGGGCGGATAATTTAGTTGTTAGCAAGCAACTAATTATCGCGGGGCCGGGCCGAGGGCAGCGTGGCCGTCGAGCCCGGGGCCGCACCCCAGGTTCCGCTCCGGAGGAATGCTCGTGCCGTCCGTTTCACGCCCGCCCCTCGCTACCGCCCACGAGGCTTCGCTGCGGGCGGGCTCCCGCTACAAGTGGGTCGCGCTGTCCAATACCACGCTCGGCATGCTGATGGCCACGGTCAACTCCTCCATCATGCTGATCGCGCTGCCGGACATCTTCCGCGGCATCGGCGTCAACCCGCTCCAGCCGGGGAACACCACCCTGCTGCTCTGGCTGCTGATGGGCTACCTGGTGGTCACGGCCGTGCTGGTGGTCAGCTTCGGGCGGCTCGGCGACATGTTCGGCCGGGTGCGGATGTTCAACCTCGGCTTCGCGATCTTCGCCCTGTTCTCCATCCTGCTCTCGGTGACCTGGCTGCACGGCACCGCCGCGGCCTGGTGGCTGATCGGGATGCGGATACTGCAGGCCGTCGGCGGCGCGATGCTGATGGCCAACTCCAGCGCGATCCTGACCGACGCGTTCCCGGCCAGCGAGCGCGGGCTCGCGCTCGGGCTCAACCAGGTGGCCGGCATCGCCGGCTCGTTCATCGGCCTGGTGCTCGGCGGCCTGCTCGGCCCGGTCGACTGGCGGCTGGTGTTCCTCGTCTCGGTCCCGTTCGGCGTGCTCGGCACGATCTGGTCGTACCTGAAGCTGCAGGAACGCGGCATCAGGAAGCCCGCCACGCTCGACTGGTGGGGCAACGTGACTTTCGCCGCCGGGCTGATCGCGGTGCTGGTCGGGATCACCTACGGCATCCAGCCCTACGGCGGCCACACCATGGGCTGGACCAGCCCGCTGGTGCTGACCCTGATTTTCGGCGGCCTGGCCGTGCTGATCGCCTTCTGCGTGATCGAGACGCGAGTCGCCGAGCCGATGTTCCGGCTCTCGCTGTTCCGGATCCGGCCGTTCACCGCCGGCAACGTGGCCAGCCTGCTGTCCGGCCTGGGCCGCGGCGGCCTGATGTTCATCCTGATCATCTGGCTGCAGGGCATCTACCTGCCGATCCACGGCTACAGCTTCGAGCGCACCCCGCTCTGGGCCGGGATCGCCATGCTCCCGCTGACCGTCGGCTTCCTCATCGCCGGCCCGGCTTCGGGCTGGCTGTCCGACCGGTTCGGCGCGCGGCCCTTCGCCACCGGCGGGATGGTCGTGGCAGCCATCTCGTTCGTCCTGCTCGAGCTTTTGCCGGTCAACTTCGAGTACTGGCAGTTCGCGCTGATCCTGCTGCTGAACGGCATCGGCATGGGCCTGTTCGCGTCGCCCAACCGGGCCGGCATCATGAACAGCCTGCCGCCGGAGCGGCGCGGCGTCGGCGCCGGCATGAGCGCGACGTTCCAGAACTCGGCCATGGTCCTGTCCATCGGCATCTTCTTCACGCTGATCATCCTGGGCCTGTCCTCGTCCCTGCCGGCCGCCCTCAACCACGGCCTGACCGCCCAGGGCGTCCCGGCCGCCGACGCGGCCCGGCTGGCCGCGCTGCCGCCGGTGTCCATCATGTTCGCCGCGCTGCTCGGCTATAACCCGATCGGCACGCTGCTCGGCCCGGCCCTGGCCAAGCTGCCCGCCAGCCACGCCGCCTACCTCACCGGGCACTCCTTCTTCCCGTCGCTGATCTCGGCGCCGTTCCAGCAGGGCCTGGACATCGCGTTCGACTTCGCGATCGCGGCCTGCCTGGTCGCGGCGCTGGCATCGCTGCTGCGCGGCCGCCGGTACGTGCACGAGGAGCACGGCTCCGCCGAGCCCGTAGCCGAGATCACTGCCTCAGGCGACGACCTGGAAGGTGGCGAGGCTGGGGTCCTCCGCGTAGGCGATCCGGCCGCCGTCCGCCGCGACCTCGCGCAGCGCCGCTAGCGCCTCGGCCGTGATGAGCTCGCCCGGCGCCAGCACCGGCACGCCGGGCGGGTACGGCGCCACCAGCTCGGCGCTGATCCGGCCGACGGCGGCGTCGGCCGGAACGGTCTCGTTCGGCGCGAAGAACGCCTCGCGGGGAGCCAGCACCGTCTGCGGCCGCACCGTCCAGGCGGCGGTCGCGGCCGGGCGGCGCGGCTCGCCGCGGCGCCGCTCGATGACGGCGATCAGCTCCTCGGTGAACGCCGCGACCTGCTCCTCGTCGTCGGCCATTGTCACGATGGGCACGATGGTGTCCCGGTCGCCCATCTCGACCGGCCTGCCCGCGGCGATCAGGTCGGCCTCCACCAGGCCGCCGTGCGCTCCGGTCCCGGCCAGCAGCACGACCAGCTTGGCCGGATCGACCCCGGGCCCGTCGAGCACGTCCACGCCCGGCACCTCGCGCAGCCGCTTGCGGGCCGCGGCTACGCCGCGCAGCAGCCGTGCGCAGAGCCGTTCGGAGTCCCGGGCCAGCAGCGCCCGGGCGGCGTCGATGCTGGCGTAGATCGACCCGGCCGGGCTGGTGGTGTGGGTGGCGTCGAAGGCGCGCTCCAGCCGGGCCCGGTCCAGCCGCTCGGTCCTGGCCAGCACCAGCGCGCCCTGGGTGTAGGCCGGCAGCGTCTTGTGCGCGCTGGTCACCAGGGCGTCCGCGCCCGCCGCGATCGCGTGGGCCGGAAGGTCCGGGTGGAAGCCGAGATAGGCGGCCCAGGCCTGGTCGACGATCAGCGGCACCCCGGCCTCGTGCGCGGCCCGGGCGTGCCCGGCCAGGTCGCCGGTGGTGCCGACGTACGACGGGTCACCGAGGATGACGCCGCAGGCGTCCGGATGCGCGGCCAGCGCGTCCCTGACCGTCTGCACCGCCACCGCAGCCGGCAGGCCGGTGCCGGGGTCGACCTCGGGCCGTACCCAGACCGGCCGCAGCCCCGCCAGCACCAGGCCGAGCAGCAGCGACCGGTGCAGCGTCCTGGTGATGATCACCTCCTGGCCGGGCTGGCCGAGCGCCAGGCAGAACGTCTGGTTGCCGTGGGTCGACCCGGCCACGGAGAACCGGCACCAGTCGGCGCCCCACAGCGCGGCCGCCCGCTCCTCGGCGTCGACCCGCAGCCGGTCGGCGTACTTGATGGGGGCGAGCGCGCCGTAGAGCGGCGCGTCCCCCCAGTTCACCGCGCCCGTCAGGTCCTCGCGCTGCTTGTGGCCCGGCGTGGTCATCGGGGCCACCCGGCCGGCCTGGACCCGGCTCATCCAGTCCAGCCAGGCAGCCAGCAGCGGGGCGTCCGCGGCCAGGCCGAGCGGGTCGCGCGGATCGTTCGGCTCAGGAGTGCTGTTGATCACCTGTCTAGTGTCAGGCAGAACCACCCGCGCCCCGCGCCGGCCCCAGGACACTGGTCACCGAGACCAGCCAGGTCCAGTCATTCCGCACGTACGCACGCCGGCCGCCCTCGTCGCCGGCGTTTCCGCCGTCTTGTGAAATCCTTCACAAGACGGCGGCCCGGAATAGGCAGGTAAGGAGCGCACCGGGACGGCGGCTTCCGCCCTGTCCTGGGCGCGCCTGTGCGTCCGGCCGCTGCGCCCGCTAGAGATCGCCCTCGATTCAGTGGTTGCCGCGTACTACCCGGTAGGGGAGGTAGGACGCCACAACCACTGGATTCCAGCGCGGGGCAGATGTTTCCTGTGAAACGAATGATGCTTCTGCGCGCGGTGGACGTTAGCCACGGGGCGAACGAGCCGGGGCTGGACTGACGGCGGGGATGTGGGCTCGCGGTGTACCCGCGGCTCTCCCCCGGCCGGGACGGGCCCGGCCGGGGGAGCTGCAGGCGGTTAGGCCTTGCGGCGGCGCCGGCGGACGAGGGCGGAGCCGACGATGACGGCGCCCGCTGCAGCGGCCGCGACCGGCCAGCGGCGCTGGGCGTGGCGGCCGCCGCGGGCCGGGCGGCCCTCGGCCTGGCGGCGCTCGCGCAGCTGCGCGGCCGCCTCCGTGGCCCGGTCCTTGATCTCGGTGGCCTTAGCCCGGGCCCTGGCCCGCACATCCGCCCGGGCGGTCAGCTCTTCAACGGTGTCGCCGAGGTGTTCCCGGGTCCGCTCGATCTCTTGCTGAATTTCTATTTCCGGTGCCGTCATGATGCACCCTTTCCTTAGGTTTTTCTGCAAATTCTCTCAGCATCGGCTGACCGCACCATGGGTCGGCGCGGACGAGCCGGGCAGCCGCATCGCCGCTGCTAGCGATGATCGCGCACGCTAGCCGGCTGCTGTCGTCACAGACAGCCACCACGCCGTAAGCTGGTTATTTGCGGCCTGGCAACTTCTATGCGGCAGGGGTGAACCGCCGGTAATGCGGGTACGTTCCGGGGACAGCGCCGCATTCGCCTGGTGCCAGGCTGCGGGCGGCTTTGGTGCCTCCCCGGACCTGTACCATTGCGGATGAAGGCGTCATACTTGACACAATGTATGCCCCTACGTGGAGGTCGCACCTCTTGGCGAGCAAGGCCCACCGCGTCGTACAGGGCCTCGTCGGGGGTTGTGCGCTACTCCTCGGGGTCACGCTGGCCGGATGCGCGGCGCCGCAATTCACCTACGTGGCCAACTCCGGCACCGCCGGGACCAGCACGTACTTCAAGGTTCCGTACGGCTGGCACAAGATCAGCGATACCGCGCTCGCCAAGGAGCTGAAGACCGCCACTGGGGGCTCCGGTGGCGGCTGGACGACCGCTTACGAGGCCGGGCAAAAGCCCTCGGCGAACGACTTCCTGGCCTTCGGCACCACGCAGCCGTTCGTGTTCGCCGAGGTCGGCCAGCTGAACTCGACGGCGAGCAACCAGCTGTCCTATGACACCCTGCGCGACTTCTTCCTCCCGGTCACCACGACCGCGCGGACGAACGCGGCCACCCAGGGGTTCCCGCTCACCAGCTTCAAGCAGATCCGGGACCAGACGCTGTCGCTCAGCCAGGGCGTGCACGGAGTCCGGGAAACCTTCGATTACACCTACACCGGCAACGTCACCGACACGTTCGATGAGGTCGCCCTGACCAACGCCGACCAGACCGTCGTCTACCTACTAGTGCTGCACTGCACAACCAGTTGCTACAGCAGCGACCAGTCAGCGATCAACGACGTGATGTCGTCGTTCACCATCAGGAGCTCGTGATGGATAAGGCCCAGCCCCCGGACATTATCGCCGCAGGACCACCGGGGGTCCCGCCACCTCCGCCGCCCCCGCCTCCCAGCGGACGGCTCAGAGACGAAGACCGGCTGACCCGCAAGCCGATGTCGGTCTGGGACAGGATCAAGTTCCTGCTCCTGCTCGGCATCGTCTGGCTCCTGCTGGTGTGGTCCGTCATGGCCAACAACCCGCTGGTCGGGTTCTCGGACGCGGTGCGGACCGAGGTGCGCACCGGCTGGTGGGTCTTCATCCTGCTCGGCCTGGAATTCCTCCGGCAGGTTCACTTCATCATCAGCGAGCGCTCGGCGGGCTACCACCGCTTCTGGGTCGAGACCTTCTTCGGCGGCTTCGAGCGGTCCACCCGCCGGCGGATCTCCGACTGGTCCAGGTTCCGCATCTGGCGGATGCTGACCTGGGTTTTCTGGATCGCGATCATCGCCATCGTGACCGGCAAGATCATCCACACCACGCCGATCCTGGCCCTGCTCCGCGCGCCTCAGCTCATCTGGCACGTGCTGCCGTTCGTGGTGCAGATCGTCTTCACGCTCCTGTTCGTCGTGCTCCAGTTCGTCGCCCTGTTCTGGTTCATGTCCCGCGGCGGGGTCGACGTCTACTATCCCGACGACATCAAGACCCGGTTCTCTGACGTCTGGGGCCAGGACCACGTGCTCCAGCGGGTCAAGGAGAACATCATCTTCCTGGAGAACCCCGAGCTGGTGGAGGAGCGCGGCGGCTATGTGCCGGGCGGCCTGCTGCTGTGGGGGCCGCCGGGAACCGGCAAGACGCTGATGGCGGAGGCGGTAGCCGGCGAGACCGGCCGGCCGTACGTGTTCGTCGACCCCGGCGCGTTCATCAACATGTTCATGGGCGTCGGCATCCTCAAGGTGAAGTCGCTGTTCCGTAAGCTGCGAAAGCTCGCGCTGCGGTACGGCGGCGTGATCGTCTTCTTCGACGAGGCCGACTCGCTGGGCAACCGCGGCCAGCTGGCCCAGGGCGGCGGCGTCGGCGGCGGGCCCGGTACCGCTACCCCCGCGCCGTTCGCGGCCGCGGGCTGCCACGGATTCTCCTACCTGTCCGAGGACACCCGCTTGCTGCTGACCCGGGAAGCGATGGCGTCCCAGGTCGTCGAGGAGCCGGGTACCCGGCGGAACCGGCAGATGGTCGGCGGGATGATGAACGGCGGCGGCGGGGGCGGCATGGGCACGCTGCAGGCCCTGCTCACCGAGCTTTCCGGTCTCAAGAAGCCGCGTGGCTTCGTCAACCGCTACGTGCGGCGGATCTTCGGCATGCGGCCCAAGCCGCCGCCCAAGTACCGGATCCTGGTCATGATGGCCACCAACATGCCGTCGGCGCTGGACGAGGCGCTGCTGCGCCCGGGCCGCATCGACCGCATCTACAAGGTCGGCTACCCGTCCAAGGCCGGCCGGATCCGCACCTACGAGGGCTACTTCTCCAAGGTGCAGCACGAGCTGACCGAGGACCAGATCGACAAGCTGGCCACGATCACGCCGTACGCCACCGGCGCGACCATCAAGGACCTGGTCAACGAGTCCCTCATCACCGCGATCAGGAACGGCCGGGACGTCATCACCTGGCCTGACGTGATCAAGGCGAAGCAGCTCAAGGAGCTCGGGCCACCCGAGGACGTGGAGTACATCGAGCGCGAGCGGCACGCCGTCGCCGTGCACGAGGCCTGCCACGCGCTGGTCGCGTTCCGGACCAGGCAGCACATGGAGATCGACATCGCCACCATCGAGAAGGGCAGCGACTACCTCGGCATGGTGGCGAGCATCCCGCCCGAGGACCAGTTCACCCGGTGGCGCAGCGAGTACGAGACCGACATCCTGGTGTCGCTGGCGTCGCTGGCGGGCGAGCGGATGTTCTTCGACCAGGACAGCTCCTCGGGTGTGTCCGGCGACCTGGAGTCCGCGACCGCGGTGGCCTCGTTCATGGAGGGCTTCTGGGGCATGGGCACCACCGTGTCCTCGTACTCCACGGCCAGGCGGCTCGAGGTCGGCTCACCGGGCGGCGGCCGGGGCGGCACGCTGAAGAAGGGGCAGGACCCCGAGATGCAGATCCGGCGCGCGCTGGCGGACCGGATCGAGGACAAGCTGAACACGCTGCTCAGCCGGGTCGAGGAGATCCTCAAGGAGGACAGGAACCACGTCCTGGCCCTGGCCCACGCGCTGGAGACGCACAAGACGCTGAGCGGCGAGGACATCGTCGCGGTCATGGAGCACACTCGCGGCCCGCTGGTGGACGGCACGCCGTACGGTGACGAGAGCTTCCTGGCCTCGCTCAGCGAATACCACCTGGCGGCGGCCCGCGCTCACCGCGAGCACAGCCAGGACCGGCTGAACCTGCCGAAGTCGGACCCGGTGGCCGCGTCGGTCTCACCGTGGGCGTCCGGGGTGATCCTGGCCGACGACCCGCCCGGGCTGAACGGGCACAACACGGAGAACGGCTACAACCCGGAGAGCGGGCATAACCCGGAGAACGACTACAACCCGGAGTCGTCCTGATCCACGCCGGTCTGCGGGCCCGCGTCAACCTGGCCAACGGATCGACGCTGGCCGGGCTGGGCGTCGCCGCCTTGGGCGGCGCCCGGGTGACGCGCGGCCCAGACCGGCTGTTCGTCGGCACCGGGTACCGGCTCCCGGTGCCGCCCGCGCCCGCGTTCTGCCTCGGCAACGTCGTCATCACCCGGATGGAAGGGCTGACGCCTGAACTGCTGCGGCACGAGGCGCGGCACGCCACTCAGTACGCCTGCTGCGGCGGAGTGCTAATGGTGCCGCTGTACCTGGCGGCGGCGGCCGCGTCCTGGATGCTGACCGGGGACACCGGCGCGAAGAACGTGTTCGAGCGGCGGGCCGGCCTGGCCGACGGCGGCTACACCGACAAGCCGTTGCGGCCGTTGATGCTGCGGGCGGCGGCCCTGCGGCGGCCCGCGGCTTTGTCAGTGACACAGTCTCGTCAGTGACTGAGCCCGGCTAGCAGGCCGCGCCGGGCGGCGCCCTCTCTGGCTGGCTTCAGCCTGACCTGCCGGATCGACCGCCAGCCCTTCCCGGTGAGCAGGAATTCACCGGCCGCGGGCAGCGCCGCGATCCCGTTCATGATGGCCTGCGGGTCCGGGTGCCGTTCGGCGGCCGGGCGGGCGTTGACGATGTCGGTGACCTCGCCACTGGCCGGGTCGATGCCGGCCAGGTAGTGCGTGCCCGCGACGTTGGCCCAGATCGTCCCGGCCGACCAGGCCAGGTCGTTCAGGCCGGACACCCGCCGGCCGTCGCAGCGGACATGGATCACCGTGTCCGGCGCCAGGGTCTGCGGGTCGCGCCAGACCAGCTCGCTGCTCCCGTCGCTGGTCACGACCGAGCCGTCGACGGCGCAGATTCCCCAGCCCTGGCGGTTGTACGGGACCTGGCCGGCTAGCTCGAGGGTGCGGGCATCCCAGCGCAGCGCGACCCGTTCCTGCCAGGTCAGCTGCCAGATGACGTCGCCCAGCCGGCAGATGCCCTCGCCGAACAGCGGGGCCGGCAGGGCCGCGCGCCGCTCAGCCTGGCCGTCACCGAGCCGGTACCGGCACAGCGCGGAGGCCCCGTACAGCCCGGTGGATTCCCAGACCGTCCCGTCCTGCTCGATCAGCCCCTGGGTGAACCCCCGGCCGGGATGCTCGGCCCGCCGGATGACCACGGTCCGCCAGGTCCTCATAACACCCCAACATTAGGGCAGAACCGGCTCCTGGCGATTACGGACGGCGTTGTAGACCGTGGCGGGGACGTGCAGCCGGGGGTCGTCCGCGTAGGCGGCGGCCAGCTCCGTGAACGTGGCGTCGGGGTCGCCGGTGAGGCCGGCCAGCCGGTCGAACAGCGCGATGAGACCGTCGCCGATGGTCTCGTCGGGGGCGGGCATGGCACCCCACACGTCCCAGGGCAGCATCTCCATGTTGCCGAGCGCGGCCACGTCGCGCAGCAGGTTGGCGGCGATCCACCAGTAACCGCCCTCGTTCATGAAGCTCAGCCCGAACCGGGCCGGGTCCGCGCCGCCATCGCGGCACAGCCGCCACGCGTCGCCCGCCACCAGGAACTGGTCGCGCGGCACGTCGGTCAGGTCGAAGTCGACGTCGAACAGCTTGAGCTGGACGTCGTCGATCTGAGTGTCGGCCAGCTTCCAGGCGCCCGCCGCCTCGTCCCAGTACTCGCAGACCCAGTGGTCCTCGAACGTGCCGGTGCCGAAGTAGCCGCCGAACCCGCACCGGGCCCGGGCGGGAGTGCCCTGCGCGCGCAGCAAGGCGACGGCGAGCACGGTGAAGTGGCGGCAGTTGCCCGGCAGCCGGGCGGCCGGCTCGCGGGCAGTGGTGAGTGGCCGGCTGTCCCCGGCGATCAGCTGGCTGAGCAGCGAGGCGACCGGGCGCAGGTGCACGCTGGCCCGGCGCTCGTCGGTCAGCGTGACCCCGTACGCGCCGGCGATGTGCTCGTGGATCAGCAGGCCGTGACCGGCCCGGGCCAGGCCGGCGATGCCCCGCGGCAGGCCGGCCAGCAGCGGAGCGTATTCTCCCGGCGCTGTCATGACGGCGGGCTCGAGGTAGTGGGTGACCGCAATCTCCTGACTGGGCATGGGTCTCCTTCCGGCGGGGCGTTCCGCACGGACTATGACGCCCGGCCCGGTCCTGAATCATCGGTGCGATACTGACTCGGTGCACACGGAGGAAGAGCGCGAGCAACTGCGGCAGACGTTCGACCAGGCCGCCGAACAGTATGACCGGGTGCGGCCGGATTATCCCGGGGCGCTGTTCGACGATCTCGTCACGCTGGCCGCCCTGTCGCCCGGCGACCACCTGGTCGAGGTGGGGTGCGCGACGGGTAAGGCGACCCGGCCGCTGGCCCGGCGCGGGTTCCGGATCACCTGCGTCGAGCTCGGCGCCGAGCTGGCCGCGGTCGCCCGGCGGAACCTGGCCGGGTTCGAGGTGGAGATCGTGCAGGGCCAGTTCGAGGAGTGGCAGCCGGATGAGCCGGCCAGCCTGGTGTACGCGGCCACCGCCTGGCACTGGATCGACCCGGCCGTCCGCTACCAGCGCGCCGCCCAGGCGCTGCGCCCGGGCGGCCACCTGGCCTTCTGGGAGGCCACGCACGTATTCGCCGACGGGGGCGACCCGTTCTTCGAGGAGATCCAGGACATCTACGACGAGATCGGTGAGGGGATGCCGCCCGGGCGGGTTTCGCCGCGGGCCGGTGAGCTGCCTGACGACCGGGCCGGGATCGAGGCCAGCGGGCTGTTCGAGGTGACCGGCATTCGTCAGTACGACTGGGAGCGGGTCTATTCCGCCGATGAGTACATCGAGCTGCTCGGCACGTTCTCCGGGCACATCGCCATGGCGGAGTGGAAGCGCCAGCGGCTGTACGGCGAGATCAGGCGGCGGCTGTCGCTGCGCCGGGACCACTCGGTGCGGCGGCACTGGGGTGCCGTGCTGCAGGTCGCGCAGCGCAAGGACTAGGGACCAGCGGCGCCGGGACCCGCGGCGCGAAGGCGAGGCGCTCAGCTGGCTCGCTGGATCTGGCTGAGGAATTCCGGGTTGGACGCGGTGTCCCTGGTCTTGTCCAGGAGCAGTTCGAGGGCCTGCTGGGAGTCGAGGGCCCCGAGGGCGCGGCGCAGCGTGCCGACGGCCCGGTACTCGTCCGGGTGCATCAGCAGCTCGTCGCGGCGGGTGCCGGAGGGCATGGCGTCGATGGCCGGGAAGATGCGCTTCTCGGCCAGCTCGCGGCGGAGCCGCAGTTCCATGTTCCCGGTGCCCTTGAACTCCTCGAACAGCACGTCGTCGAGGCGCGAGCCGGTGTCCACCAGCGCGGTGGACACGATGGTGAGCGAGCCGGCCTCCTCGGTGTTGCGGGCGGCGCCGAGGAACCGGCGCGGCGGCTGGAGGGCGGAGGCCGCCACCCCGCCGGCGAGGGTCCGGCTGCTGGCCGGGGCGGCCAGGTTGTAGGCGCGGCCCAGGCGGGTGATGGAATCGAGCAGGACCACCACGTCGGCGCCGGCCTCGACCATGCGCTTGGCGCGCTCGATGGCCAGCTCGGCGACCCGGATGTGATCCTCGGAGTCCTGGTCGAAGGTGGAGTAGACGACCTCGCCGCGGATCGACCGGCGCAGCTCGGTGACCTCCTCGGGCCGCTCGCCGACGAGCACCACCATGAGCTTGATCTCGGGATGGCTGTTCGCGATGGCGGTGGCGATCGCCTGCAGGACCATGGTCTTGCCGGCCTTGGGCGGGGCCACGATGAGCCCGCGCTGGCCCTTGCCGATCGGGGCGACCAGGTCGATGATCCGCGCCGTGGCCGACGGGTTCCCCTCTTCCAGCCGCAGCCGTTCGTCGGGGTAGGTCGGGGTCAGCTCGTCGAAGTGCGGGCGGGACAGGCCGGGCGACCGCCCGTTGACCGTGTCCACCCGGGCCAGCGGCCGGTACCTGGCCCGGTTTTTGCCGAGGACGGCTTCGGGGCGCGCCGCGCCCTCGACCCAGTCGCCCGCCCTGAGCCCGTACTGCCGGAGCTGCCCGGCGGAGACGTAGACGTCACCGGCGCTGCGCCGGTAGCCGGCGGTGCGTATGAACGCATGGCCGTCGGCCAGCTCGACGAGGCCGGATACCGCGACGGCCGAGGCGTCGGGAGGTGCTGATTCTTGCAATATCGCTGTCATGGGTAAAACTCCTTCTGATGGAAAGCGAGAGATGAGATGCCGAATTCGCGCATGCGGAAAGAACCATCTAGCCGGGCAGGAAGGCCAGCTAGGAGGCCGGAAATGACTCCGGTGAGAAATCTTTTCTGCTCGACGTCAGCAATGCGACGGAGCTGGAGATTACGGCCGCTGAGGGGCCGTTGCCCGCATGAACGAGCACCAGTCAATATGTAACTGTAGCCGGTAACAAGCAAATCCGCCAGTTAATTCCGCCCAGTTTCATTCCGGGACAGCGCGGGCGAGTGAGTGGTGCCCGTGGTGCGCCTGATGCCAGACCGCCGCACCCGGGGCCGCAGCCAACGGCATTGATGGAGCATCGATGCCGCTGCCGCGACATTGATGGAGCATCGATGTCGTTGCCGGGGGCCAGGTGAGAGCGGGGTATGTGACGGGCGCGGGCTGTGGTGCGGATGCAGCAGTTGAGGTCAGGGACCGGCCGGGTCCCAGCCGCCTGACATCTCACTCCCGAGCAACGCTACCGGGAACCAGCACCGCGAGAAGAACCGCGCCGCGCGCGGAACGCCGTTAGCGAAAGATGAGCAGGCTGCCGCCGCCGAGGTAATCGAGGAGGTCGTCGTCGAGGCGGCGGGCGATGACCCGCCGGCCGTACGGCACGCCGGACGCGTCGGCGCACACCCGGTCCGCCGCGTCCAGGAAGACCTGGAAGACCTGGCGTCCGCCGCCGGGGTGCGAGACGGACAGCAGCGCGCCCGCCTTGACGCGCGGGTCCCCGGGGCGCTGGCCGGCGAAGTAAGCGGTCACGTCGTGCAGGGTCAGCGTATCGACGGCGCCCGGGTCCGGCCGCCGTGGCGGCTCGGCGAAGGCCGCGGTGAGCTGGCTGGGCAGGCCGGGGTCGGTCACCGCAAGGCCGGGATCGGTGCCGGGCGGGGCGGAGTCGGCGACCGCAGGACCGGGATCGGCGACCGCAGGACCGGGATCGGCGACCGAAGAGGGATCGGTGACCGGACCGGGGGTGGCGGTCGGCGGGGCGGGGTCAGCGGGCGGCGGCCTGGAGGCGCGGTTGTCCGGCTCCCTGGCCGTGTTGCCGGGTGAGCGCGTGCGGAAGAACCTCACCGTGCCTCCTGCCGGAGGCTGGGATCCCGCTCCCTTAATGCCGTTGCCATCGGCAGCTGGCCCCTCCCCTGTCCAGGCTGACCGTCATGTCCCAGTATCACGACTGAAGCCACCGGGCCGCCAGGGTCAGTTGTGTCGGGCGAGAGGCGCGAAATGGTCAGCTGCGTCCGGATTGCGGGACAATTGTGTACGTGGGGTCAGCGGTAGCTGTGTTCAGCGGCGGGCGCGTTGCGGCACGATCGTGTATTTGGGGTCCCGGGCCGAGACCATGCCCGCCTCGAAGACGCCGTACCTAGTCAGCATGGAGGCGGCCAGCAGCGACGCGCCGGCCAGCGCCGAGACGGCGCGCCGGCGGCGCCCGAGCCCCCGGCCGGCCAGGCCAGTGCCGGCCAGGCCAGTGCCGGCCAGCACCGCGCCGGCCAGGCCGGCGATGGTCAGCGCCTCGGCGACCCGCAGCACGGCGCCCGCCCGGCCTTTCTCGTACGGCTCGGCCAGGCCCCCGGAGGACTCGAGGCCGGGGGTGGCGGCCAGCCGCCTGATCAGCAGCTGCTTGGCCACCAGTTCGGTGGCGGCGCCGGCGATGGCCAGGTGGCGGGCCGGGCCTGCCTCGGCCGGGCGGGTGGCGAGCAGGCCGAGGCCGCCGGCCGCGCCGGCCGCGGAGCCGGCGAACAGGTACGGCATCTCCCGGTAGCCCGCGTGCCAGGACGGCACGGCCGTGTCGCAGATCAGCGCGGCGGTGTAAGTCGCGAGGGGCGGGCCGAGCAGGGCCGCGCCGAGAGTCGCGGCGGTCCCGGCGGCGGGGAGGATCCCGGTCACCTCGGACACCGCGGCCGCGCCGGCCAGCGGACCGTACCCGGCCAGCAGCCAGGAGCCCATGCTCATCGGCGAGCTCGGCTTGAACACCCGCAGCATGTTGAAGAACCGGCCGGGCCGCCCCAGGTCGTGGATGAGCGCGACGGCCGATCCGCTGATCGCGCCGAGGGCGGTCACCTTGGCCACCCGGGCCAGTTCCCGGTGGCCGGACAGCTGGGACCCGGCCGCCAGCACCGACGAGGCGCCGGCCAGGCCGCCGAGGAAGAGGTAGCTGGGCACGTCCACCGGCTCCCACACCGGCTCCTTGATCACCGGCTTGCCGTAATAGGAGGTGAACTCCGCATCCGGCACCATATTTTCAGGCCGCGCTCGCCTCCGGGCCGCCTTTAGGCCCCGTCTTCCCTCCTCGCTCCTCCGTCGCTCGTCAGTCCAGACGGGGCCGCGGCCCTTTGGCTCGCGCGGCTCGGGGGTGTTCACCGTCGCTTCCCCAGGCTCAGGGCCACGGCGGCGCCGAACAGGCCCGCCGCGGCGATCCCCACGTGCTTCCACATGCCCGGCAGGTCCCGGGTGGTGACCACCGGGTCGGGCGGCAGGCCGTAGACCTCGGGCTTGTCGAGCAGCAGGAAGAACGCCCCGCCGCCGCCGATGCCGTCGGCCGGGTCCTCCAGGTACAGCTGGGCGGCATCATTGCCGGCCGCGTGCAGGTCCTCGACCCGCAGCTGGGCCCGCTCGCGCAGCTCGTCCAGCGGGCCGAACTGGATGGACTTGGTCGGGCAGGCCTTGGCGCAGGCCGGCTCCAGGTCCGCGCCCAGCCGGTCGTAGCACAGCGTGCACTTGTGCGCCTGATGGTCCTCCTCGCGCCGGGCAATAACGCCGAACGGGCAGGCTGGCACGCAATAGCCGCAGCCATTGCACACGTCGTCCTGCACCACCACGGTGCCGAACTCGGTGCGGAACAGCGCCCCGGTCGGGCACACGTCCAGGCAGGCCGATTCGGTGCAGTGCTTGCACACGTCACTGGACATCAGCCAGCGCATCCCGGTGTCACCAGGAGAAGGGGCATCGCCGGGCGAGACCGGCTGCTCGATGAAGGCCACGTGCCGCCAGGTCGAGGCGCCCAGGCCGACGGTGTTGTCGTAGGACAGGCCGGACAGGCTGATCCCGTCCTCGGGCACCTCGTTCCACTCCTTGCAGGCCACCTCGCAGGCCTTGCAGCCGATGCAGATCGAGGTATCGGTGAAGAAGCCCATCCGCGGCGGGTGGTCGATGTGGCCCGCGCGGGCGGCCGGGTCGATGGTCATGTCATACCTCCGTACCCGTCTCGTCATTAATACCCGCCCGCCGCACGTACTCTCGCACCAGTTCCCGCAGCGCGGGCCCGCGCGGCCGCCGGCCCGGGCGGATATCGCAGGCCATCGCCTTGACCTCCTGGATGTGCACGTTCGGGTCCAGGACCACGTGGGTCAGGTCGTTGGCGGAGTCGCCGGTGCTGATCCCGTTGGCGCCCCAGTGGTACGGCAGCCCGATCTGGTGCAGCCGGCGGCCCTGCACCTCGATGGGCTTGATCCGCTCGGTGACCAGGACCCGCGCCTCGACCGCGGTTCGCGCGGTGATGATCGTGGCCCAGCCGGCGTTCGCCAGGCCGCGCTCGGCCGCGAGCTCGGGCGATACCTCGCAGAAGAACTCAGGCTGCAGCTCCGACAGGTAGGGCAGCATCCGGGACATGCCGCCCGCGGTGTGGTGCTCGGTGAGCCGGTAGGTGGTGGCGACGAACGGGAAGACATCCGCGCCGGGCTGGTCACCGACCGGCTGGAGCGGGTTCTGCCGGTGCCTGATGATCTCCCGGACCGGGTTCCGCTGCTGCTGGTACAGCGGGTTGCTGACCGGCGACTCCTGCGGCTCATAGTGCGCGGGCAGCGGGCCGTCTACCACGCCGGCCGGGGCGAACAGCCAGCCCTTACCGTCGGCCTGCAGGATGAACGGGTCGATACCGGAGATCGCGGCTACCCCGGTCGCCGCTGGCGGCGGACGGTAGGACGGCGGACGGTCGGCGACGAAGTCCGCGATGTCGTGCCCGGTCCACTTGCCCTCGTCGGCGTCCCACCAGACCAGCGCCTTGCGCTCGCTCCACGGTTTGCCGTCCGGGTCGGCCGAGGCGCGGTTGTACAGGATCCGCCGGTTCAGCGGCCAGGCCCAGCCCCATTCGGGTGCGACCCAGCTCTGCTCGGACCCGGGCTTGCGCCGCGCCGCCTGGTTCACGCCGTCGGCTCGCACCCCGCAATAGATCCAGCACCCGCAGGCGGTAGATCCATCGTCCTTGAGCTGGGTATAGGAGGACAGCGGCTTGCCGTCGGCGTCCCAGCCGTTAACCTCGGCCAGCACCGCCTCGGCGGACGGCTCGGCCAGCGGCCCCTCCACCGGGTAATCCCAGGTCAGATCCAGCACCGGCCGGTCCATCGGATCAACCGAAGCAGCCAGCTTCTCCCGGATCCGCCGCCCCAGGTGGTAGGTGAACCACAAGTCGCTGCGGACCTCCCCGGCGGGCTGAACCGCCTCATGGTGCCACTGCAGCATCCGCTGGGTATTGGTGAACGAGCCGTTCTTCTCGGTGTGCGCGGCCGCGGGCAGGAAGAAAACCTCGGTCTTGATGTCCTCGGTCCGCGTCTCCCCGGTCTCGATCTCCGGCCCGTTCTGCCAGAATGTCGCGCTCTCGATCATCACCAGGTCCCGCACCACCAGCCAGTCCAGGCCGGCCAGGCCGGCCCGCTGCATGCGGCCGTTGGCCGAGCCGACCGCCGGGTTCTGGCCGAACAGGAAATACCCCTGGCAGCGGCCCTCGATCTGCTCCACCACGGTCTGGTAGGTGCCGTGGCTGCCGGTCAGCCGGGGCAGGTAGTCGAAGCAGAAGTCGTTCTCGGCCGTGGCCGCGTCACCCCAGTAGGCTTTCAGCAGGCTGACCATATAGCTGCCCATGTTGGCCCAGAAGCCCTTATCCATACCCTCGTCGGCCACGTAGGCGGCCAGGTCCTCGTTGCCGTGCACATGCGGCATGGGCAGGTAGCCGGGCAGCAGGTCGAACAGGGTGGGGATATCGGTCGAGCCCTGGATCGAGGCGTGCCCGCGCAGCGCCAGGATGCCCCCGCCCGGCCGCCCGATGTTGCCGAGCAACAGCTGGAGGATGGCCGCGGTGCGGATGTACTGCACGCCCACGGTGTGCTGGGTCCAGCCCACGCTGTAGACGAACGCCGTGGTCCGGTCGGGGCCCGAGTTCTCCGTCACCAGCTCGCAGATCCGGGTGAACGCCTCCGGCGGCACCCCGCAGACCTGCTCGACCATCGTCGGCGTGTACCGGGCGAAGTGCCGCTTCAGCACCTGGAACACGCACCGCGGATGCTGCAGTGTCTCGTCCCGTTCCGGGTCCATGTGGGCGGCGGCGCCGCCCGAGCCGTGCGCCTCGCCGCGAGCCGAGCGGCGTACTTCGCCGTGTGCCTGTCCGTTACCGGCGTCGGGCCGGTCACGGTCCCCGGCCGAAGCCGAGACGTCAGCTCCCTGATATCGCCACGCCTCGAAGTCGTAGGTGCGATGGTCGCGGTCCAGGCCGGAGAACACCCCGTCCAGGTCCTCGGTGTCGGCGAAGTCCTCGGTGAGCAAGGTGGCCGCGTTGGTGTAGTTCAGCACGTAGTCGCGGAAGTACTTGTCCCGGGTCAGGACGTAGTTGATGATCCCGCCCAGGAATGCGATGTCCGAGCCCGCGCGCAGCGGCACGTACATGTCAGCCACCGCGCTGGTCCGGGTGAACCGCGGGTCGACGTGGATGACCTTCGCCCCGCGCGCCTTGGCCTCCATCACCCACTGGAATCCCACCGGGTGACACTCGGCCATGTTCGAGCCCTCGATGAGGATGCAGTCGGCGTTGACCAGGTCCTGCTGGAACCCGGTGGCGCCGCCGCGGCCGAAGCTAGTCCCCAGACCGGGGACGGTGGAGGAGTGTCATATCCGGGCCTGGTTCTCGATCTGGATCGCCCCGAGCGCGGTGAACAGCTTCTTGATCAGGTAATTCTCTTCGTTGTCGAGGGTCGCGCCGCCCAGGCTGGCGAACCCGAGGGTCCGCCGGGTCCGGTTCCCGTCCACCTCCCACTGCCAGCCGTGGCGGCGGGCAGCCAGCACCCGGTCGGCGATCATGTCCATCGCCGTATCCAGGTCCAGATCCTCAAATTCGGTACCGAACGGGCGGCGGTACTTCACCTTGTACTCGCGCGAGCCTCCGGTGGTGAGCTGGAGGCTGGCTGAACCCTTAGGGCACAGGCGACCGCGGCTGACCGGTGAATCAGGATCGCCCTCGATCTGCACGACCTTGCTGTCTTTGACGAAGACGTTCTGGGCGCACCCCACCGCGCAGTACGGACAGACCGACTTGACCACCTCATCGGCGGTGCTCGTCCGGGCCGACCGGAACTTGCCGCTGTCGGCCGCGGCGCCGAGGCCACGCCGATCGGTTCCGGTGAGCTGCCGGTAGACAGGCCATGATCCGATCCGCCGCCTGGGTCCCATGGCTCTCAGACTACCGAGGCGGGGCCAGCCTAAACCGCAAAGAAGACGGTGTCGCCCGCCGCGAGCGGCGCCTGGCGGTCGCGGGTGATCTGGTCACCGTTCAGCGCTGCCGTCACGTGACGGTCGAACACCACGGCCAGGGCGTCGGCGGCGGCGCCCACGGTGGCGGCGCGGACCACGCGCGGTCCGTCGTCGTCATCGCCCCTCGCCAGGGTGCCGAAGAGCCTGACCGTCACCTCGGGCGCCGGCCGTCCCCGGGCAGCGGCGTAGTCGGCGGGTGTGTTGACGTTCAGCACCGAGTCCAGGTCCGGGTCGAGCGCGGCGAGCACCGGGTTCCGCCTCAGGTCGGCGTCGTCCAGCGTTCGCACCCGGCACTCGTCGAGTAGGAAGGCGGGCCGGAGCCGATCCTCCTTGACGAGTCGTTCGGCGGCCGCCGCCAGCGAAACGCTGTACCCGGCGGCCAGCGGCTGCTTGTACCCGCGGGCCACCGGCAAGGCGACATCCCAGCCGTCGCCCTCGGCCAGCGCACTCAGCACCCGCTGGACGAAGGCCGGGTGCAGGAACGGCATATCGGTAGAGCAGACGAACGCGACATCGGCGCGCCCGCCCAGGGCAGCCAGCCCGGCGGCGATGCCCTGCAACGGGCCCCGGCCTTCGCGCGGGTCATCGACTACTCCGATGCCTGCTGGCAGCTCCGGAAGGTCCTGTCCGGGGGCGCGGACGACTATGACCGGGCCGCTCGTCGCCCGCGCCACGATCCCGGCGGTCCGGCGCAGCAGCGTAGACCCGTGCCACTCCAGTGCGGCCTTGGGCGTGCCCATCCGAGATGATTGCCCGCCTGCCAGGATTACACCCGCAGAATTCACCACTCCTCATGGTAAGCATCACGCTACGATCACAGCGGAGCAGAAGGGTCGAGGGGTCGCTGGGGGTGGCGCGTTGGCGGGGAACGCCCGTGGTATCGACGTATCCAATTTCGCCGGCGAGTTCAACTGGGACGGCACGTCGGGCCTGACGTTTCAACAAGGTCGGCCTGGACCCCGCCGACATGCTCTGGCTGGACAACGAGACGCCCGGCGCGTCGTCGGCCGCCGTGGCCGCCTGCGCCCGCGACTTCATGACCCAGCTGAGCGCGCTGCGCCCGCACAACCCGCGCGGCGTGTACTCCTTCTTCAGCTTCATCACCGCAGGCAACTGCGCCGGCCTCGGCTCGTACCCGCTGTGGCTGGCCATCTTCCAGTCGGCGACGCCGCCCGCCCCCGCCCCCTGGAGCGCCTGGCGGTTCTGGCAGTCGGGCGCGGCCAGCAGTCATGACAGCGACGTGTTCAACGGAACCCCGGCCGAGCTGACCGCGTGGATCGGCTCGTTCCAGCCGCAGGTGGAGGTCGAAGTGCAGTCAGGTCAGCTCAATACCGGTGCCAGCGCCGTCACGGTGATCACGGTGCCGCACGGCAGCGGGTCCAACATCGCGTTCGGCTACGAGGTCTCCTAGGCTCTCCCCGAGATGATCGTGATCGTGGCCGGGGTGTCCGGCAGCGGCAAGACGACCGTCGGCGCGCTGCTGGCCGGGCGGCTGGGCTGGCAGTTCGCCGACGCCGACGACTTCCACCCGGCCGCCAACGTGGCCAAGATGCGGGCCGGCGTCCCGCTCACCGACGAGGACCGCTGGCCCTGGCTGCGCGCCATCGGGGCGTGGATGGACGAGCGCATCGCGGGGAACGACCCGGCCGTGATCACCTGCTCGGCACTCAAGCGCTCCTACCGGGACCTGCTGCTAGGCGGCCGGCCGCGGGCGCGGATGGTGTTCCTGGCCCCGGACCGCGAGGAACTGGCCCGCCGGCTGGCCGCCCGGCACGGCCACTTCTTCCCTGAGCAGCTGCTCGGCAGCCAGTTCGCCGACCTGGAACTCCCCAGTCCCGAAGAGGCAGGGGCCGGCGAGCGGGTGCTGACCGTGGTGCCGGCGGCCGACCCGGAGACGACGGCCGGCGCCATCGTCGCTGTACTGTTTCCTCAGGGCGGTGACCATGAAGCTCAAGCTTGACCTGCATGACATCTACAACCGGGGCCAGGACATCGACCGGGCCCTGAACGCGATCATCGACGAGGCGGTGGCCAAGAAGGCGCCGCTGGTCGAGATCATCCCGGGCAAGGGCTCGGGGCAGCTCAAAAAGCACGTACTGCGGTTCCTCGAGCAAAAAGAGATCAAAGCGAAATACCACCGGCTGGAGAAGGACTCGAAGAACTTCGGTCGCGTTTTCGTACATTTCCGCTGGTAAGAGCCTCACAGTCGGGAAAACCGGGAGCACCGACCCTGACGGATGCGTCGGGGAGGGACGCGTAACCAGCCAACTCCGGGGAAACATTCGGGGCAGACTGAGCAAGCACAAAAAGACAGTGCTCCTAGGAGGCGTGTGATGCGGTTCCAGCTCCTGGCTCACCGGATTGCGGTCCCGTTGCTCGGCTTGGCCCTGACCGCGACGGCCGCCGCCTGCAGCAGCAGCTCGACGTCCGCCGCGGGCGCGCCGTCGGCCAGCGCCGCCGGTTCCTCGTCCGCGGCCGCATCGGCGCCACCGTCCTCATCCGCGCCCGCCAGCAGCTCGGCCAGCAGCTCGGCCCCGGCCGCCGCGGGCGGCAACGCCAAGGCGCTGATCACCGCCAACTGGGAGGCGTTCTTCAACGGCTCCACCTCGGCCGCGAAGAAGATCTCGGTGCTGCAGAACGGGGACAAGTTCGCCGCGATCATCAAGGCCCAGGCCGGGTCGGGGCTGGCCAGCACGGCCGGGGCCAAGGTCACCGCGGTGGTGGTGAACTCGGCCACCTCGGCCACCGTGAGCTACGACATCACGCTGAGCGGGGCCACCGCGCTGGCCAACCAGACCGGTACCGCGGTGTACGAGGACGGCATCTGGAAGGTCGGCGACATCAGCTTCTGCCAGCTGCTCAAGCTGGAGAACAACGGCACCGCGCCGTCCGTCTGCAGCGGCTGAGGCAGGGCCGCGCCGATGGCCAGCCAGGCGGAGGCCGTTTCCGGTGACCGGCACGGGATCGTGCCGCGGGGCGGCCAGGCGCTCGCCCTGGGTACCCTGTGCACGCTGCTCTTCCTGACCTTCCTCGACAACACCGTGGTCAGCGTGGCGCTGGGCGACATCCAGGTCTCCCTCAAGGCGAACGTGGCCGACCTGCAGTGGGTCGTCGGCGCCTACGCGCTCACCTTCGCCAGCATCATGCTGGCCTGCGGGATGATCGGGGACGAGCTCGGCCGCAAGAAGGTCATGCTGGCCGGGGCGGGCGTCTTCTGCGCCGGCTCGGTGCTGTGCGCGCTCGCCCCGAACGTGCAGACCCTCATCGCGGGCCGGGCCGTGATGGGCCTGGGCGCGGCCGCCAGCGAGCCGGGCACGCTGTCCATGCTGCGCCAGCTGTACCCGGACACAAGGGCCCGCAGCCGGGCGATCGGCGTCTGGGCCGCGACCTCCGGGTTCGCGCTGGCGGCGGGTCCCGTGGTCGGCGGGATCTTGACCGGCGGGTGGAGCTGGCGCGGCATCTTCTGGTTCAACCTGGCCTTCGGGCTGGCCGCGCTGATCGTGGCGGCGGTCACCCTGCCGGAGAGCTCGGACCCCACCGCGGCCCGGGTAGACACGGCCGGCACGATCCTGGGCGCCGGGGCGCTGGCCACGTTCGTGTTCGCGATCATCGACGCGGAGTCGGCCGGTTTCGGCTCGGCCCTGGTGATCATCTTGCTGTGCCTGAGCGTGGTCATGTTCGCGGCGTTCGGCTGGTGGGAACGCCGGTCCCCGAACCCGCTGCTCGACCTGCGCTTCCTGCGCGTGCCGCAGTTCACCGTGGCCAACATCGCCGCGTTCTGCACCTACTTCGCCACCTTCGCCATCTTCTTCTTCACCGCGCTGTACCTGACCGAGGTGCCCGCCGCGTCCGGCTACCGGCTGGCCGCGGTGTTCGCGCCGATGACCGTGCTGATGATCGCGTCCTCGGTGCTGGCCGGGCGGTGGACGGCGCTGGCCGGGCCGCGCTGGTCGATCACGATCGGCTGCCTGCTGCTGGCGATCGGGCTGTTCCTGACCGACGGCTACCTGTCTCCGCACCCGGACTACGCCCTGCTGACGGTGGCGCTGTGCGTGGCCGGGATCGGGATCGGGACGACGGTGGTGCCGATTACCACCGCGGTGCTGTCCGCGGTGCCGGCCGAGCGCTCCGGGATGGCCGCGTCGGCCACCAACACCAGCCGGGAGATCGGCGCCGTCACCGGGGTCGCGATACTCGGCTCGCTGGTCTACTCGCAGCTGCACGTCAGCCTGGCCGCGCAGATGAACCACCTGGGCGTGCCGAAGGCGTTCCAGGGCCTGGTGACCAACGCCATCGAGACCGGCCAGATCCCCAAGAACACCAACGCCTACGCCGGCTTCGGCAAGCTGGTCCAGGAGGTCATCGGCGCCGCCTACCAGGCCTTCCACGATGGCCTGCATGCCGCGCTCTACCTGTCGGCCGGGCTCGCGCTGGCCGCCGGGCTCCTCGCTCTCATCACGCTGCGTTCACAACGGATCGACTCAGGGTCTTGACTTTTCCGCCCGGTTGAGCGATTTAAGTAGTGGACGGCAACGACGCCAGGCCACCTCGTATACAGAGCGCAACCCGATGAGAGGCTGACCATGGTCTGTTATGCCCGCCCCGCCGGATGCTTCGCGGCTATCGTGGCCGTCGCCTGGCTGGTGTTCGCCGGGCCCGTCAGTCATCTCTTCGGCGACCTGGCCACCGTGGTCGCGGTCATCGCCGCGACCGTCGGCACGGCCGTGGCGGCCGTGCTCGCCTTCACGATCTTCATGGCCACCCGCCGCCACCGGGCGGCGTCCGGCGGCTGCGTCGGCTGCCGGTTCCAGTGCCAGCACGCCATGACCGAGGAAACGTCCGGACGCTGGCCGACGGCCATCGCCACTCGCGCGGGGCACGACCACTGCGAGCCGGATCGTTCGGTACCCGTTTTGCTCCCCATGCCCGCGGTCAGGGTCGCCGCGACCTCCGCCGCCGGCCCGCGGTGGCCGGACCGGCCGGCGCATCACAGCGGGACCCGCCAGCGCGAGCGGGCGGGCACCGCGGCCTAGCCCTGGCAAGGACCGGCCCTAGCGCGGGTCGGCCATGGCCGCCGCCTGCTCGCTGTCCTCGTAGAGGCGCCAGCAGCCACCGCCGGCCCGCTTGGCCTCGTACATGGCCGCATCGGCGTGCGCGAGCAAGGCCGGCAGGTCCAGGCAGGCCCCGAGCTCGGCGATGCCGACGCTGACGGTGAACGCGACCGGCTGGCCGTCCGCACCGGAGGTCCGGGCCGGCGGCCCGGTCAGCCGGGCCGCGATCTGGATCGCCCGCAGGCTGCTGATCCCCGGGACCACGATGATGAACTCGTCGCCGCCGTAGCGGCCTGCGACGTCGTCCGGGCGCACATGCTCGCGGCAGGTCTGGGCCAGGTCGGCCAGCACCCGGTCGCCCGCGGCGTGCCCGTGCACGTCGTTGATCTGCTTGAAATGGTCCACGTCGAGCATCAGCACGAACAAGGGCTGGCCGAGCCGCTGCGCGTGCGCGAAGGCGGTCTCGGCCATCTCCATGAAGTGCCGCCGGTTGTACAGGCCCGTCATCCCGTCAATCGAGGCCAGCTCCTGGAACCGGACCGCGAGCCGGCCGTAGTCCCGCAGCGCGGCGAACTGACGGGCGGTGACCAGGCAGGTCAGTATCACCGCGCCGAGCAGCACGCCGCCGAGGGAGTCGAAGTCCAGGTGGCGCAGGCCGACGACGGCGAGGAGCAGGTAGCTGGCCGCGACCGCCGCGTAGGGCAGCGCGCTGGGACGGGCGGTGACCGGGCGCAGCGGCGCCGCGTAGCCGGACGCCGGGCCGACCCGCAGCTGGCATGCCGCCGCGATGTACAGCAAGGTCAGCGCGAGCATCCACAGCGTGTCCACCGGGTCCCCGCCGGTGTAGGTCGCGTGGATGGTGGTGTAGTCGTAGCTGGCGTCGGCCGCGATGAACATCCCCATGCCGGCCGCGAAGATCCGCAGCGGCAGCACGCTCGATCGCGGGACACCCCGCCACAGCAGCGAGAGCACGCCGAACAGCAGCAGCAGGTCACCGATCGGGTAGGCGAAGATCACCAGGTCGGCCAGGTCGAACCGGGGGTCCGAGGCCACCGCCGGGCCGAGCGCCACGTACCACAGCAGCGTTGCCCCGCCGACGAAAACGGTGCCGACATCGAGCAGGCTCCGCAGCCGCTCCGGCTTGGTCCGGCGGCGGGACGGGAAGGCGAAGAAGCCGGCGCACGCCACCGGGTAGAAGCTCAGGTAGGCGGCGTCGGCCCAGGTCGGGTACGGCTTCTGGTGCAGGACCACCTCGTAGAGAAGCTGGATCGCGTCCCCGAGGAGATAGAGCCAGATCGCGACCGACAGCAGCCGCCAGGCCCGGATGGTGGCCCGGCCGAGGTCGGTGCGCCGGGACACCCGCCAGGCGCAGTAGCCGCCCGCGGCGTTCAGCGGGAAGAACGCGAGGTCGCCGATCAGGGACTGGTGCTGGTGGCCGCCCCACCGGAAGAGCTGCCACAGCCCGTAGGCGACCATGATGGCCACGGCGGCGGCCAGCGTCCGGCCGCCGACCGGATCGATGGCCCAGTGCAGCCACTTGCGGACCGGGCCGCGGTCCCCGGCCGCCGCCGTCGCGGCGGCCGCCTCGGCCGCCGACCCGGCCGCCGCGGGCGGGATGCCCCGCCGGGACTGCCCTCGCTCGCGCATCCAGTCGGCGAAGGCACCCGGCGGCATCGGCCGCCCGAGGAAGTAGCCCTGGCCGATGTCGCAGCCGAGGGACCGCAGCTCGGACCGGACCGCCTCGGACTCGACGCCCTCGGCCACCACCTTGACCCCGAGCTGGTGGGCGAGGTCGACGGTGGTGCGGACGATGGTGCGGAAGCTCGACCGGCTGGCGATCGGGCGGACCAGGGACATGTCGAGCTTGAGCTCGTCCACCGGCCAGCCGCCGAGGCTCTCCAGCGAGGCGAAGCCGGTGCCGAAGTCGTCCAGCGCGATCCGCACGCCCGCCTCGGCCAGCTGGGCGAAGAAGCTGGGGCTGGCGACGGCGGTCCCGGTCTGCTCGCTCACCTCGAGGGCAAGCATCGGACCGGGGACCTGCTCGCGGCGCAGGAGTTCGGCGACGACCGCGGGGAAGCCGGGGTCAGTGACGCAGTCGGGACCGACGTTCACCGCGACCGGGACGATCATCCCGGCCGCGGCCCAGGCCCGGTGCTGCGCCAGCGACAGGCCCAGCATCAGCCGGGTAAGCTCCCCCATCAGCCCGAGCCGTTCGGCCACCGGCGTGAACAGGGCCGGCGGCAAGGTGCCGAGCTCGGGATGCTCCCACCGGGCGAGCGACTCCACGCCTACCACCCGGCCGGTGGCCAGCTCGACCTCCGGCTGGTAGTAGGCGACTAGCTGCCCGCTCCGCAGCGCGTGCGGGAATTCGGCGCGTAGCCTCGCGGCCAGGTCCTCGGCTTCGCCTGCCATCCGCGGCCGCTCTCCTCAGTGACATCAAGGTTTTCCTCTTATACACACTGTAACTCTCCTGTCACTTATAGTCAGCAGATCGCCGCCGGTACGCGGCGGGTCAGGCGCGGTTGGTCAGGCCGAGCGGATCAGGCTGCGTCCGCGGCGGTATCGGCCGCGGCGATATCGGCCACGGCGTCCTTGCCGGCTTGCGTGGCAGCCCGGATGATGAGGGCGGCGACGGCGGCGGGATCGTCGGTTATCGGGACGTGGCCGCAGCCGGGGAGCGTCTCGGTCCGGGTCTGCGGCGGGAGCTGGCCGAGCCGGCGGGAGCCCGGGCGCAGCAGCAGGTCGCGTGAGCCGAAGGCCACGGTGACGGGAGCGGTGATGGGCCCGGTGGCGACGAAGTGGCGCTTCGCGGTGCCCGCCAGCGCCGCCTCGAAGCCGGGGCAGCTGCCCAGTTCCGTCACGGCCGCGCGAGCGTACTCGGTGCTGAGCCGCATCGGATGACCGTGGGTCTGACCGAGGACGAGGGTGCGCCCCAGCCTGGAGGCCACCACGCGGGACAGCAGCCGGCCCGCGTGCTGGGCAAGCCAGCGGGAGGCGCGCAGGCTGATCCGGTCGTACAGCGGGGGGTGCTTGGGCCATAGGCCGGCCGGGGAGAGCAGGGTCAGCGAGGCGACCGGGCGCCGGGAGGCCAGTTCCAGCGCCACCCAGCCGCCGATAGAGTTCCCGACCACGTGCGGGGTGCTGACGCCGAGCTCGGCGAGCAGGTCGGCGACGTGCTCCGCCAGCATCGCGGGCGGCACCTCAGCCTGCCCCGGTACGGGGGCGGAGTCGCCGAAGCCCGGCAGGTCGACCGCGATGACGTCGAAGCGGGCAGCGAGGGCGGCCAGGATCGGGTCCCAGGACCGGCGTGACAACCCGAGCGCGTGCAGCAGCACGAGCGGGGCTCCGGTGCCCGAACGGGTGACGGCGAGCGGTGACATTTCGTTCTCCTTCAGGTAGTGACGCAGGTTAAGACGCCGCTGCCCGTCACCGCGTGACAGCGTCAGCTGGCGGGGGCGCCGGGGCGGCCCGCCCCGGCGGAGAACCGGGCGGCGCCGGCGGCCGCCTCGGCGGTCAGCGCGCGCTGCCCGTGGATGAACTCCGCGGCCAGCGCGGCGGCCTCGTCCAGGCCCTCGGCGGCCAGCACCGACGCGCGGTCGCTACGCAGGCAGACCTGCGGGAACGCGGCCAGCTGGGCCGCCAGCGCCTGGGCGCCCGCCAGCGCCTGGCCGGCCGGCACGACCCGGTTGGCCAGCCCGATCGCGTGGGCTTCGCGGGCGTCGACGGCGCGCCCGGTGAGGATCATGTCCATCGCCCGGCTGGTGCCGATGAGGCGGGGCAGGCGCACCGTCCCGCCGTCGATCAGCGGTACGCCCCACCGCCGGCAGAAGACGCCGAAGACGGCGGTCTCGTCCGCGACCCGCAGGTCGCACCACAGGGCCAGCTCCAGGCCGCCGGCCACGGCGTACCCGGACACCGCCGCGATGACCGGCTTGGACAGCCGCAGCCGGCTCACGCCCATCGGCGCGTCGCCGCCGGGCGCCACCCGGTTGCCGCGTTCGGTGCCGAGCGCGGTCAGGTCGGCACCGGAGCAGAAGACGCCGCCCTGCCCGTGCAGCACGGCCACGGCGGCGTCCGGATCGGCGTCGAACGCCCGGAAGGCCGCGGCGAGCGCGGCGGCGGTCGGACCGTCCACGGCGTTACGGCGGGCCGGGCGGTGCAGCAGGACGGTGGTGACGGGCCCGGACCGCTCCACCCGGACGGCCTGCTCGGTCATGGCCTGCTCGGTCACGGCTGCTCCCCGTTCCAGAGGCTGGTGAGCTGGGCCGGGCTGATGTTGCCGCCGGTGCAGATCAGCGCCACGTTGCGATCGGCGAACCGGCTGGGCTCGGTGAGCACGGCCGCGAGCGGAGCCGCGCCGGACGGCTCGACCAGGTTGCGGGTCTTCTCGATCATCAGCCGGGTCGCGTCCCGCAGCGTGTCCTCGGCGACCAGGACGAAGTCGTCCAGCTTGTCCCGCATGATCTGCTGCGGCAGCTCGAACGCCGACCGGGTGGCCATCCCTTCGGCGAACGTACTGGTCGTGTCGGTCACCAGGGCCCCGGCCCGCCAGGAGCGGTAGGCGGCCGGGGCCGCCTCGGACTGCACGGCGATCACCTCGATCGACGGGCGGACGGCCTTGGCCACCACGCAGGCCGCGGATGCACCGCTGCCGCCGCCGACCGGGACCACGATCACCTCGACGTCCGGCCAGTCCTCGATGATCTCCAGGGCACAGGTGGCGACGCCGGCGATGAGGGCCGGCTCGTTCCCGGAGTGGATGTACCGGTACCCGTGTTCGGTCGCCAGCTTCTCGCAGTGCTCGCGGGCCTCGTCGAAGTCGCGGCCACCGAAGACCATCTCGGCCCCGAGAGCCTGCATCGACTCGACCTTCACCGGGTTGGCCTGCTCCGGCATGCAGATCACCGCCCGCACGCCGAACTCCTCGGCCGCGTACGCCACTGACTGGCCGTGGTTGCCGGTCGAGGCCGCGATCACCCCCCGCTCCCGCTCGTCCGCGGTCAGCTGGCTGACCAGGTTCACCCCGCCGCGGACCTTGAACGCTCCGACCGGCTGGTGGTTCTCGTGCTTGACCCGCACCCGGGCCCCGGTCAGCGCGTCCAGGGCGGGATAGCGGTAGAGCGGGGTCGGCCGCAGGTAGGGCTCGATGCGCTGGCGAGCCGCGAGCACTTCGGCGAGGTCCAGGATGGGCGATATGGCCATGCCACGTGTCTATCAGGCGAGACCGGGCCGGACCCGGTGCGGGGCGGGCCAGATCCGGTGCTGAGCGGGCCAGGTCCGGTGCTGAGCGGACCGGTTCCTAACCTCATCTGCCTCATTCGCAACACCGACCCCACCTTCATCGACTCCGGTCCATGCGCGGTCCGCATTAACAACATTGATGCTCCATCCATGTCGTCGGCGTGGGGGTGCTCGTCGTGGAGCGGTGAGTGCTCGTCGCGAGGGTGAGTTCTGGTCGCGGCAGGGGTAAGTTCTCGTCGTCGCGGGGCGATGAATTCTGGTCGGTTGGGCGGTCTTAAGAGATGAGGAACCACAGGTAACCCGTGATCTGTGACAGTGACCGCGAGATGAGGCTGAGCCGATGACCGTGAAGCAGGGAGACCTCCGCTTGCTGGAGACCGACACCGCCCAGCGCCTGCTCGCGTCGCGGATTCCGGCGCGCTTTGCCTACATTGCTACCGACGGGACGCCGCGTGTGCTGGCGACGTGGTTCCACTGGACCGGCGAGGTGCTGGCGATGCCGACCTTCGTGGCCGCGCCGCACGTCCGCCACCCGGCCGGCCGCCTGCAGGCGCTCCGGGCGAACGGCGACGTCGCCGTCACCATCGACACCGAGACCTTCCCGCCCGAGGTGCTCACCATCCGCGGCCGGGCCGAGATCAGCGAGGTCGACGGCATCCCGGCCGAGTACGCGGCGGCGGCCCGCCGCTACCTGGGCGACGAGGCGGCGCAGGAGTACCTGGCCCAGATCGGCCAGCCGGGGACCCGGATGGCCAGCATCAGCGTCCGCCCGGCGTGGGTGGGCGTGCTCGACTTCCAGTCCCGGCTGCCGAGCGCACTCGGCGGCATCGCGTGAACAACGCCGGCGCGTCGCGGTGGACGAGACGCAAGGCGCCGAACGGGCGCTCGCCGTCTACACCGCGGCCGGGTACCGCCCGGACGGTTCGGACCGCGTATCGGACTTCCGCGGCACCCGCATCCGCGAACTGCGCCTGGTCAGGCACCTCGAAGGTGCCTCGTTACCGGGCCAGCACACCAGTCCGCGATGCCGGGCTCGAACCGGCGCGTCAGGCGCCGGGTGATCTCTTCGAGGTCCATCACCCAGTCACCACGAGGCCAGGGTGCCGGCCAGGGCCTGGTAGCTGAGCAGGCGGCGCTGGCCGGCGACTTCGGTCCAGGCGTCCTTCTGGTCGGCGTTGGCATACTTGGCCACGCTGACGGCCAGCGCGTCGTAGGCCACGTGGTACACCGCGTCCACCTCGCCGGTCCCCCGGGCGATCGAGGCCAGCCGGGTCGGCAGCGGCTCGGCGGTCACCGTCACCAGGTGCGGCTGCCGGCCCCGCCGGTGGCGGATCATCTGCAGGCACTCGTGCCGGATGTTCTGCACCCGGTCGGAGCGGATGGTCCACTTGCACGAGATGGCCGCGTGCAGCAGCGGCAGCCACGACTCGGCGGCCAGCCGGCCGGTGGCGACGGTCACGTCCGGCTTGATCAGGTAATCGGTGCCGATGGTGATGCGCAGCTCGGGATGACCGTGTACCAGTTCGTATACTTCACTGAGATGAGCGTACTGGTCGAACTTGGTGATGATCTGGCCGCAGGCGACGACCCAGCCGCGGCCAGGGTCAAGCACGGTCAGCGCGCCCGCCAGGTGATCGCGGACGTGAAGTTCCAGCGGGACGCCGGGATCCTTCGGGACGTCGGATACCTCGTCCCGGGGTACATTCAGCGCGTCGAGCACGCCCGCGGCGAGCCGCATCGACTCGGCGTTGTCGACGTCGGCGAAGTTCGGGACCAGCGGCCAGCCGAGCTTGTTCTTCCCGCTCGCCTTCCAGCCCAGCAGGGAACGGGCAAACGGCGCGGTCACGTCCGGTCTCTCTTCGGTGTTTTGCCAGAGGTGTCCCGGCCAGGGTACCGAGATGCGGGAGGATGTCGGGCGGCAGGCAACACCGGGGAGGAGATGCCGTGACCGAGGATCTGGTGGGTCAGGTGGTGGGAACCGAGGATTCCACCCCGCTGCAGTTCAACGTCGCGCTCCGCGAAGGCGCGTACTTGCAGCTCGACGACGTCGTGGTCACGGTCCGGGCGGTGCCGGGGGTCGGCCCGGTCATGACCAGCGGGGTCGTGACGCAGGTGCGGGCCCGGCACGAGGGGGCGAGCTTCGGCTCGGATGTCTTCCTCATCTCCGATGGCGTGCTGCCCGCCCAGGTCCAGGAGATCGCCGAGGTGAGCACCACCCGGGTCGAGCCGGAGATCTACGTGCCGCCGCGGCCGGGCGAAGTCGTCCGGCGCGCCCGGGGAGACGAGCGCGCCCAGGCCCTGTACTTCGACCGGATGGACGCGAAGCTGCCGGTCGGCCTGGGCCGGGACGGCGCCCCGATCTACATCAACCTGGATTTCCTCGACGGGACCCGGGGCGCGCACGTCTCGATCAGCGGGATCTCGGGGGTGGCGACCAAGACCAGCTTCGCCCTGTTCCTGCTGCACTCGATCTTCCGGTCCGGCGTGCTGGGCGCCCGGGCGGTCAACGCCAAGGCCCTGGTGTTCAGCGTCAAGGGCGAGGACCTGCTGTTCCTCGACCAGCCGAACGTGCGCCTCGACGACGACCTGCGGGCCGACTACGCCCAGCTCGGCCTGCCCGCCGACCCGTTCGCCTCGGTCGCCTTCTTCGCCCCGCCGCTGCCCGGGGACATCACCGGCCGGCCCCACGTGACCGGGCGGACCAGCGGCGTCGAGGCGTTCTGGTGGACGATCGCCGAGTTCTGCGCCCAGGTCCTGCTGCCGTTCGTGTTCGCCGACGCCGAGGACGAGCGGAACCAGTACACGATCGTGATCCACCAGGTCGCGGCGCGGCTGCGGATGGACGCGGTGCCGTTCGGCGAGAACGGGAGCGTGCGGCTCGACGACGAGGTGATCACGACCTACGAGGGGCTCGTCGACGTCATCACGGACCGGCTGACCGACGACGAGACCCGCCAGGCCTGGGCCGGGCCGGTGACCGGGGTAGGGACGATCAACGCGTTCGTCAGAAGGATGCGCTCGTCGGTGCGGCCGCTGCGGCCGCTCATCCGCGGCGACCTGGGCGGCTCCGCCAAGCGGATGGTGTCCACCCAGGACCAGCAGCTGACCGTGGTCGACCTGCACAACCTGCAGGAACGGGCGCAGCGGTTCGTCGTCGGGGTGGTCCTGGCGGCCGAGACCGCCCGCAAGGAGGCGGCCGGCCCGGGCGGCCTGCTGTTCACGATGATCGACGAGCTGAACAAGTACGCCCCGCGCGAGGGCAGCTCGCCGATCAAGGAGGTCCTGCTCGACATCGCCGAACGCGGCCGGTCCCTCGGCATCATCCTCATCGGCGCGCAGCAGACGGCCAGCGAGGTCGAGCGGCGGATCGTGTCCAACTCGGCGATCCGCGTGGTCGGCCGTCTCGACCCGGCCGAGGCGGGCCGCACCGAGTACGGCTTCCTGCCCCCCTCGCAGCGGGCCCGGGCCACGCTGGCCAAGCCGGGGGCCATGTTCGTCTCCCAGCCCGAGATCCCGGTGCCGCTCGCGATCGAGTTCCCGTTCCCGGCCTGGGCGACCAGGCTGGCCGAGTGCGCCGCGCCCGTGCGCGCACCGGTGGCCGCGGCGAACGGGCAAAGCCATGACCGAACGGGTGGCCCGCCCGCGGACGCCTTCGGCCGCCTGCCGACCTTGGACGACGACGATATCCCGCCCTTCTAAGGCCCGTGGTTCCGTAAGGGGGTTCCGTGAAATTCCTGCACACCGCCGACTGGCACGTCGGCAAGACCCTCAAGGGCCGCGACCGGATCGAGGAGCAGCGCGCCGTCCTCGGCGAGATCGTCCGGATCGCGGAAGAGCAGCAGGTCGACGCGGTCCTGATCGCTGGCGACCTGTACGACTCGGTGGCGCCGTCGGCCCCGGCCCAGCAGCTGGTGGTCAGGACGCTGCTGCGGCTGCGGCAGGCCGGCGCCGAGGTCATCGCCATCGCGGGCAACCACGACCACGCGCCGACCTTCGATGCCTACCGGCCGCTGATGGGGGTCGCGGGCATCACCCTGGTCGGCGGGGCGCGCCCGCCGGGCAAGGGCGGCCTGATCCGGTTCCGGGCCCGCTCGACCGGGGAAGACGCCCAGCTAGCCGTGCTGCCCTTCCTCACCCCGCGCTACGCCGTCAAGGCGGCCGAGATCATGACCAATACCCCGGCGGAGAACGTGCGCGCCTACGACGACCAGATCCGCGGCCTCGTCGACACCCTGACCAGCGGCTTCGGCGGGGACACGGTCAACCTGGCCATGTCCCACCTGACCTGCGTCGGCGGCCTGTTCGGGGGCGGCGAACGAGCCGCCCAGTCGATCTTCGAGTACAGCGTGCCGGCCGGCATCTTCCCGGTCTCGGCCCACTACGTCGCGCTCGGGCACCTGCACCGCCGCCAGTCGCTCCCGGCGCACTGCCCGGTCCACTACAGCGGATCCCCGCTCGCGGTGGATTTCGGCGAGCAGGACAATACCAGCGTGGTCTGCCTGGTCGAGGCGACCCCGTCCACCCCGGCGCGCATCACCGACATCGCGGTGACGGCCGGGCGGCGACTGCGCACGGTCCGCGGCACGGTGGCCGAGCTCGAGGCCCTGGCCAGCTCGTTCGGTGATGATTACCTGCGGGTCTGGGTCCGTGAGCCGGCCCGCGCCGGGCTGCGGGAGGCGGTGGCCGGCATCATGCCGAACGCCCTCGAGGTCCGCATCGACCCCGAGTTCGCCGCCCCGGCCAAGGCCGGGCACCCGGAGGCGGCCGACGTGCTGCGGACGCCCGGGCAGCTGTTCGCCGACTACTGCACCGCCGTCAGCGTGGCCGACGCCCGGGTGGCGAAGCTGTTCGCCGACCTGCACGACGAGGTCATCAGCGCCGAGACGGCCGGCTGAGGGAAAGGGGCACTGCGATGCGTCCGGTTGTGCTGGACATGAACGGGTTCGCCGCCTTCCGCGAGCCGGCCCGGGTCGACTTCACCGACGCCAGCTTCTTCGCCCTGGTCGGGCCCACCGGCTCGGGCAAGTCGACCGTCATCGACGCGATGACCTTCGCCCTGTACGGGTCGGTACCCCGGTGGGGCCGGCGGGGCATGGTCTCGCTCGCGCTCGCGCCGACCACCGGCCGGGCCACGGTCCGGCTGGTGTTCGAGGCAGCCGGCCAGCGGTACGTGGTCGCCCGGGAGCTGCGCCGGATCGGCAGCCAGGTCAGCCAGCGGGCCGCGACCCTGGAACGGATCACCGGCCCGGACGGCCTGGCCGGGCCGGGCGAGCCGACGGAGGTCCTGGCCAAGGAGCGCGGGGTCGCGGAGGCGGTCGAGCGCCTGCTCGGCCTGTCCTACGACGACTTCTGCCAGTGCGTGGTGCTGCCGCAGGGCCAGTTCGCCGCGTTCCTGCACGCGACGCCGGGCGACCGGCAGAAGATCCTGCTGCGCCTGCTCGGCGCCGAGCACTACCAGCAGATGATGACGCGGGCGAACCACCGGGCCGGCGCGGCCGGGCAGCGCGCCGACGCCCTCGGCGAGACCCTGGCCACCTTCGCCGACGCCACCCCGGACGCCCAGGACGCGGCCCAGCGGTGCGAAAAGGCGCTCGACGTACTGAACGAACGGGTGAAGCGGGCCCTGCCCGAGATCGAGGCGGCGGATCGTGACCTGAGCGCCGCGACGGCCGGGCTCGAGCGGCTGGAGCGGGAACGGGCCACGCTGGCCGCGATCCGGGTACCGGCGGACGCGGCGGCCCTGGACACCCGGCTGGCGGCCGCCCGGGTCCAGGTGGAACAGGCCCTTATGGCCGAAAGCCAGGCCACCGAAGCCGACGCCGGGGCGCGGCAGGCGCTGGCCGGCGGCCCGCAGCGGGCGCCACTGGAGCTCGCCCGCCAGCGCCGCCAGGAGCGAGGCCAGTGCGCGGCCCGGCGGCCGTCGCTGGAGCAGGACGCGGAACGGCTGGCCGGCGTGTCCCGCCAGGCCGACGACGCGGTCGCCGGCACCGAGGGCGGCCTCGAGCAGCTGCGCACGGACCGCGACCGGGCCGCCCGGGCGGCCGAAGCCGCCGGGCAGGCGGTCCGCGACCTCGATACCGCGCACGCCACCCTGGCCGCCGTCACGATCCCGGACGGCGTCAACCAGCTCGATGAGCGCGAGCAGCTGGCCACGGCGGCCATGCACGACGCGCGCGAGCGCCTCGAGGCCGCCGAGCAGGCCGACCGGGCGGCGCGGGCCGCCGTCGATTCCGCCGTCGGGCTCGGCCTGCTCGAGCGCGCCGAGCGCGACCTCGGTGAGCTCCGCGAGCTCGCCCCGGCCCAGGCCGCGGCGCAAGCGCGGCTGACCCAGGCCAGCCAGGCGCGGGAAGCCGCCGACCAGGCGCTGACCGCGGCCGAGTCGGCCCGGCGGGCGCGCCAGGCCGAACTCGACGAGGCCCGCCGGACGCACCTCGCCGCCGACCTGCGCACGCATCTGCTGGCCGGTCAGCCTTGCCCGGTCTGCGACCAGTCCGTCGCGACCCTGCCCGCCCCCCTGGACGCGGGAGCCATCGACGCCGCGCAGCGAAACCTCGATCAGGCCGTCGCGGCCGTCGCCGCCGCCCAGAAGCGAACCGCCGCCGCCGCGACGGCGGAGGCGAAAGCGGCCTCCGGCACCGAGGCGCTGGCCGGGCAGCGGACCAGGCACGTGACCGCGCTGGCCGCCATGCTGTCCGGGCCGCTGGCGGCGGCGTCCCTGACCGCGGTGACCGAGTTCCTCGCCGCGGACGGCGCCGGGAACGGCACCGCCGGTTCGTCCGCCGGGCCCGCGCCGGCGCCGGTCACAGCTGCGCTGGCGCAGGTCACCGAGACGCTGCGGGCACGCCAGGAACTGGATGCCGCCGTCCGGACGGCAGCGGCGGGGCTCGACACCACGCGCCGGCGGGCCCAGTCGGCGCGGGACGCGCTCGGCGCCGTCCAGGCCGAGGGGGCGCGGGCCCGCCGCGACCTGCACGCGGTCCGCGACCGGCTGGTCGGCCTGGGCGCCCCGGCGGCCGATGACGCTCACCTGGCGGCCGCCTGGACCACCCTGTCCTCTTGGGCCGCCGCGCAGGCCAGGGAGCGGGCCGCTGAGCTGGCCGGGGCCCGCCCGGCCGCGGCGGCGACCGCCCGGCAGCTCCAGGAAGCCCACGACCGGCTCGCCGAGGCGGAAAGCAGCCTGGCCCAGCTGCGCAAGAAGGCGGCCGAGGCGGCGCGGGCCCAGCAGGAGGCCAGAACCAGGCTGACCGAGCTGGCCGGCCGGATCGGCGAGCTCGACCGGCTGCTGGGCGACGCCCCGGACGAGGCCGAGATCACGGCCCGGCTGGCCCGCCGGGACGAGCTGGAGGGCGCCGCCGCGGACGCCGAGCAGCGCCTGCTCACGGCCCGCGCCGACCGCGGCGATGCCGAGAAGGCCCTGGCTGACCTGGAACGCGACGAAACGGCGGCGCGCACCCGGCTGTCCGCGGCCCGGGATCCGCTGGTCGTGCTGGGGGCACCCGCGCTGGGCGACGGCCTGCTGGCGGGGTGGCAGGCCCTGGCGAGCTGGGCCGCCGGGGCGACAGCCGTCAGGGACGCGGGGATTGGCCCCGGGCGGGAGAAGGTGGAGGCCACCCGTTCGGTGGTCAATGACCTGACCGGCCGGCTGCGTGCGGACCTGGCCGCCGCCGGGGTTGACCTGGCGCCGGACGCCGTCCCGGCGGCCGCGGCGCGGGTGGTCGTGGCGGCCCTCGAGCGGGCCCGGGCGGCGACCTTGCGCATCGCCGAGCGCTGCGTCCAGGCGGCTGACCTGGCGGCCAAGCGGGACGCCGCGCGCGAGGAGCAGAACGTGGCCAAGATGCTCGGCGACCTGCTCCGCTCGGACCGGTTCCCGCGCTGGCTGGTGACGGCCGCCGTGGACAGCCTGGTGGAACTGGCGTCCAGCAACCTGGCGGGCCTGTCCGGCGGCCAGTTCGACCTCACCCATTCCGACGGCGACTTCTACGTCATCGACCACGCGGACGCCGACTCCCAGCGATCCGTCCGGACGCTGTCCGGCGGCGAGACCTTCCAGGCGTCGCTCGCCCTCGCGCTGGCCCTGTCGTCGCAGATGTCCAGCCTGTCGGCGGCCGGCGTGGCCCGGCTGGACTCGATCTTCCTGGACGAGGGATTCGGGACGCTCGACCCGGAAACCCTCGACGTGGTCGCCTCCACCCTGGAAACCCTGGCCCAGGACGACCGGATGGTGGGGGTGATCACCCACGTGGCGGCGCTGGCCGAGCGGGTGCCGGTCCGGTTCCACGTGTCCCGGGACGCGAAGACCTCCACCGTGGTCCGTGAAGGGCTCGCCCCGGCCGGGGCGGCGGCCCCGTGATGCGATTCAGCGTGGACGGGTGGGACCCGGGCTATGGCACCAGCGATGAGGTCGGAGAGGACCTCGATGAATCCAAGATCAAGGTAGATGCGACGGTGGAGGTACCGGGCGACGACTGGGAAGCGATCGAACCGAAGGCCGGGCTCGCCCAGCCGGCCGCGGTGCTGTTCGTCGACGGGGTACGGCGCATCGAGGCCCGGGTCTGGATCGAGGACGGCGCCCGCGCCAACTCCCCCGCGACCGAGGCGAGCGCCGCGCTGTGCGCCTCCTACGCCGCCGGGGTGGTGTGCTGCTGCGGCCGGCAGGCCCATCTCGTCCAGGCTGAGACCGAGCGCGGCCTGTTCACGGTGGCCCCGCACGCGGCGGACATCGCCACCTGGGCCGGGACGTATACCGCCCACCGCACCAAGGCGGCCGCCCGCCAGCCGCTGGGCCAGGCGCTGTCCCAGGCCTTGCAGGACCGCATGACCGATTTCGAGGTGACAGTCGCGGGCCAGGCCCGGTCCGCCCTGACGGCCCACGGAATCCCCGCCGACGACGACCTGCTCATCGTCGACGGTCCACTGCGCCGGCGCGAGCATCTGCCGCGCACGCTTGGCTACATAAAAACGCACCACATCAGCTACCTGACGCCGAACCTGAACCCGCTGGTGGGCAAGCTCGAAGCCGGGCAGCGGACACCGGTGTTCCTGATCAGCGCGAACCTGAACCGGCACAGCTGGTACCTGCGCCTGCCCCGGACCGGCGGGCCGCCGTGGGCGGGCGTGGTCCGGATGGAGTGCTCGGCCGACCTGCCCGTCCCCGGCGTCACCAGGCTCGCCGACCTCAGCCAGGTCTGCCTGCCGCGGTTCGCCTCCACCCGGTACAAGGATCCCCGCGCCCCGCAGAACCTGTACCCGATCTCCGGTCTCGAACGCGAGCTGCGCCGGCGGCTCGGCGACCCGCGGCTGCTCTACCGGGCCCTGAGCCGGTCGGCGGCGGCTTAACCCTCGGCCAGGCTCGCGTGGTGCCCCAGGTCGGTCGTGCCCGGAGCCGGGCTGGCGGTTTCCAGGGCGCGGCGGATCGCGTCGCCCAGGGCCCGGGCCACCGGCGGCGGGAAGGCGTTGCCGACCTGGCGGTAGGCCGCGGTCTTGCGGCCGGAGAACTCCCAGCTGTCGGGGAAGCCCTGTACGCGGGCCACCATCCGCGTGGTCAGCTTGGGTAGCTGGTCGGCCGGGAAGTCGGGTCCGGGCGGGTCGTAGGCGACGCCGAGCCCGTTGACGCCGAGCAGCTTCCACGCCTCCCGGGCCCGGGTGGGCCCCAGGTCGGGTCCGCCGTGCTTCTTGCTGCCGCCGACGATGGTCGGGGCGAT